>NZ_JPFY01000015.1:0-324567 GCF_000722755.1 Streptococcus mitis | reverse complement strand
ATCCAGATAATGAGAGAGCAGGGCGTTTGCCTGGTTTAGATGGAAATGCTAAAATGTCTAAATCACTCAATAATGGTATTTATTTAGCTGATGATGCGGATACTTTGCGTAAAAAAGTAATGAGTATGTATACAGATCCAGATCATATTCGAGTGGAAGATCCAGGTAAAATTGAGGGAAATATGGTCTTCCATTATCTAGATGTTTTTGGTCGTCCAGAAGATGCTAAAGAAATTGCTGATATGAAAGAACATTATCAACGAGGTGGTCTTGGTGATGTTAAGACTAAGCGTTATCTACTTGAAATATTAGAGCGTGAACTTGGTCCTATTCGTGAGCGCCGTATCGAATTTGCTAAGGATATGGGAGAAGTTTATAACATGCTTCAAAAAGGTAGTGAAAGAGCGCGTGAAGTTGCGGGTCAAACCCTATCTGAGGTTAAAGGAGCAATGGGACTTCATTACTTTAACTAAGTTTATTTTACAAGAAACTATCATTTCTATCAGGAAGAAAAGATAGTTTTTTATTTACCCCTGTAACATTTGACAAATTTTTATAGAATGGTATGATAGATACAATATAAAAAGAGTCAAGCTCAAAAAGAAAGAAAAGAGGAAACTTCGAATGTCTAATTGGGACACTAAATTTTTGAAAAAAGGTTTTACCTTCGATGATGTATTGCTTATTCCAGCTGAAAGTCATGTATTGCCTAATGATGCAGATTTAACAACTAAATTGGCAGATAATTTGACTTTAAATATCCCAATTATTACCGCTGCCATGGACACAGTAACAGAGAGTCAAATGGCCATTGCTATTGCTCGTGCAGGTGGTCTCGGAGTTATACATAAAAACATGTCAATTGCTCAGCAAGCAGACGAGGTTCGCAAGGTAAAACGTTCTGAAAATGGAGTTATTATTGATCCGTTCTTCTTGACTCCTGAACATACAATTGCTGAAGCTGATGAGCTTATGGGACGTTACCGTATCAGTGGTGTTCCAGTTGTTGAAACACTTGAAAATCGTAAATTAGTTGGTATTTTGACAAACCGAGATCTTCGTTTTATTTCAGATTATAATCAACCAATTTCAAACCATATGACCAGTGAAAATCTTGTGACTGCTCCTGTGGGTACAGATCTTGTAACGGCTGAAAGCATTCTTCAAGAACACCGTATTGAAAAACTTCCGTTGGTAGATGAAGAAGGCCGTCTTTCTGGTTTGATTACCATCAAAGATATTGAAAAAGTTATTGAGTTTCCAAATGCGGCTAAAGATGAGTTTGGTCGTCTTCTAGTTGCAGGTGCAGTAGGTGTTACTTCAGATACATTTGAACGTGCAGAGGCTCTTTTTGAGGCAGGAGCGGATGCGATTGTTATTGATACTGCGCATGGTCATTCTGCAGGTGTCTTGCGTAAAATTGCTGAGATTCGTGCTCATTTCCCAGACCGTACTTTGATTGCTGGAAATATTGCTACTGCTGAAGGTGCACGTGCTCTTTATGAAGCAGGTGTAGACGTTGTCAAGGTTGGTATTGGACCAGGTTCTATCTGTACTACTCGTGTTATTGCTGGTGTTGGTGTTCCGCAAGTAACGGCTATCTACGATGCTGCAGCTGTTGCGCGTGAATATGGTAAAACGATCATTGCTGACGGTGGAATCAAGTATTCTGGAGATATTGTAAAAGCACTTGCGGCTGGTGGAAATGCTGTTATGCTTGGATCTATGTTTGCTGGAACTGATGAAGCTCCAGGCGAAACTGAAATCTTCCAAGGACGTAAATTCAAAACTTACCGTGGTATGGGATCAATCGCTGCCATGAAGAAAGGTTCAAGCGATCGTTACTTCCAAGGCTCTGTCAACGAAGCAAACAAACTCGTTCCCGAAGGAATTGAAGGTCGTGTTGCTTATAAAGGAGCGGCAGCTGATATTGTCTTCCAAATGATTGGTGGTATTCGCTCTGGTATGGGTTACTGTGGTGCAGCTAACCTTAAGGAACTACACGATAACGCTCAATTTATTGAAATGTCTGGTGCTGGTTTGAAAGAGAGCCATCCTCATGATGTACAAATTACGAATGAGGCACCAAATTATTCTATGTGAAAAACAATGAAAAGAACTCCTGTGAAAACAGGAGTTCTTTTACGATGTTGTCAATTTTGATTTACAGCAACTTTACCATCCTGAATAGTAAAGATACTTAGATCTTCTGGCAGATTTTGAAGATGATCTAAGCTTGTTGTTGTGATAAAGGTTTGGATTGACTGAGAAATCGTTTCTAATAATTTTAACTGTCTAGTGTTGTCAAGTTCACTCATAACATCGTCAAGCAGTAATATTGGAGATTCTGTAGTAATACTTTCCATCAACTCGATTTCTGCTAATTTTATAGAAAGGACGAGACTACGATGTTGACCTTGACTTCCGAAACTAGCATCCATCCCATTTATATAAAAAGAAATGTCATCTCTATGAGGACCAACACCAGTATTCTTTTTAAATAAATCTCTGGACCTACTTTTTTCTAAAGCAATTTTGAAAGATTCTGATAAGTTTTCTTTGTCAGCTATCTTGACAGAAGATTGATAGGCTATTGACAACTCTTCAATCTGATTAGAGAGTTCAAAATGTTTCTTACGCCCAAATGATTCTAGTTTTTTTATGAAATCTAAGCGGTGATTCATCACACGACATCCATAATCGACTAGCTGATCATCTAGTACTGAAAGGAAGGTTTCATCTATTTTTTGAGCTGATTTTAGATAGGTATTTCTTTGCTTAAGGATATGGTTATAATTGGTTAAATCTGATAGATAGATGGGCTTAATTTGTCCAAGCTCCATATCAATGAATTTTCGTCGAACTGAAGGTGCTCCTTTAATTAGTTGTAAATCTTCCGGAGCAAATAAGACAACATTCATGTGTCCGACATAATCTGAAAGTCGTGCCTGTTTTAAGTGATTAACTTTTGTCACACGCCCTTTTTGTGTTAGTTCGATTTCGAGAGGAATGGATCCCGTTTGTTTTTGAACAAGACCTGAAAGATGAAGTTGTTCCTCGTCAAAATGAATGAGATTTTTATCTGTTCGAGTCCGATGACTACGTGTTAAGGCTAAAAAATAGATAGCCTCTAACATATTTGTTTTACCTTGCGCATTGCGTCCTAAAAAGACATTCAATTTAGGGTTAAAGTCTATTTTCGTCTCTTTATAGTTACGAAAAGTCTTGAGAGATAGGTGTTGTAGCCACATGATTATCTACCAGGGAATCGTGGAGCTTGTTTGCTTTTGGTTGATGAAGTAGGTTTAGAGTTGTCTTTTTTTACTCCTTTATTCATCTCCTTGACAAGTTTAGCGATTCGTTCTTTTTCAACTTTATCAGCTTGATATTCCTCTTGCTCCTCAGAAGTAGGTTGTGTCAACAAGATGTCAATATTTATGTCAGGGATGTCAACTTTATCGCCAATACGAAGTTTTTTACCACGACGACTCTCTAATTCTCCATTAAAGTAAACAGAATGTTCAGAGAGAAATGATTTGATAGCTCCTCCGCTATGTGTAATTCCAAGTTCTTTGAGTAGTGCTTGGAGGGTAATAAATTCTTCAAATAATTTGTATTCCATAATTCACCTCAATCTTTGGTATTATACCATATTTTCCTAAAAATAGTGAGAGAAACAGGGAGAAATGTAAGCGATTTTTATTTCAAAAGTGTTACAGAGAACAAGAAAATTCCAGGTTTTCGTGATATAATAGAAGTCTGTATATAAGGAGGTCAATCATGGAGTTAGTGCATGGAATTTCAACACATTTTATCCAATCAAAAAAGTTTAAAACGAACAAAATCACCGTGCGTTTTACCGCTCCATTATCTCTTGATACGATTGCAGGTCGCATGTTGAGTGCGAGTATGCTAGAGACTGCTAATCAGATGTACCCCACTTCTCAAGATTTGAGGAGACATTTGGCCAGTCTATACGGTACAGATATGTCAACCAATTGTTTCAGAAGAGGGCAAAGTCATATTGTAGAATTTACATTTACCTATGTTCGTGATGAGTTTTTAAGTAGGAAAAATGTGCTAACTTCTCAGGTTTTGGAATTTTTAAAAGAAACTCTTTTTTCACCCGTAGTAGTTGATAATGGGTTTGATCCGGCCTTATTTGAAATTGAGAAAAAACAATTGCTAGCAAGTTTAGCATCTGATATGGATGATTCTTTTTATTTCGCACATAAAGAATTAGATAAATTATTTTTTTGTGATGAACGTCTTCAATTGGAATATAGTGATTTACGAAATCGTATTTTAGTTGAAACTCCACAAAGTTCTTATTCTTGTTTCCAAGAATTTTTGGCTAATGATCGAATAGATTTCTTTTTCCTAGGTGATTTTAATGAGGTTGAAATTCAAAATGTATTAGAATCATTTGGCTTCAAAGGTCGAGAAGGAGATGTAAAAGTTCAGTATTGTCAACCATATTCTAATATCCTTCAGGAAGGTATGGTTCGGAAAAATGTGGGACAATCCATTTTGGAATTGGGTTATCATTGCCCTTCTGAATATGGTGATGAGAAACATTTACCCATGATTGTAATGAATGGTTTACTTGGTGGATTTGCTCATTCTAAGCTCTTTACAAACGTCCGTGAAAATGCTGGATTGGCTTATACTATTTCAAGTCAGCTTGATTTATTTAGTGGATTCTTGAGGATGTATGCTGGTATCGATCAAGAAAATCGGAACCAGGCTCGTAAAATGATGAATAATCAACTGCTTGATTTAAAAAAAGGTTATTTTACAGAGCTTGAGTTAGAGCAAACAAAGGAAATGATTCGTCGGTCTCTGTTGCTTTCTCAAGATAATCAAAGTTCATTGATTGAACGTGCTTATCAAAATGCCTTGCTTGGAAAATCTTCAGCAGACTTTAAAAGTTGGATTGCAAAACTCGAGCAAGTTGACAAAGAGGCTATTTGTAGAGCAGCTAATAATGTGAAACTACAGGCGATTTACTTTATGGAAGGAATAGAATGACAAAGGTTGTTTTTGAAGAAAAATACTATCCAGCTGTAAAAGAAATGGTTTATCGAACTCGTTTGTCAAATGGATTGACAGTTGCTCTTTTGCCTAAAAAGGAATTTAAAGAGGTTTACGGGAGTGTAACTGTACAGTTTGGTTCGGTAGATACGCTTGTCACAGAAGTTGACGGAGATGTAAAACAATATCCTGAAGGAATTGCTCATTTTATTGAACATAAATTATTTGAAAGAGAAGATGCTAGCGATTTGATGTCGGCTTTTACGAGTCTAGGTGCAGATAGTAATGCCTTTACAAGCTTTACAAAGACAAGTTATCTTTTTTCAGCAACGGATCATTTTTTAGACAATTTAGACTTACTTGATGAATTGGTAACATCAGCACACTTTACTGAAGGTTCCGTTTTAAGAGAGCAGGATATTATCCAGCAAGAACGAGAAATGTATCAAGATGATCCAGATTCGTGTTTATTCTTTTCAACTTTAGCGAATTTGTATCCAGGCACACCTTTAGCAACTGATATAGTTGGCAGTGAGGAGTCCATTTCCCAAATCAATCTAACTAATTTGCAAGAAAACTTCACAAGGTTTTACAAACCTGTAAATATGTCTCTGTTTTTAGTTGGCAATTTTGATGTGGATCAAGTACAGGACTATTTTGAAAGAAAAGAACTGGAAGATTTAGATGTTCAGGAAGTAGCAAGAGAAAAGTTTGTTTTACAAGCTGTAAAGCAAACAGACAGTATGAGAATGGAAGTGTCTTCTCCTAAACTAGCGATTGGGATTAGAGGTAATCGAGAAGTTGATGAGGCGGATTGCTATCGACATCATATTTTATTAAAATTATTGTTTGCAATGATGTTTGGTTGGACTTCGGATCGTTTTCAAAAATTATATGAATCAGGTAAAATTGATGCGTCCTTATCTCTTGAAGTTGAAGTAACAAGTCGCTTTCATTTTGTTATGTTGACAATGGATACAAAAGAGCCAGTTGCTTTATCTCATCAGTTTAGGAAGGCTATTCGTAATTTCACAAAGGATTTAGATATTACAGAGGAACATTTAGATATTATAAAAAGAGAGATGTTTGGAGAATTTTTCAGTAGCATGAACTCTCTTGAATTTATTGCAACGCAATATGATGCTTTTGGACAAGGTGAGACAATCTTTGATTTGCCGAAAATTTTACAGGAAATTACTTTAGAGGATGTCCTTGATGCTGGACATCATTTAATAGATGATGGTGACATAGTTGATTTTACAATATTTAAATCATAGCAACCTATCATAATCGACACTAGAAAGAAGGAATGACAAGTATGAGGAAAAAAACAATTGGTGAGGTTTTACGTTTAGCTAGAACCAACCAAGGGTTAACTTTAGAAGAATTACATAAAAAAACAGAAATTCAGTTGGATATGTTGGAGGCAATGGAAGCTGATGATTTTGATCAACTTCCTAGTCCATTTTATACTCGTTCTTTTTTGAGAAAGTATGCGTGGGCAGTTGAGCTAGATGAGAGAATTGTTTTGGATGCTTATGATTCTGGGAGCATGATTACTTATGAGGAAGTAGATGTTGATGAAGAGGAGTTGACAGGTAGGAGACGTTCAAGTAAGAAAAATAAGACATCATTTTTACCTTTATTTTATTTTATATTCTTTGCACTATCGATTGTCATTTTTGTGACTTATTATGTTTGGAATTATATTCAGACTCAACCGGAGCGTTCATCTGCGTCTAGTTATAGTGTAGTCCAAGCAACAAGCTCGACTAGTTCTGCAACTCCATCTTCAACTAGTAGTGATTCATCAAGTAGCTCTTCGAATATTGAACCAGTTATAAGTGTATCAGGTGAAGGAAATTATGTAGAAATCGCTTATAAAACAAGTAAGGAAACTGCAAAATTGCAATTATCGGTTTCAGATGCTAGAAGTTGGGTTAGTGTTTCAGAAAGTGAGCTTGAGGGTGGTGTGACCTTATCACCGGATAATAAAAGTGCAGAAACAACAGTTTCAACAAAAAATCCTGTGACCATTACTTTAGGTGTTGTCAAAGGTGTTGCTTTAACAGTAGATAATCAGACTGTTGATTTATCGAACTTAACAGCACAAACTGGACAAATCACTGTAACCTTTACTAGAAATTAAGGAAAAACGAATGAAAAAAGAACAAATTCCCAATCTCTTAACAATAGGTCGAATTCTCTTTATACCTATTTTTATCTTTATTTTAACGATAGGAAATTCGCTAGAAAGTCATATAGTAGCAGCTATTATATTTGCTATTGCCAGTATTACCGACTATTTAGATGGATATTTAGCTCGTAAATGGAGTGTGATCAGTAATTTTGGCAAATTTGCAGATCCTATGGCGGATAAGTTACTAGTTATGTCTGCTTTTATTATGCTGATTGAGTTAGGTATGGCTCCAGCTTGGATTGTTGCAGTGATCATCTGTCGTGAGTTGGCTGTAACAGGTTTAAGGCTTTTATTGGTTGAAACTGGTGGGACAGTTTTAGCAGCAGCAATGCCTGGAAAAATTAAAACTTTCAGCCAGATGTTTGCGATTATTTTCTTGCTATTACATTGGACTTTGCTTGGTCAAGTTCTACTTTATGTAGCCTTGTTTTTCACTATCTACTCTGGCTATGATTATTTCAAGGGTAGTGCCTATGTATTTAAAGGGACATTTGGTTCGAAATGAAATCAATAATTGATGTAAAAAATCTTTCTTTTCGTTATAAGGAAAGTCAGGAATACTATGATGTGAAGGATATTACGTTTCACGTGAAACGTGGAGAATGGCTTTCGATTGTAGGGCATAATGGTAGTGGTAAATCAACGACGATTCGATTAATTGATGGCTTACTGGAAGCAGAATCCGGAGAGATTGTAATTGATGGCCAACGGCTGACTGAGGAAAATGTTTGGAATATACGTCGTCAAATCGGTATGGTTTTTCAAAATCCAGATAATCAATTTGTTGGAGCGACTGTTGAGGATGATGTTGCCTTTGGTTTGGAAAATCAGGGACTTTCTCGTCAAGAAATGAAAAAGAGAGTGGAAGAAGCTCTGGATTTGGTTGGCATGTTGGACTTTAAAAAGAGAGAGCCAGCGCGTCTATCAGGTGGCCAAAAGCAACGTGTGGCTATTGCAGGTGTTGTAGCCCTAAGACCAGCTATTTTAATCCTAGATGAGGCAACGAGTATGTTGGATCCTGAGGGGCGTAGAGAACTGATTGAGACAGTAAAAGAAATTCGAAAAGACTATGATATGACGGTCATTTCCATTACACATGATTTGGAAGAAGTTGCCATGAGTGATCGTGTATTGGTCATGAAAAAAGGGGAAATTGAATCAACTAGTAGTCCAAGGGAACTTTTTTCTCGAAATGATTTAGATCAAATTGGATTAGATGATCCTTTTGCCAATCAATTAAAACATTCTTTGAGCCAGAATGGCTATGATTTACCTGAAAATTATTTGACAGAAAGTGAGCTAGAGGATAAGCTATGGGAATTGCTCTAGAAAATGTGAGTTTTACGTATCAAGAAGGGACTCCCTTAGCTTCAACAGCTTTGTCAGATGTTTCTTTGACGATTGAAGATGGTTCTTATACGGCTTTAATTGGCCACACAGGTAGTGGCAAATCAACTATTTTACAACTTTTAAATGGTTTATTGGTTCCAAGTCAAGGGAGTGTGCGGGTTTTTGATACCTTAATCACATCGACTTCTAAAAATAAAGACATTCGTCAAATTAGAAAACAGGTTGGCTTGGTATTTCAGTTTGCTGAAAATCAGATCTTTGAAGAAACGGTTTTAAAGGATGTTGCTTTTGGACCGCAAAATTTTGGAGTTTCTGAAGAAGATGCGGAGCAGATTGCGCGTGAGAAACTGGCTCTGGTTGGAATTGATGAATCACTTTATAATCGTAGTCCGTTTGAGCTGTCAGGTGGCCAAATGAGGCGTGTCGCCATTGCAGGCATACTTGCCATGGAACCAGCTATATTAGTCTTAGATGAGCCCACAGCAGGCCTAGATCCCCTGGGAAGAAAAGAGCTGATGAATTTGTTCAAAAAACTCCACCAGTCAGGGATGACCATTGTCTTAGTAACACATTTGATGGATGATGTTGCTGAATATGCGAACCAGGTATATGTGATGGAAAAGGGACGTTTAGTTAAGTTTGGTAAACCTAGTGATGTCTTTCAAGATGTTGTTTTTATGGAAGAAGTTCAGTTGGGAGTACCTAAAATTACAGCTTTTTGTAAACGATTGGCTGATAGAGGCGTGTCATTTAAACGATTACCGATTAAGATAGAGGAGTTCAAGGAGTCGCTAAATGGATAGTATGATTTTGGGGCGTTATATCCCAGGGGATTCGATTGTTCACCGATTGGATCCACGTAGCAAATTGCTTGCCATGATGCTACTGATTTTGATTGTGTTTTGGGCTAATAACCCCTTGACGAATCTAATTCTTTTTATAGCGACAGGGATATTTATTGCCTTGTCAGGAGTATCTCTTTCATTTTTTATTCAGGGCTTGAAGTCTATGTTTTTCTTGATTGCCTTCACAACTATTTTTCAACTGTTTTTCATTTCTAATGGGAATGTTTTATTTGAGTTTTCATTTGTGAGAATCACAGATTATGCTTTGCAACAAGCTGGAATTATTTTTTGTCGCTTTGTATTGATTATTTTCTTTTCAACTTTGTTAACTTTAACTACCATGCCTTTAAGTTTGGCATCAGCTGTTGAAGCTTTATTAGCACCTTTAAAGCGTGTGAAAGTTCCAGTTCATGAAATTGGCTTAATGCTATCTATGAGTTTGCGTTTTGTTCCGACCTTAATGGATGATACGACGCGGATTATGAATGCACAGAAAGCGCGTGGAGTGGATTTTGGTGAAGGAAGCATTGTTCAAAAGGTGAAGGCTATGATTCCCATTTTGATTCCTCTTTTTGCGACAAGTTTAAAACGTGCAGATTCCTTGGCTATCGCTATGGAAGCGCGTGGGTATCAGGGGGGGAAAGGCAGAAGTCAATACCGACAATTGGAATGGACTCGAAAGGATACGCTGACTATTCTTGTTATTATCGTACTTGGTTGTTGCTTATTTTTCTTAAAATCTTAGTAGCTTTCAGGAATTGATAAAAAGTTACTGTAACAGTTTTTGATATAAAGGTAGGGATATGAACCGTTTTAAAAAATCAAAATATGTCATTATTGTTTTTGTTACTGTTCTGCTTGTGTCAGCTCTCTTAGCGACGACTTATTCAAGTATAATTGTGACAAAATTAGGAGATGGAATCTCATTGGTTGATAGAGTTGTACAAAAACCTTTTCAGTGGTTTGATTCTGCCAAATCAGATTTGGCTCATTTGACACGAACATATAATGAAAATGAAAGTTTGAAGAAACAGATTTATCAATTAGAAGTTAAATCAAATGAGGCGGAAAGTTTAAAGACCGAAAATGAACAACTGCGCCAATTGCTTGATATGAAGTCCAAGTTGCAAGCCACAAAGACTTTGGCAGCAGATGTTATTATGCGTTCTCCGGTATCTTGGAAGCAGGAATTGACCCTGGATGCAGGCAAATCAAAAGGGGCTTCTGAGAATATGTTAGCCATTGCAAATGGTGGTTTGATTGGGAGTGTTTCAAAAGTGGAGGACAACTCTACTATGGTCAACCTTCTGACAAATACGGAAAATGCTGATAAGATTTCTGTTAAAATTCAACATGGTTCTACTACAATTTATGGGATTATTGTTGGCTATGACAAGGAAAATGAAGTTCTCAAAATTAGTCAATTAAATAGTAGTGGCGATATTAGTGCAGGAGATAAGGTGACCACTGGTGGATTAGGAAACTTTAATGTTGCTGATATTCCTGTTGGTGAAGTGGTTGCTACAACGCATAGTACGGACTATTTGACACGAGAAGTAACTGTTAAATTGAGTGCAGATACTCATAATGTGAGTGTGATAGAATTAGTGGGGAATTCATAATGAGACAGCTGAAGCGGGTTGGAGTGTTTTTATTGCTTCCTTTCTTTGTTCTAATTGATGCCCATATTAGCCAGCTTTTGGGCTCATTATTTCCCCACGTGCAGTTAGCTAGTCATTTTCTATTTTTGTTTCTCTTATTTGAGACGATTGAAGTATCAGAGTATCTCTATTTAGCCTATTGTTTTGTAGTGGGTTTGGTTTATGACATTTACTTTTTCCACTTGATAGGGATTGCGACTCTGTTATTTGTCCTGTTGGGGGCATTTCTCCATAAATTTAATAGTGTTATTTTATTGAATCGTTGGACGAGAATGCTGGCAATTATTGTCATGACTTTTCTATTTGAGATGGGAGCTTATATACTTGCAATAGTGGTAGGTTTAACTGTGGATAGTATGTCTTTGTTTATAGTCTATAGTTTAGTACCATCAATGATTTTGAACCTTATATGGATGATTACTTTTCAGTTTATTTTTGAAAAATTTTACCTATAAGAAAGAAATAAAAATGTAACAAAGGCGTAATATTCATTAGGCCTTTTTTTGGTATACTAGTAATGTCTTTAAAAGAAGGAGTATCTACGAAATATGAAGAAAAAAATCTTAGCGTCACTTTTACTAAGTACAGTAATGGTTTCTCAAGCAGCTGTTTTAACAACTGCGCATGCAGAAACTACTGATGACAAAATTGCTGCTCAAGATAATAAAATTAGCAACTTAACAGCACAACAACAAGAAGCCCAAAAACAAGTTGATCAAGTTCAGGAGCAAGTATCTGCTATTCAAACAGAGCAATCAAACTTGCAATCTGAAAATGATAGACTACAAGAAGAATCTAAAAAGCTTGAGGGTGAAATTACAGAACTTTCTAAGAATATTGTATCTCGCAATGATTCATTACAAAAACAAGCTCGTAGTGCTCAAACAAATGGAGCTGCAACAAATTACATTAATACAATTGTAAACTCAAAATCAATTACAGAAGCTATTTCACGTGTTGCTGCAATGAGTGAAATCGTATCTGCAAACAACAAAATGTTGGAACAACAAAAAGCAGATAAAAAAGCTATTTCTGAAAAACAAGTAGCAAACAATGATGCAATTAATACAGTTATTGCAAATCAGCAAAAACTAGCTGATGATGCTCAATCATTAACTACAAAACAAGCTGAGTTGAAAGCTGCAGAATTGAATCTTGCTGCTGAAAAGGCTACTGCAGAGGATGAAAAAGCAAGTTTACTTGAGAAAAAAGCTGCAGCAGAAGCAGAAGCTAAAGCAGCTGCAGAAGCAGAAGCAGCTTATAAAGCTAAACAAGCAAGTCAACAACAAAAAGTCGTTGCTTCTGGAAATACAACTTTTACAGCAGAAGTTCAAGCAGTATCAACTACTTCTTCGTCATCTAGTTCGTCTGAATCATCTTCAAGTAGTGCTTCAGCGGAATCAACAAGCTATACTCCTGCACCAGTGAAACAACATCCGACATACAGTACAAATGCATCAAGCTATCCTGTAGGTCAATGTACATGGGGAGTAAAAACTTTAGCACCATGGGCTGGTGATTACTGGGGTAATGGCGGTCAATGGGCTGCAAGTGCAGCAGCTGCAGGTTTCCGTACAGGTTCTACACCACAAGTTGGCGCGATTGCATGTTGGGATGATGGAGGATACGGTCACGTAGCAGTTGTTACAGCAGTTGAATCATCAACTCGTATTCAAGTTTCTGAGTGTAACTATGATGGAAGTGGAACTCAACCAATCGGAAATTATCGTGGATGGTTTAATCCGACAGCATCAAGAGGCACTGTAAGATACATTTATCCAAACTAATATACTGATTATTACTATACAAAGGGTGAGATCTTATTAATCTCACCCTTTGTATAGTGCTGGAAAAATTAATTTCATTATATAATTACTTGAACTTATTTTCTATTTTTATAATTATTTAATTAAAGTAAAATGAAACGTAGAAATTTAGTACGAGTGTAGCATGTTAATAAAAAATGGTTTCTAAGGGAGTCGGTGTTGAAGTTATGTTTAGGTATAAAATAAATGTTGATGCTAAAGAGTGGGATTTATTTTTAGAAAATCATCCTCAAGGAAATTTATTGCAGAGTAGTGATTGGTCCAAGATAAAGGATACTTGGGGGAACGAGAGAGTTGGCTTTTATAAAGATAATCAATTAGTTGGAGTAGCAAATATCTTAATTCAGCCGCTACCATTAGGACTTTCTATGTTTTATATTCCACGAGGTCCAGTAATTGACTATGAAGATAAAGAACTTCTGAAATTTGTTCTTTTAACGTTGAAAAAACTTGCTAAAAAAAGCCATGCAATAATGGTTAAATTTGACCCAAGTTTATTTATCAGTAGAGGTCTTATTGACCAAGAAACTGTCCAAAATTTTATGACTTTAGCAATTGTCGAAGAACTGAAAAAAATAAAGTTTCTTGGACAGGCTTAACAAAGGATATGGCAGAAAATATACAACCACGTTTTCAAGCTAATATTCATAAAGAAAATTTCTCACTGGATCAACTTTCTAAGTCTACTAGACAGGCCATCCGAACTGCAAGAAATAAAGGATTAGAAGTAAAATTTGGTGGACTTGATTTATTAGATGAATTTTCATTTTTAATGAAGAAAACAGAGTCTCGCAAGAATATCAGTTTACGAGGCAAAGATTACTATCAGAAGTTACTGGATACTTATCCTGATCACTCCTTTATCACACTGAGCTATTTAGATCTACCTAATAGACTGAAAGAAGTTGAGCAACAATTCGAAAAGAATCTAAAAACAGCGCAGAAGTTTACAGATAAAACGAAAGAAGGTAAAATAAAAGAGAATCAGCAAGAGAGAAAACGATTAGAGGAAGAAATTTCTTTTCTTAAGAGTCATATTGAAAGAGGGGACAGTGTTGTCCCATTGTCTGGTACTTTAACTATCGAATTTGGGGAAACTTCTGAGAACTTATATGCTGGAATGAATGAAGAATTTAAACACTATCAACCTGCTATTCCTACATGGTTTGAGACAGCTCAACATTCTTTTGAACGAGGGGCTGAGACTCATAATATGGGTGGAATTGAAAACAATTTAGAGGGTGGGTTAATTAGCTTTAAATCCAAGTTTAATCCTACTATCGAGGAATTTGCTGGTGAGTTTAATTATCCAACTAGTTCATTATATTTTTTGTTTAATCTAGCTTATAAAATTCGTAAGAAACTTAGAAGTAGATAAGACAAACTAATTATTTTGCCACTATATTAAATTTAAAAAAATTTAGCTATTAGAGCATCTCAGCAGTATATGTTGGGATGTTTTAAATTTAGAGTTTTTATTAGAAATTTAATGCTAAATTCCCAAACTAATTTCCACTTTGGCCATCCAAGTGGAAGTTACTTTGAGAAGTTAGCAGAAACTATCTACTTTAAAAATCTACTAAAATCACTTGAAAATATTGGAAAAGTATGGTAAAATGAAACTTGTCGTGTGAACGATAATACTCATTCTTGATGAATTGTGAAACAGTTGCCCTTGGGTCGTTTTGCGAGTTGAAGTCAAGAAGAGGAAAAAAACAAAAAGGAGAAATACTCATGGCAGTAATTTCAATGAAACAACTTCTTGAGGCTGGTGTACACTTTGGTCACCAAACTCGTCGCTGGAACCCTAAGATGGCTAAGTACATCTTCACTGAGCGTAACGGAATCCACGTTATTGACTTGCAACAAACTGTAAAATATGCAGACCAAGCATACGATTTCATGCGTGATGCAGCAGCTAACGATGCAGTTGTATTGTTCGTTGGTACTAAGAAACAAGCAGCTGATGCAGTTGCTGAAGAAGCAGTACGTTCAGGTCAATACTTCATCAACCACCGTTGGTTGGGTGGAACTCTTACAAACTGGGGAACAATCCAAAAACGTATCGCTCGTTTGAAAGAAATCAAACGTATGGAAGAAGATGGAACTTTTGAAGTTCTTCCTAAGAAAGAAGTTGCACTTCTTAACAAACAACGTGCACGTCTTGAAAAATTCTTGGGTGGTATCGAAGATATGCCTCGTATCCCAGATGTGATGTACGTAGTTGACCCACATAAAGAGCAAATCGCTGTTAAAGAAGCTAAAAAATTGGGAATCCCAGTTGTAGCGATGGTTGACACAAATACTGATCCAGATGATATCGATGTAATCATCCCAGCTAACGATGACGCTATCCGCGCTGTTAAATTGATTACAGCTAAATTGGCTGACGCTATCATCGAAGGACGTCAAGGTGAAGATGCAGTAGCAGTTGAAGCAGAGTTTGCAGCTTCAGAAGCTCAAGCAGATTCAATCGAAGAAATCGTTGAAGTTGTAGAAGGCGACAACGCTTAATTTATATAAATAGTATTACCTAGGAGGGCGGGGCTTAGCCCGGCTCTCCTATTTTTAAAAAATATAGGAGAATCAAAATGGCAGAAATTACAGCTAAACTTGTAAAAGAGTTGCGTGAAAAATCTGGTGCCGGTGTTATGGACGCTAAAAAAGCGCTTGTAGAAACAGACGGTGACATCGAAAAAGCGATTGAATTGCTTCGTGAAAAAGGTATGGCTAAGGCAGCTAAGAAAGCTGACCGTGTTGCTGCAGAAGGTTTGACTGGTGTTTATGTTAACGGTAATGTTGCAGCAGTTATTGAAGTAAACGCTGAAACTGACTTCGTTGCGAAAAACGCTCAATTCGTTGAATTGGTAAATACTACAGCTAAAGTTATTGCTGAAGGAAAGCCTGCTAATAATGAAGAAGCACTTGCTTTGACAATGCCTTCAGGTGAAACTCTTGAAGCTGCATACGTATCTGCAACAGCAACTATCGGAGAAAAAATCTCATTCCGTCGCTTTGCATTGATTGAAAAAACAGATGCACAACACTTTGGTGCTTACCAACATAATGGTGGACGTATCGGTGTTATTTCAGTTGTTGAAGGTGGAGACGAAGCACTTGCTAAACAATTGTCAATGCACATCGCAGCGATGAAACCAACAGTTCTTTCTTACAAAGAATTGGATGAGCAATTCGTTAAAGATGAATTGGCACAATTGAACCACGTTATCGACCAAGACAACGAAAGTCGTGCAATGGTTAACAAACCAGCTCTTCCACACTTGAAGTATGGATCAAAAGCTCAATTGACTGATGAAGTGATTGCCCAAGCTGAAGCTGACATCAAAGCTGAATTGGCTGCAGAAGGCAAACCAGAAAAAATCTGGGACAAAATCATCCCAGGTAAAATGGACCGCTTCATGCTTGACAACACTAAAGTTGACCAAGCTTACACACTTCTTGCACAAGTATACATCATGGATGACAGCAAGACAGTTGAAGCATATCTTGAATCAGTTAACGCTTCAGTAGTTGAGTTCGCTCGCTTTGAAGTTGGTGAAGGTATCGAGAAAGCTGCAAACGACTTCGAAGCTGAAGTTGCAGCTACAATGGCAGCAGCCTTGAATAACTAATAATAAAAAGGAAGCTAAATTGCTTCCTTTTTTCTATGCAGTCGATCTTTATAGGGAGATGTTCCTATTTTTAGGGTATAAATAAAAAGCCCTATAATAAGGGCTAAGTGTATTTAGGAGACTACACTTCAAATTCATAGAGTGCTGTAGAGAGATAACGTTCACCGTTATCTGGTGCTAGAGCAAGAACTTTTTTACCTGTACCTAATTTCTTGGCAACCTCAATGGCTCCGTAGATAGCTGCAGCTGAAGAAATCCCTACAAGGAATCCTTCTTTTCCACCAATTTCACGGCCGAGTGTTAGTGCATCGTCTGATGTTACACGAACGATACCATCATAAGCCTTTGTATCCAGTGTATCAGGAATAAATCCAGCTGAGATACCTTGAATTTTGTGTGGTCCAGGTTTTTCACCAGATAGAATAGCAGATTCGTCTGCCTCTACTGCAAAAACTTGAATGTTAGAATTTGCTGATTTGAGTGCATGAGAAACACCAGAAATCGTTCCACCGGTACCCACTCCAGCAACAAAGGCATCTAGTCCATCTTTACCGAAAGCAGCTAGTATTTCAGCTCCTGTTGTTCTTTCGTGTACTTCTGGATTAGCTGGATTGTCAAATTGAAGAGGAAGGAAACCACCACGTTCAGCAGCGATTTCTTGAGCCTTAGCAATAGCACCTTTCATTCCCTCGCTGCCAGGAGTTAGGACGAGTTCAGCGCCATAAGCTTGGATAATCTTACGTCGTTCTACACTCATAGTTTCAGGCATAACGATGACGACTTTATACCCTTTAGCAGCACCTACCCATGAAAGTCCAATACCAGTGTTTCCACTTGTTGCTTCAACAATAGTAGAACCAGGTTTCAGAATACCGTCTTGTTCAGCTTTTTCAATCATGCTAAGAGCAATACGATCTTTTACAGAAGAACCAGGGTTGAATGCTTCAAGCTTTACATAGACGTCCGCAGCCCCTTCTGGCACGATGTTGTGGAGTTTAACAATCGGAGTTTGACCGATTAATTCAGTAATGTTGTTATAAATAGACATATGAATACCTCTTTGTATAAGATATTTCTAGTATAACGCTATCTATACCATTTGTAAAATATAGAAATCCTATCGAAGTGATAGGATTTTTTTATATCACAGGTCTAAGCCATTAATTTTCAAGCGATTGTGATAAGCTAATTCTAATAAATAGGTGTAAAGTGGAACGATATCCGTTTTCTTAGGGAATTCAAATTTATGAGCACTAAAATGCTCATTATGTGCTTTTAGAAAAACATTTTCTAAATAAGTAATAGTAATTTCACTATCATCTATACCTGCTCCTGCAGTTTCCATTTCAACGTTAATAATGTTCATTAAAAAGATTGATTTAATGGACATCTTACGACCAGTAGCACCTTTTTTATCTGTAAAGATAATACGTATATTTGTAAATATAATTGAGTCACGAATCAGTTTATATCCACTTTGAATTTCTTCATTTTCTAGTAGATATTGTCCATATTCTTTGATAAGAGTTTCTTTGTTTTGCTCGCTAAAGTTACCAGCGAGTCCTTGAATGAATTTACCAAATGCCATATTTTTCTCCTTTGTTTACACTAAGTTTACAGGAACTTCAACTTCTCGTAAACCTTGATCAGTTAAGATAACTTTTCCATGAAAAAACTCTACCAGTGCAGCTTTAATATTTTCTTTTTCTTCTTTATTAACATAAATCATCGTATCCACTTGATCTGTAAAGTTTGTATCAAGTTCCATGAGATCATGTTCCTTAAGGAAGTTACTGTACTCTTGGTACTGAGCGTAAGACATTTGAATAGCAATGCCAGCTTGTTCCTTTATTTCAATGATACCAATTTCCTTGACAGCTAAGGCAACACTGCCGGCGTAAGCACGAATCAATCCTCCAGCGCCTAGCTTAATGCCTCCAAAGTAGCGTGTCACTACTACACAGACATTAGTAAGATTGTGATTTTCTAGTACTCCAAGCATGGGAACGCCAGCAGTACCACTGGGTTCACCATCATCACTTGTCCGTTTAATTTCACTACGTTCCCCAATAATAAAGGCTGAGCAGTTATGCGTAGCTTTGTAGTGTTCTTTTTTGATGGCAGTAATAAAGTCCCGAGCTTCTTCTTCGCTATAAACACGCTTTGCATGACAGATAAAGCGCGATTTTTTAATTTCTTCTTGGACTTGACCGTCCTCTTTAATTGTTCTAAATTCCATGATTTAATTGTACTAAAAAATTATCTAAAGCGCTAGGTTTTTACGAATAAAGAAGTATGAAAGTAAATCCAAATTATCTCGGTCGGTTGTTTACTGAGAATGAATTAACAGAAGAGGAACGTAAGTTGGCAGAGAACATTCCAGCAATGAGAAAGGAGAAGGGGAAATTTTTCTGTCAACGTTGTAATAGTACTATTCTAGAAGAATGGTATTTACCTATCGGTGCTTATTATTGTCGGGAGTGCTTAATTATGAAGCGAGTTAGGAGTGATCAAGCTTTATACTATTTCCCACAGGAGGATTTTCCGAAGCAAGATGTTCTTAAATGGCGTGGCCAATTAACTCCTTTTCAAGAGAAGGTGTCAGAGGGATTGATTCAAGCAGTAGATAAGCAAGAACCAACCTTGGTACATGCGGTAACAGGAGCTGGAAAGACAGAAATGATTTATCAAGTAGTAGCTAAAGTGATCAATGCGGGTGGTGCAGTATGCTTGGCTAGTCCTCGCATAGATGTTTGTTTGGAGCTGTACAAGCGCCTGCAAAAGGATTTTTCTTGCGAGATAGCCCTCCTACATGGAGAATCAGAGCCGTATTTTCGAACACCATTAGTTGTTGCGACGACCCATCAGTTATTGAAGTTTTATCAAGCTTTTGATTTGCTGATAGTGGATGAAGTAGATGCTTTTCCTTATGTTGACAATCCCACGCTTTACCACGCTGTCAAGAATAGTGTAAAGGAGAATGGCTTGAGAATCTTTTTAACAGCAACTTCTACCGATGAGTTAGATAGGAAGGTTCGCATCGGAGAATTAAAACGATTGAGTTTGCCTAGACGATTTCATGGAAATCCATTGATTATTCCTAAGCCAGTTTGGTTATCGGATTTTAATCGCTATTTGGATAAGAATCGTTTGTCACCAAAGTTAAAGTCTTATATTGAGAAACAGAGAAAGACAGCTTATCCGTTACTCATTTTTGCTTCAGAAATTAAGAAAGGGGAGCAATTAAAAGAAGTCTTACAGAAGGAATTTTCGCATGAAAAAATTGGTTTTGTGTCTTCAGTTACGGAAGATCGATTAGAGCAGGTGCAAGCTTTTCGAGATGGAGAACTGACAATACTTATCAGTACGACAATCTTGGAGCGTGGAGTTACCTTCCCTTGTGTGGATGTTTTTGTAGTAGAAGCCAACCATCGTCTGTTTACCAAATCTAGTTTGATTCAGATTGGTGGACGAGTTGGACGAAGCATGGATAGACCGACAGGAGATTTGCTTTTCTTCCATGACGGGTTAAATGCTTCAATCAAAAAGGCAATTAAGGAAATTCAACAGATGAATAAGGAGGCGGGTCTATGAAGTGTTTATTATGTGGGCAGACTATGAAGGCTGTTTTAACTTTCAGTAGTCTTTTACTTCTGAAGAATGATGCCTCCTGTCTTTGTTTAGATTGTGATTCTACTTTTGATAGGATTGGAGAAGAGAACTGTCCAAACTGTATGAAAACAGAATTGTCAACAAAGTGTCAAGATTGTCAATTTTGGTGTAAAGAAGGAGTTGAAGTCAGTCATAGAGCGATTTTTATTTACAATCAAGCTATGAAGGATTTTTTCAGTCGGTATAAGTTTGATGGAGACTTCCTTTTAAGAAAAGTCTTTGCTTCAGTTTTAAGTGAGGAGTTAAAAAAGTACAAAGAGTATCAATTGGTTGTAATTCCCCTAAGTCCTGAAAGATTGCTCGAGAGGGGATTTAACCAGGTTGAAGGTTTAGTTGAAGCAGCAGGGTTCTCTTTTCAAGACTTACTAGAGAAGAGAGAAGAGCGAGCTAGTTCTTCCAAAAATCGTTCAGAACGCTTGGCAACAGAACTTCCCTTCTTTGTCAAAAGTGGAGTCACTATTCCTAAAAAAATCCTACTTATAGATGATATCTATACTACTGGAACAACTATAAATCGTATGAAGAAACTGTTGGAAGAAGCTGGTGCTGAGGATGTAAAAACATTTTCCCTTGTAAGATGAGGAAAAAATTTGCAAAAATAAAATGAAAGCGTTATAATGAAATCAGAAAAACAAAAATGTTTAGAAAGAAGGTACTCATATGATTAAGTATAGTATCCGTGGTGAAAACCTAGAAGTAACAGAAGCAATTCGTGATTATGTAGTTTCTAAACTCGAAAAGATCGAAAAGTATTTTCAAGCTGAACAAGAGTTGGATGCTCGAGTTAACTTGAAGGTGTATCGTGAAAAAACTGCTAAAGTGGAGGTGACGATTCCACTTGGTTCAATTACTCTTCGTGCAGAAGATGTGTCTCAAGATATGTATGGTTCAATTGACCTTGTAACCGATAAAATTGAACGTCAGATTCGGAAAAATAAAACAAAAATCGAGCGTAAAAATAAAAACAAGGTAGCAACTAGTCAATTATTTACAGATGCTTTGGTGGAAGATCCAAATGTTGTCCAGTCTAGAGTTGTTCGTTCAAAACAAATTGATTTAAAACCAATGGATTTGGAAGAAGCTATTTTACAGATGGATTTGTTGGGACATGATTTCTTTATCTATGTGGATGTTGAAGATCAGACAACCAATGTGATTTATCGTCGTGAAGATGGCGAGATTGGCTTGTTAGAAGTTAAAGAATCTTAATTTCAATATGTGTAAAGGAAGGTTTACTAAATTGTAAACCTCCTTTTTCTTATAATTGATAGAATTACTGATTACACTTTTAAAAAGTCGCTTTTTGGTGGTTATTATGGTATAATGGGTGCCAAGAGGTTTGGAATGAAAAAATTTTATGTAAGTCCTATTTTCCCCTTAATATTAGGAATAGTGGCGTTCGGAGTGCTATCTGTGCAACTTGTTTTTGTAACGAATACACTGGTAACGCTATTTCTTTTGCTACTTATTTTGGGTTCATATATTTTACTATTCATCCATCAGAGAGACTACTACTCAAAGAGTGAAGTAGAACAAATCCAGTATGTAAACCACCAAGCTGAAGATAGTTTGACAACCTTGTTAGAACAGATGCCTGTCGGAGTTATTAAACTAGACTTATCGTCAGGTGAAGTTGAATGGTTCAATCCTTACGCTGAATTGATTTTGACTAATGAAGTGGGGGACATTGATGTTGCATTAATTCAAACAATTATAAAGGCGTCTGTGGGAAATCCAGGTTCTTATGCCACCTTGGGTGAGACTCGCTATTCGGTTCATATGGACAAGGTATCTGGTGTTCTTTACTTCTTTGATGTGTCTGGAGAATACGAAGCGACTGTTGAGTTAGTGACGAGTCGTCCGGTTATTGGAATTGTTTCCGTTGATAACTATGACGATTTAGAAGATGCGACATCGGAGTCTGACATTAGTCATATTAACAGTTTTGTAGCCAATTTTGTTTCAGAATTTGCTGGGAAGCATGCCATGTTCTCCCGTCGAGTAAGTATGGATCGTTTTTATCTGTTTACGGACTACACGGTGCTTGAGGGCTTGATGAATGATAAATTTTCTGTTATTGATGCATTCAGAGAAGAGTCGAAACAGAGACAGTTGCCCTTGACTTTAAGTATGGGATTTTCTTATGGTGATGGAAATCATGATGAGATAGGGAAAGTTGCATTGCTCAACTTGAACTTGGCTGAAGTGCGTGGTGGCGACCAAGTGGTTGTTAAGGAAAACGACGAAACGAAAAATCCAGTTTATTTTGGTGGTGGGTCTGCTGCCTCAATCAAACGTACACGGACCCGTACGCGCGCTATGATGACAGCTATTTCAGATAAAATTCGTAGTGTGGATCAGGTTTATGTAGTTGGTCACAAAAATCTAGATATGGATGCTCTTGGCTCTGCTGTAGGTATGCAGTTGTTTGCCAGCAATGTGACTGAAAATAGCTATGCTATTTATGACGAAGAACAAATGTCGCCGGATATTGAACGAGCTGTTTCATTTTTAGAAAAAGAAGGAGTTACGAAGTTGTTGTCTGTTAAGGATGCAATGGGCATGGTGACCAATCGTTCTTTGTTGATTCTTGTAGACCATTCAAAGACAGCCTTAACTTTATCAAAAGATTTTTATGATTTATTTACCCAAACCATCGTTATCGACCACCACAGACGGGATCAGGATTTTCCAGATAATGCAGTTATTACTTATATCGAAAGTGGTGCAAGTAGTGCCAGTGAGTTGGTAACGGAATTGATTCAGTTCCAGAATTCTAAGAAAAATCGTTTGAGTCGTATGCAAGCAAGTGTTTTAATGGCTGGTATGATGTTGGATACTAAAAATTTCACCTCACGAGTGACTAGTCGGACATTTGATGTTGCTAGCTATCTCAGAACGAGAGGAAGTGATAGTATTGCTATCCAAGAAATTGCTGCGACAGATTTTGAAGAATATCGTGAGGTCAATGAACTGATTTTACAAGGGCGTAAATTAGGTTCAGATGTACTAATAGCAGAGGCTAAGGACTCGAAATGTTATGATACAGTTGTTATTAGTAAGGCAGCAGATGCCATGTTAGCTATGTCAGGTATTGAAGCGAGTTTTGTTCTTGCGAAGAATACACAAGGATTTATCTCTATCTCAGCTCGCAGTCGCAGTAAGCTGAATGTACAACGGATTATGGAAGAGCTGGGAGGTGGAGGCCACTTTAATTTGGCAGCAGCTCAAATTAAAGATGTAACCTTGTCAGAAGCAGGTGAAAAACTGACAGAAATTGTATTAAATGAAATAAAGGAAAAGGAGAAAGAAGAATGAAAGTAATCTTTTTAGCAGATGTTAAAGGAAAAGGAAAAAAGGCGAAATTAAGGAAGTACCAACAGGGTATGCGCAAAACTTTCTTATCAAAAAGAATCTAGCCAAAGAAGCGACTGCTCAAGCTGTAGGTGAACTTCGTGGTAAACAAAAATCTGAAGAGAAAGCTCACGCTGAGATGATTGCAGAAGCAAAAGCAATTAAAGCCCAACTTGAAGCAGAAGAAACTGTTGTAGAATTTGTTGAAAAAGTTGGTCCAGATGGCCGTACTTTTGGTTCAATTACGAATAAGAAGATTGCAGAAGAATTGCAAAAGCAATTTGGAATTAAGATTGATAAACGTCATATCCAAGTGCAAGCTCCGATTCGGGCGGTTGGTTTGATTGATGTGCCAGTGAAAATCTATCAAGATATCACAAGTGTGATCAATCTTCGTGTGAAAGAAGGGTAAATTTACACTTTCTTGACAAGATTGTAAAAGGAAGGGAAGTCTGATGGCAGAAGTAGAAGAGTTACGAGTACAACCTCAAGATATCTTAGCTGAGCAATCCGTTTTAGGGGCTATCTTTATTGACGAGAGTAAGCTTGTTTTTGTGCGAGAATATATTGAGTCTCGAGACTTTTTTAAGTATGCCCATCGTTTGATTTTCCAAGCTATGGTCGATTTATCCGATCGTGGCGATGCTATAGATGCAACAACGGTTCGTACCATTCTTGATAATCAAGGTGATTTACAGAATATTGGTGGCTTGTCTTACTTGGTTGAGATTGTCAATTCTGTGCCAACTTCTGCTAATGCGGAGTATTATGCTAAGATTGTTGCAGAGAAGGCCATGCTACGTCGATTAATCTCCAAGTTGACAGAGTCTGTCAATCAAGCTTACGAGGCTTCACAACCAGCTGATGAAATCATTGCTCAGGCAGAAAAAGGTCTGATTGATGTTAGTGAAAATGCAAATCGAAGTGGATTTAAGAACATTCGAGATGTGTTGAATATCAACTTTGGAAATCTGGAAGCTCGCTCGCAACAAACGACCGATATTACAGGTATTGCGACAGGCTATCGTGACTTGGATCATATGACGACTGGACTTCATGAGGAGGAGTTGATTATCCTAGCAGCCCGTCCAGCGGTTGGTAAGACAGCCTTTGCCTTGAATATTGCTCAGAATATTGGGACTAAGTTGGACAAAACAGTTGCTATTTTTTCACTCGAAATGGGTGCAGAGAGTCTAGTAGACCGTATGCTTGCGGCAGAAGGTTTGGTAGAATCGCATTCTATCCGTACGGGTCAATTGACCGATGAGGAATGGCAAAAATATACCATTGCTCAAGGGAATCTAGCGAATGCAAGTATCTATATCGATGATACGCCAGGGATTCGGATTACAGAGATTCGATCACGTTCACGTAAACTTGCTCAAGAAACGGGTAATCTAGGTTTGATTTTGATAGACTATTTGCAGCTTATAACGGGAACAGGTCGAGAAAATCGTCAACAAGAAGTTTCAGAAATTTCACGTCAGTTGAAAATCCTAGCCAAGGAACTGAAAGTTCCCGTAATTGCACTAAGTCAGCTTTCTCGTAGTGTAGAACAACGTCAGGACAAGAGACCAGTCTTGTCTGATATTCGTGAATCTGGGTCTATTGAGCAGGACGCTGATATCGTAGCTTTTCTTTATCGCGATGATTATTATGAGCGTGGTGGTGGTGAAGAAGAGGAAGGTATCCCAAATAATAAGGTAGAAGTTATTATCGAGAAAAACCGTAGTGGAGCTCGTGGAACGGTGGAATTAATTTTCCAAAAAGAATACAATAAATTTTCAAGTATCTCAAAGAGGGAGGCATAAGATGTCAGATGCATTTACAGATGTAGCCAAGATGAAAAAAATCAAAGAAGAAATCAAGGCACATGAGGGACAAGTCGTAGAAATGACTTTGGAGAATGGTCGTAAGCGCCAAAAAAATAGATTGGGTAAGTTAATTGAGGTTTATCCATCCCTATTTATCGTTGAATTTGGGAACGTTGAAGGAGATAAACAAGCTAATGTTTACGTTGAATCCTTTACTTACTCAGATATCCTTACAGAAAAGAATTTGATTCATTATTTTGATTAAAGTGAGAAATTTTCTCACTTTTTATTTTTTCTCCGAATAGTTTAAGTGAAGGTAATCTTCGATTTATATTATTTTTCAAGGAGGAAGAATGAAAAGTTCACCATTTAAAGTAACAGAGTCAGGATTTTCTATTAGAAAGTCAGTTAAAAAGGTTGTTCCTTTTTTAGTAGTAGGATTGATGTTGTCAGCTGGAGAAAGTGTTCATGCTAACAGTTCTTATGCTCGTGGAGATGATTATCCTGCTTATTATAAAAATGGGAGTCAGAGTATTGATAAGTGGAGGATGTATTCTCGTCAGTGTACTTCATTTGCTGCTTTTCGCTTGAGTGGAGTAAATGGTTTTGAGCTTCCAGGAGCTTATGGTAATGCTGGTGAATGGGGTTATCGTGCTCGTCGTGAAGGTTATCGTGTCGATAATACACCAGCTATCGGATCTATTGCTTGGTCTACTGCAGGAGGTTATGGCCATGTTGCTTGGGTTTCAAATGTGATGGGAGATAATATAGAAATTGAGGAATATAACTATGATTATAAAGGTAATTATAATAAACGAATTGTAAAAGCAAACAAGATGACCGGTTTTATTCATTTTAAAGATTTATCAAGCAATTCTAAAGAAGTCCCAAGCAGTTCAAAAGATTCGACAAGCAATCATGTTGTGACCAGTCAATCGTCATCTTTGATGAGAGGAACTCATTATTTTAAGGTGGAGACTCCTATTAAAGATCAACCATTATTGAATGCAACTCCACTTGCATATTATTCTCCAGGTGAGAGTGTTCATTATGATCAGGTGATAGAAAAGGATGGTTACAAGTGGTTGAGTTATATTTCTTATAGCGGGAGTCGACGTTATATTCAGTTGGAGGGAGTGACTTCGTCACAAAATCAATCAGTAAATAAATCTAATCATGGTTCAAATAATGGATTGACTGTGGGTTGGAAGAAAATAAATGGTAGTTGGTATTATTTCAAATCAGATGGTTCTAAGGCGACGGGATGGCTGAAAGATGGTTCTACCTGGTATTATTTGAAATCATCTGGTGAAATGCAGACAGGCTGGTTACAGGAGAAAGGATTTTGGTATTATCTAGATGACTCAGGGGCAATGAAAACGGGCTGGTATCAAGTCTCTGGTAAGTGGTATTATTCTTACTCTTCAGGTGAGCTAGCTGTTAATACAATAGTAGACGGTTATACTGTAAATCATAATGGTGAGTGGATTAAAGAAAAATAAACTAAAAAACTTGATTCATTATCATTTTTAACTATATTCAAAAGTAATTAGCACTATTTTAAATATTTACTTGAAGCGTTCTTATATATTTTTTTATTGTAGCTTGTTTGATCCGAACTATTTTCATGAGATAAATTCTTTAATAAAGAATTTATTGCTTATCTAGGTTTCCGTAGTAATATTAGAAAGTTAAAAATATGTTTATATTAACATATCATTTCATAATCGACATAAATATATTTTTTAAACAATTTAATATATTGTTTTTGTTAATCTATATTAAAAGTTGTAATAGAGAGAAATATAATTCCAAAAAGTGGCGTTTTAAAAATGGATAAAAAGAAAATGATTTTGACTAGCTTAGCTAGTGTTACGGTTTTAGGGGCGGTTTTTGCTGTGTCTCAACAGTCGGTTGTAAAAGCTGATGCACCTACAGCTACTAGCACATCTGGAGAAACTGGAGCCACACCTGTGGTTAAAACTCCAAAAACTGAAGTCGAAAAAGCTAAAGAAGATTTAACTGAAGCTTTGAAACAAATCCCTGATAACGAGTTGCTTGACAAAAAAAGCAGAAGAAGAATTATTAAAGGCTGTTGAGTCTGGTGAATTAAATGCTTCTGATATTCTTGCTGAGTTAGCAGATGATGCTGAAAAAGCACAAGATACTAATCAAACAATTAAAACAGAAACTCCTGTATCTAAGGACAAGCTTCCTGAAGAGGTGCAAGCGGGAATTGCAGAAGGTGAAGCAGCGGATGCTGATCGTCCTGAATCAGAAAAATTGCAAGACAAAGCTGATGATTTAACTGAAACAATTGAAAACTTGACGGATGATGCTGAGAAATTAAAAGCCGATGCTGAAAAGAAAGCTGAAATTGGTAAGGAAGCTATTCTAGATTCCGTTGAAAAAGGTTATTTATCTGCTAAAGATGTTCTGAAAGAATTAGAAAACGACTATAACACTAGAAACAAAGCTCCTAAAAAAGAAGCTTCTAAACCAATCGTTAAAAACTTACAGACAAAGCTGATGATTTAGCTGAAAAAATTGAAAAATTAACTAAAGAAGCTGATAAAGAAAAAGCTAAGGCAGTAGAAGAGAAAAATGCTGCCTTAGATAAACAAAAAAACCTTAGAAAAAGCTAAAGTTGCTCTTGAAACAGCTAAAACGAATAAAGCTGATCAAGATGTTATCGATAAATTACAAGATGCTGTAACTAAACTAGAAGGTTCTGTCGCTTCTGCTAAAACTTCTGTTGATGAAGCTCAAGCTAAATTTGACGAAGTTAATGAATCATTACAAGAGCGTAAGCAATCGATACACTAACTGACGATGACAACGCAACTTTAGGTTACATCGAAAAATTAAAAGAAGTTCCTAAGGATGAAGAACTGAAAGACTTCAGTGGTGGAGTAAGTGATGATGCAACACCTACTGAACCTGCTAAGGAAGCAGATGAAGTACCAACTGCTCCTAACGCTCCAGAATTTAATGGTGGTGTGAATCCTAGTGATTCTCCTTCTGGAGATAATGAATCTGATTTCAATGGTGGGGTAAATGATACAACACCTCCTACTGTAGCCGATGCTCCAGAATATACAGGAGGCGTTAATAGTGTAGAAGCAGCAATTAACGAAGTTCCACAATATACTCTTACAACAGCAGGTACTAACAAGGATAATACTTATCAAGCGCCAGCAGTAAAAACAGAAGATAAAAAAGAACTTCCAAATACTGGAGGTAAAGATAATGTTGCAGTTGCATCATTAGGATTCCTTGGATTGTTCCTTGGTGCCATTCCATTTGTGAAACGTAAAAACTAATTCATTTCGTAGTTTGAAAGAGAGGGAGTAACTTCCTTCTCTTTTTACTATTATCTTAGTTTCTCTCAGGGAACTCTTCCCAATGGTATTTTTTGGTGCTTTCCTTTATAATGGGTGTATGGATAAGAAAAAATTATTATTGATTGATGGCTCTTCTGTTGCTTTTCGGGCGTTTTTTGCGCTCTATCAGCAGTTGGACCGTTTTAAGAATGCGGCTGGTTTGCATACCAATGCGATTTATGGCTTTCAGTTGATGTTGAGCCATTTGTTGGAGAGGGTTGAGCCGAGTCATATTTTGGTGGCTTTTGATGCGGGAAAGACAACCTTCCGTACAGAGATGTATGCGGACTATAAGGGTGGTCGGGCTAAGACTCCTGATGAGTTTCGTGAGCAATTTCCCTTCATTCGTGAGTTGCTGGATCATATGGGGATTCGTCATTATGAGTTGGCTCAGTATGAGGCGGATGACATCATTGGGACGCTGGATAAACTAGCTGAGCAGGATGGTTTTGATATTACCATTGTCAGTGGGGACAAGGACTTGATTCAGCTGACGGATGAGCATACGGTGGTTGAAATTTCCAAGAAAGGTGTGGCTGAGTTTGAGGCCTTTACGCCAGAATATCTTATGGAAAAGATGGGCATTACACCGACTCAGTTTATCGATCTCAAGGCGCTCATGGGAGATAAGTCGGATAATATTCCTGGGGTGACTAAAATCGGTGAAAAGACGGGTATCAAGCTCTTGCTGGAGCATGGCTCGCTTGAGGGTATTTATAAAAATATCGATGGGATGAAGGCTTCTAAGATGAAGGAAAATCTCATCAATGATAAGGAACAGGCCTTTTTGTCAAAAACACTGGCGACCATTGATACCAAGGCACCGATTGAGATTGGTTTGAAGGATTTGGTCTATAGTGGTCCAGATGTGGAAAATCTTGGGAAATTCTACGATGAGATGGGCTTCAAACAGCTCAAGCAGGCTTTAAATGTGTCTTCAGGCGATGTGGCTGAGAGTTTGGACTTTACTATTGTTGACCAAATCAGTCAAGATATGCTGAGTGAAGAGTCTATCTTCCATTTTGAGCTTTTTGGTGAGAATTACCATACGGACGATTTGGTTGGATTTGCCTGGTCTTGTGGGGAAAAGCTCTATGCCACAGACAAGCTTGAGCTGTTGCAAGACCCAATTTTCAAGGATTTCTTAGAAAAAACATCTCTGAGAGTTTATGACTTTAAGAAGGCTAAAGTTCTTTTGCATCGTTTTGGTGTGAATTTGCAGGCACCTACTTTTGATAGCCGTTTGGCTAAATACCTCCTTTCGACTGTGGAGGACAATGAAATTGCGACTATTGCTAGTCTTTATGGTCAGACTTATTTGGTTGATGATGAGACTTTCTATGGTAAGGGAGTCAGGAAGGCCATTCCTGAACGCGAGAAATTCTTGGAGCATTTGGCGCGTAAACTTGCTGTTTTGGTCGAAACAGAGCCGGTTTTGCTTGAAAAACTCAGCGAAAATGGGCAATTAGAGCTTCTTTATGATATGGAGCAACCTCTGGCTTTTGTCCTTGCCAAGATGGAAATTGCTGGGATTACAGTCAAGAAAGAGACCTTGCTTGAGATGCAGGCTGAAAATGAGCTTGTCATTGAAAAACTCACTCAGGAGATTTATGAACTGGCTGGTGAGGAGTTTAATATCAACTCGCCTAAGCAGTTGGGCGTGCTTCTCTTTGAAAAATTGGGGCTACCTCTAGAATACACTAAGAAAACCAAGACAGGTTATTCGACAGCGGTGGATGTCTTGGAGCGTCTGGCTCCGATTGCACCGATTGTTAAGAAAATCCTGGATTACCGTCAGATTGCTAAGATTCAGTCTACTTATGTGATTGGCTTGCAGGACTGGATTTTGGCTGATGGCAAGATTCACACGCGCTATGTGCAGGATTTGACCCAGACTGGGCGTCTGTCTAGTGTGGATCCAAACTTGCAAAATATTCCTGTGCGTTTGGAGCAGGGGCGTCTCATTCGGAAGGCTTTTGTGCCTGAGTGGGAGGATAGTGTGCTGCTTAGTTCGGACTATTCACAGATTGAATTGCGTGTTTTGGCGCATATTTCTAAGGATGAGCATTTGATCAAGGCATTCCAAGAGGGGGCAGATATCCATACTTCGACAGCCATGCGTGTCTTTGGTATTGAGCGTCCTGAGGATGTGACTGCAAACGACCGTCGTAATGCCAAGGCTGTCAACTTTGGAGTGGTTTACGGGATTTCAGACTTTGGTTTGTCGAATAATTTGGGCATTAGCCGTAAGGAAGCCAAAGTCTACATTGATACCTACTTTGAACGTTTCCCAGGTATTAAAAACTATATGGATGAAGTGGTGCGTGAGGCGCGTGATAAGGGCTATGTAGAGACCCTCTTCAAGCGTCGTCGTGAGTTGCCGGATATCAATTCGCGTAACTTTAACATTCGTGGTTTTGCTGAGAGAACTGCCATTAACTCACCTATCCAGGGTTCGGCAGCAGATATTCTCAAGATTGCCATGATCCAGCTGGATAAAGCCTTGGTTGCAGGTGGTTATCAGACTAAGATGCTTCTGCAAGTGCACGATGAAATTGTCCTTGAAGTGCCTAAATCGGAACTAGCAGAGATGAAAAAATTGGTCAAACAAACTATGGAAGAAGCCATTCAACTCAGTGTTCCCCTCATCGCAGATGAAAATGAAGGGGCAACATGGTACGAGGCTAAATAAAAAAGCTATATAGAGTTTGAAGCATTTGTTTTCAAACTCTTTTTCATGTTTTTCTGTAAGCAGTTTCCTTGACATTTTTTTTGTTTTGCGCTATCATATGTCCATATAATATATGGGAGTCTGTGTACAGTCTGAGAGGAAGTGTTAAACTTCGACCGCACCTGATCTGGGTAATGCCAGCGTAGGGAACGATACTTAGTCTAATCTTGACCTTTTCCATATATGGTAAAGGTTTTTCTTTTTGTCAAAGGAAAACGAGAAGAGGAGGTTGTTATGAAAGCAAGCATCGCCTTGCAAGTTTTACCCCTATCACAGGGGATTGAGCGGATTGCTGTTATTGATCAGGTCATTGCTTATCTGCAAGCTCAAGAAGTGACCATGGTAGTGACACCATTTGAAACAGTCTTGGAAGGGGAGTTTGATGAGCTTATGCGCATTCTCAAAGAAGCGCTAGAGGTAGCAGGGCAAGAGGCAGACAATGTCTTTGCCAATGTTAAAATAAATGTAGGAGAGATATTAAGTATTGATGAGAAACTTGAAAAGTATACTGAGACGACACATTAGTCTATTGGGCTTTCTAGGAGTCTTGTCAATCTGGCAGCTAGCAGGTTTTCTTAAACTTCTCCCCAAGTTTATCCTGCCGACACCTCTTGAAATTCTCCAGGCCTTTGTTCGTGATAGAGAATTTCTCTGGCACCATAGCTGGGCGACCTTGAGAGTGGCTTTACTGGGGCTAATTTTGGGAGTCTTGATTGCCTGTCTCATGGCTGTGCTTATGGATAGTTTGACTTGGCTTAACGATCTGATTTACCCTATGATGGTGGTTGTTCAGACCATTCCGACCATTGCCATAGCTCCTATCCTGGTCTTGTGGCTAGGTTATGGGATTTTGCCTAAGATTGTCTTGATTATCTTGACGACAACTTTTCCTATTATCGTCAGTATTTTGGACGGCTTTAGGCATTGTGACAAGGATATGCTGACCTTGTTTAGTCTAATGCGGGCCAAACCTTGGCAAATCCTGTGGCATTTTAAAATTCCAGTTAGCCTGCCTTACTTTTATGCAGGTCTGAGGGTCAGTGTCTCCTACGCCTTTATCACAACAGTGGTATCTGAGTGGTTGGGAGGCTTTGAGGGTCTTGGTGTTTATATGATTCAGTCCAAGAAACTGTTTCAGTATGACACCATGTTCGCTATTATTATTCTGGTATCGATTATCAGTCTTCTCGGTATGAAGTTGGTCGATATTAGTGAAAAATATGTTATTAAATGGAAACGTTCATAAGAAAAAGGATGTTTCTGAAAAAGAAAAGAGGAAGAAAATGACGAAAACATGGAAAGTGTTTTTAACTGTTTTAACAGCTCTTGTAGCTGTCGTACTTGTGGCCTGTGGTCAAGGAACTGCTTCTAAGGACAACAAAGAGGCAGAACTCAAGAAAATTGACTTTATCCTAGACTGGACACCAAATACCAACCACACAGGGCTTTATGTTGCCAAGGAAAAAGGCTACTTCAAGGAAGCTGGAGTGGATGTTGATTTGAAATTGCCACCAGAAGAAAGTTCTTCTGATTTGGTTATCAATGGTAAGGCACCATTTGCAGTCTATTTCCAAGACTATATGGCTAAAAAATTGGAAAAAGGAGCAGGAATTACTGCCGTTGCAGCTATTGTAGAACACAATACATCAGGAATCATTTCTCGTAAATCTGACAATGTAGCTAGTCCAAAAGACTTGGTTGGTAAGAAATACGGGACTTGGAATGATCCAACTGAACTTGCTATGTTGAAAACCTTAGTAGAATCACAAGGTGGGGACTTTGAGAAGGTGGAAAAAGTACCAAATAACGACTCAAACTCTATCACACCGATTGCTAATGGTGTCTTTGACACTGCTTGGATCTACTATGGATGGGATGGAATTCTGGCTAAATCTCAAGGTGTAGATGCTAACTTTATGTACTTGAAAGACTACGTTAAAGAATTTGACTACTACTCACCAGTTATCATCGCCAACAACGACTACCTCAAAGACAACAAAGAAGAAGCACGTAAAGTCATCCAAGCTATCAAAAAAGGTTACCAATATGCTATGGAGCATCCAGAAGAAGCTGCAGATATCCTCATCAAGAATGCGCCTGAACTCAAGGAAAAACGTGACTTTGTCATCGAATCTCAAAAATACTTGTCAAAAGAATACGCAAGCGACAAGGAAAAATGGGGTCAATTTGATGCAGCTCGCTGGAATGCCTTCTACAAATGGGATAAAGAAAATGGTATCCTTAAAGAAGACTTGACAGATAAAGGCTTCACCAACGAATTTGTAAAATAATGACAGAAATTAGACTAGAACACGTCAGTTATGCCTATGGTCAAGAGAGGATTTTAGAGGATATCAATCTGAAAGTGACTTCAGGTGAAGTGGTTTCTATCCTAGGCCCAAGTGGTGTTGGTAAGACTACGCTTTTCAACTTAATTGCGGGGATTTTAGAAGTTCAGTCAGGAAGAATTGTCCTTGATGGGGAGGAGAATCCCAAGGGGCGCGTGAGTTATATGTTGCAAAAGGATCTGCTCTTGGAACACAAGACGGTGCTTGGTAATATCATTCTGCCCCTCTTGATTCAAAAGGTGGATAAGGCAGAAGCTATTGCTCGCGCAGATGAAATTCTTGCGACCTTCCAGTTGACAGCTGTAAGAGATAAATACCCTCATGAACTTAGTGGCGGGATGCGCCAGCGTGTAGCCTTGCTTCGTACCTACCTTTTCGGGCACAAGCTTTTTCTCTTGGATGAGGCTTTTAGCGCCTTGGATGAGATGACCAAGATGGAACTACACGCTTGGTACCTTGAGATTCACAAGCAGTTGCAGCTAACAACCTTGATCATCACGCATAGTATCGAGGAGGCCCTCAGTCTCAGCGATCGCATCTATATCTTGAAAAATCGCCCTGGGCAGATTGTTTCAGAAATTAAACTAGATTGGTCTGAAGATGAGGACAAGGAAGTCCAAAAGATTGCCTACAAACGTCAAATCTTGGTAGAATTAGGCTTAGATAAGTAGAAAAATAGGGAGTTGGTGAAGATTATCCTTTACCAGCGCCCTTTTTCTTTTAAAAATGAGAAAATTTCGGTATAATAGTCAAAGATAGTCAAGGTTTAAAGAGAGAGGTGGGTTTGTAATGAGATTTAAAAATACATCGGATCATATTGAGGCCTACATCAAGGCGATTTTAGATCAATCTGGAATTGTAGAATTGCAACGGAGTCAGTTGGCAGATACTTTTCAGGTTGTTCCTAGTCAGATTAACTATGTGATCAAGACACGCTTTACGGAAAGTAGAGGCTACTTGGTTGAAAGTAAGCGTGGTGGCGGAGGCTATATTCGTATAGGACGGATTGAGTTTTCTAGTCACCATGAAATGCTCAGGGAGCTGCTTTACTCAATTGGTGAGCGGGTCAGTCAAGAAATTTATGAGGATATTCTGCAGCTTTTGGTTGAGCAGGAATTGATGACCAAGCAGGAGATGAATTTGTTGGTGGCAGTAGCTTTGGATCGCGTTCTAGGAGAAGAGGCTCCAGTTGTTCGAGCTAATATGCTACGACAGGTCATACAAGAGGTAGATAGAAAAGGGAAGTAAGATGAACTATTCAAAAGCATTGAATGAATGTATCGAAAGTGCCTACATGGTTGCTGGCCATTTTGGAGCTCGTTATCTAGAGTCTTGGCACTTGTTGATTGCCATGTCCAATCACAGTTATAGTGTGGCAGGGGCAACTTTAAATGATTATCCATATGAGATGGACCGTTTAGAAGAAGTCGCTTTGGAACTGACTGAAACGGACTATAGCCAGGATGAAACCTTCACGGAATTGCCGTTTTCTCATCGTTTGCAGGTCCTTTTTGATGAAGCAGAATATGTGGCATCAGTGGTTCATGCTAAGGTGCTAGGGACAGAGCATGTCCTCTATGCGATTTTGCATGATGGCAATGCCTTGGCGACTCGTATCTTGGAGAGGGCTGGTTTTTCTTATGAAGACAAGAAAGATCAGGTTAAGATTGCTGCACTTCGTCGCAATCTAGAAGAACGGGCAGGCTGGACTCGCGAAGACCTTAAAGCTTTACGCCAACGCCATCGTACCGTAGCTGACAAGCAAAATTCTATGGCTAATATGATGGGCATGCCCCAGACTCCGAGTGGTGGACTCGAGGACTATACGCATGATTTGACAGAGCAAGCGCGTTCTGGCAAGTTAGAGCCAGTCATCGGTCGGGACAAGGAAATATCCCGTATGATTCAAATCTTGAGTCGGAAAACCAAGAATAATCCTGTCTTGGTTGGAGATGCGGGTGTCGGGAAAACAGCCTTGGCGCTTGGGCTCGCTCAGCGTATTGCTAGTGGGGATGTGCCTACGGAAATGGCTAAGATGCGCGTGTTAGAGCTTGATTTGATGAATGTCGTTGCAGGGACACGCTTCCGTGGTGATTTTGAAGAGCGCATGAACAATATCATCAAGGATATTGAAGAAGATGGCCAAGTCATCCTCTTTATCGATGAACTCCACACTATCATGGGTTCTGGTAGTGGAATTGATTCAACTCTGGATGCGGCCAATATCTTGAAGCCAGCCTTGGCGCGTGGAACTTTGCGAACAGTTGGTGCAACTACTCAGGAAGAATACCAAAAACATATCGAAAAAGATGCGGCCCTTTCTCGTCGATTCGCTAAAGTGACGATTGAAGAGCCAAGTGTGGCCGACAGCATGACCATTTTGCAAGGCTTGAAGGCGACTTATGAGAAACATCACCGTGTGCAAATCACAGATGAAGCAGTTGAAACAGCCGTTAAGATGGCTCATCGTTACTTAACTAGTCGTCACTTGCCAGACTCTGCTATCGACCTCTTGGATGAGGCAGCAGCAACAGTGCAAAATAAGGCAAAGCATGTAAAAGCAGACGATTCAGGTTTGAGTCCAGCTGACAAGGCCTTGATGGATGGTAAGTGGAAACAGGTAGCTCAGCTAATCGCAAAAGAAGAGGAAGTGCCTGTCTATAAAGACTTGGTGACAGAGTCTGATATTTTGACCACCTTAAGTCGCTTGTCAGGTATCCCCGTTCAAAAACTGACTCAGACTGATGCTAAGAAATACTTGAACTTGGAAGCTGAACTGCACAAACGTGTCATCGGTCAAGATCAAGCTGTTTCAAGTATTAGCCGTGCGATTCGCCGCAACCAGTCAGGGATTCGCAGTCACAAGCGTCCGATTGGTTCCTTTATGTTCCTAGGCCCAACAGGTGTCGGGAAGACCGAATTGGCTAAGGCTCTAGCAGAAGTTCTTTTTGATGACGAATCAGCTCTTATCCGCTTTGATATGAGTGAGTATATGGAGAAATTCGCAGCCAGCCGTCTTAATGGAGCTCCTCCGGGCTATGTGGGTTATGAAGAAGGTGGGGAGTTGACCGAGAAGGTTCGCAACAAACCATACTCTGTTCTCCTCTTTGATGAGGTAGAAAAGGCCCATCCAGACATCTTTAATGTTCTCTTGCAGGTTTTGGATGATGGTGTTTTGACCGATAGCAAGGGCCGCAAGGTTGACTTTTCAAATACCATTATTATCATGACGTCAAATCTTGGTGCGACAGCCCTTCGTGATGACAAGACAGTTGGTTTTGGGGCAAAGGACATTCGTTTTGACCAGGAAAATATGGAAAAACGCATGTTTGAAGAGTTGAAAAAGGCTTATAGACCGGAATTCATCAACCGCATTGATGAAAAGGTGGTCTTCCATAGCCTGTCTAGCGACCATATGCAGGAAGTGGTGAAGATTATGGTCAAACCTTTAGTGGCAAGTTTGGCTGAAAAAGGCATTGACTTGAAATTACAAGCTTCAGCACTGAAATTGTTGGCAAATCAAGGATATGACCCAGAGATGGGAGCTCGTCCACTTCGCAGAACCCTACAAACAGAAGTGGAAGACAAGTTGGCAGAACTTCTTCTTAAGGGAGATTTGGTGGCAGGCAGCACACTTAAGATTGGTGTCAAAGCAGGCCAGTTAAAATTTGATATTGCATAAAAATGGAGAATCAGGAGCAATCTTGGTTCTCTTTTTTGCTAGTTTTTTATAAAAAATAATAAAAAACTATTGACAAAACAAAAATATAGTTTATAATAAAAATATCAAAAATCATAAAAAGGTAATGCGTTTATGAAAAAGAAAACAGCAGTGGTATTTGGAACCTTTGCTCCGCTTCATCAAGGTCATATCGATCTGATCCAGCGAGCCAAGCGACAGTGTGACCAGGTCTGGGTTGTCGTTTCAGGCTATGAGGGAGACAGAGGGGAACAGGTAGGCTTAACGCTTCAAAAAAGATTTCGCTATATCCGAGAGGCCTTTGGTGATGACGAGTTGACCTCCGTTTGCAAGTTAGATGAGACCAATCTTCCCCGTTACCCTATGGGCTGGCAGGAGTGGTTGGACCAAATGTTAGCGGAGATTTCCTATGATGAAACCCAGCAAGAACTAATCTTCTTTGTGGGAGAGGCAGACTACCAGCAAGAATTGTCTAATCGTGGTTTTGAGACAGTCTTACAAGAAAGAAAATTTGGTATCTCAGCGACTATGATTCGAGAAAATCCAAGCAAATATTGGAAATATATCGCTCAACCCTTCCGTCGTCAGTTTACAAAGAAAGTGTTGATTATGGGAAGTGCCAGCAATGGGAAGACCACTCTGGCCAAGGATTTGGCAAGGTATTACGATGCGCCGGTCAGCCTGGAATACGCACGTGAGTACCAGATCAAAAACAATGTCCGCGACGATGAATTGACTCCAAAGGATTACTACTATCTCCTTTTAGGGCAGTATGACCAGACCTCTAAGTTAATCGATAGCAATGCCAATCGAGGTCTAGTGATAGCCGATACCAACTCCTTGGTAACCAAGGGCTATTATGATTATTACATGGAAACTGAGGACCAAGGGGACTTATCAGGAGAAACCTTTGACAATCTTTTTGCCTCTATCTTGGTTAAGGAAAAATGGGACTTGATTCTCTTTGTGCAACCTGTTGGCTCCTATGTCAATGACGGGTTTAGAGATATGAACATGGCAGAAGACCATATTCGTCATAGTTTTTCCCAGCATTTGGACCAGATGAGAGAGCGATATTTAACCACCATTCCACTAGTTTATCTAGCTGGGGATTACCTAGGCAATTATGAAGCAGCCAAAGTGGCTATTGATGCCATTTACCAAGCAGATTAGGAGAAAATTATGAAAAAACTAACTGAAAAAATCACACAATTTATCGAAAACTTTAAAAATGTCCATGCGGAAGCCCGCAAGATCGGTTTTGCAGGAATCATGAACCTGCTCTGGAAAGATCTTTTTGTCGGCCGTAGCCTCTTCCAGTGGTTGTATCTCATCGTCCTGTCAAGTGTTCCTTTGATCTTGGAATTCACGCAAAATACAGAAAGTCATGACTGGATGAGCTTGTTTGCCTCTTGGACTGGGATTGTCTGTGTTATCTTGGTAGCAGAAGGGCGTGCAAGCAATTATCTCTTTGGGGCCATTAACTCTGCTATCTATTTGATTTTGGCTATGAATGCGACTTTTTATGGCGAAGTTTTGACGACCGTTTACTTCTTTGTCATGCAGCCGATTGGTCTCTATGCTTGGCTGTCCAATCGTATCAATGACCAAGGAAAAGCAGAAGAATCTCACTTTGAAGCCAAGAAATTATCTGTTTTTGATTGGCTCAAGTACTTGGCCTTGACTGCTATCATCTGGATTGGTATGGGCTTGGCTTACCAAAGTATCAATAGCGCTCGCCCTTTCCGTGATAGTGTTACCGATGCGACCAATGGTGTTGGTCAGCTCTTGATGACACGTCTCTATCGTGAGCAATGGATTTTCTGGATTGCCACCAATCTCTTTAGTATCTACCTCTGGTGGGGTGAAAATATCCACATCCAAGGGATGTACTGGGTTTACACACTCAATAGTCTAGTAGGTTGGTACCAATGGACCAAGGCAGTTCGTAAGGAGGCATAAAATGGCGGACACGATGATTCCGGCAGGGATGACAGAGAGAGAATATTTTGAAATCCATGCCAGTCAGGAGGAGTTTTTGGATTGGTACTACAGGCAGGAACTCCCTCAATATGAAAAACCAAGTGTGACAGTAGATATGGTAGCCTACTGCTTTGTTGAAGGAAAGATCAAGCTCTTATTAATTCGCCGCAAGGCTCACCCTTATCAGAACTGTTTGGCCTTAGTTGGAGGATTTATGGACAAGGGCGAAGATGCTGCGCATGCCTGTCAGCGTGAGGTGAGAGAAGAAGTCAATCTCGATCTTCCTTTGGAAAAAATCGAGCAATTGATGACCGTATCGACTCCCGGCCGTGACCCACGGGGCTGGACAGTGACCATTGCCCACTTGGTTTATTTGCCTAGTCGTGCATTAGAACTTGTTCAAGCAGGAGACGATGCCAAGGATGTGGTTTTTGTAGATGTCGATTTTCAGACAGGAAAATGCTACCTAGAGGGAGTAGAGTTGGAGGAGCAAGCCTTCGCTTTTGATCATTATGCCATTATCCAAGAATCCATCAAACGAATCCAAGGCCGTCTCGACTGGAATCCGACCTTCCTTTATCTGCTGGAGGAGGAGTTCACTGTCTACGAAGGAACTGAACTGGTCAATCTTATCAACCCCGGTCGTCCAATCGTCAGCAATAACTTTCTCGTAAAATACGGAGAATATGTAGAAGAAGTCGGACTCAAACGAGTGCCTAAAAAGAAACCAAGAAAAACCTATCGATTGAAATAAAAAGCGAGGTCGGGAAAAGTTCCCGACCTCTTTAATTACAGTCATGAGATGAAATTTCTGTTGCGACTACTTTTATGGGTGGCTATCTTTCTTAGAATTGCTCAACAGGTGAGTAAAAAAGTCTTTGTATCGATACTTGAGATAGTTCTCATGCAAAACTAACAAAGCGATATAGAAAATCAAAAAGATTGTAGTCAGATAAAGCACATCAAATGCAGTTCGCGCATAGTAAGTTGCTGATTGATAAGAGACAATAGCTGTCACAATCAACCAAGGAAGATACTTGTAATATTTGCTTAACATAAGCCTACACCTCCTATATTCTATTTCAATGTTATTATATTCCTTTGCACTTAAAGTTGCAAGCGATTACACAAAAAACGAATTCAAATTTTTAATAGGAAAATCTCCTGTTTTTCTGTTTTATTACGAATAGAAGAGTAGGAGGAGTAAATGTATCTAAATTATTTAAGATTTTTAAAATAGTTTAGATAAATTGTTGACATATTCAAATCTGAATGTTACAATTATATTACAAAAAGATTTCTTTATATTTCTAAAACATTACAAAGGAGTAGAAAAATGAAAAAGAAAACCTATATCAAATTGATGGCAGCAACTGTATTGGCTTCTACCTTGCTATTAGGAGCTTGTGGAAATAAAAAGGAAACAACTCAAGCAAGCAGTTCTGCTAAGACAAGCCAGTCATCAAGTTCTAAAGCAACTTCTTCTAACAAAGAAAGCAAGACTCAGAAGTCCTCAAGTTCAGCTTCATCTGAAAAGGCCAAGGCATCTACCGATCAGTCTTCAGTAAGTGCAACACCATCACAAGCGGCACCTGCACCAGAGCAAAGACAAGGTCAAGAAGTGTCTAATCAACAGGCGGCTAGTCAACAAACTCCTGCTCAGGCTCCTCAAGCCCAGTCTAACCAATCAAGCTATGATCCTACAACTGACCGCAAACTTCAAGACAAACAAGCAGAGCAAAATAAACGCTACAAGGGTGTTTTAACCATGGTAGATGGTGATTTCTCAGCTGCAGCGGGCAATTGGAAGGGAGCAAATGGCGAAACCATCACAGTTTCATCAGGTGGTCAATTTACAGTAGAATCTTCTGATGGAAAGAAAGAAAATTATTCTATCAAAGGTTATTCTTATACTCTTGATGATGGTAAGTATAATGCCAAAATTGGTGGGGGAAAAATCATCCAAATTACAACAGGAGCGGATGGTAAGGTTTCCAGTGTTGCTTTGAATCAATAATAATCCTCAGTATTTAAATTTTTACAATCAAAAACCCGTAACCTTTAAGAGAGTTACGGGTTTTAAACTATTAAGCCTTATCCAACTGCAAGAGTGCTTCAATCTCTGCTAGGGTGCTAGCTTGTGAAATGGCTCCACGGAGTTTGGCAGCGCCAGATGTTCCACGGAGGTAGTGAGGAGCGAGGCCACGGAATTCACGAACTGCTACGTTTTCCCCTTTGAGGTTAATCAAACGTTTCAAGTGTTCGTAGGCGATTTTCATCTTGTCTTCAAAGGTCAAATCAGGTAGGATTTCTCCTGTTTCAAAGTAATGGTTGATTTGGTTGAAGAGGTAAGGATTTCCCATGGCAGCGCGGCCAATCATGACTGCATCAGCACCTACTTCTTCGATGCGTTGCTTGGCTTCTTGAACTGTACGGATGTCACCATTAGCGATAAATGGAATCTTGGTCAGAGCTTGAGCGACCTTGTGAAGGGTCTCAAGGTCTGCGTGACCTGTATACATTTGCTCACGGGTACGGCCATGCATGGCGAGGGCAGAAACGCCTGCAGCTTCAGCAGCGAGAGCATTTTCAACTGCCAGAGATGGATCGGCCCAGCCGGTACGCATTTTGACAGTAAGTGGAATATCAAGGACAGATTGGACCTTGTTGATAATAGAGTAGATCTTGTCTGGGTCTTTGAGCCACATAGCGCCAGCTTCGTTCTTCACGATTTTGTTAACTGGGCAGCCCATGTTGATATCCACGATATCGGTCTTTGTGTTTTCTTGGATGAATTCGGCTGCGCGTGCTAGGCTGTCTTCATCGCTACCAAAAAGTTGGATAGAAACAGGGTTTTCGCCTTCATCGATATGAAGCATGTGCAGGGTTTTTTCGTTGTTGTATTGGATTCCCTTGTCAGAGACCATTTCCATGACAACGAGTCCAGCTCCGAGCTCTTTTGCGATGGTACGAAAGGCTGAGTTAGTCACACCAGCCATAGGTGCTAAAACGGTACGATTGGGAATCTCAACATTGCCAATCATAAAGGGTGTATTAAGATTTGTCACGAATGAGTTCCTCCAGGTCGTTTTCATCAAAGTTGTAAGTAGTTTGGCAGAATTGACAAGTGATTTCTGCCCCGTGGTCTTCCTCTTTCATTTCCTGTAGGTCTGAACTTGGAAGGCTGGCAAGAGCGTTCATAAAGCGTTCATGACTACAGTCACATTGGAAACGGATTTCTTCTTCAGAAAGACGCTTGTAGGCCTCGTCCCCGTAGATAGCCTTGAGGAGGGCTTCGATATGGTCTTCACTTTCCAGAAGGGTCGAGATAGCTGGCATTTCTTGGATGCGTTTCTCAAAACGGACAATCTCTTCTTCCTTGGCTCCCGGCAAGACTTGGACTAGGAAACCACCTGCAACCTTGACTTTGTCTTCTTCGTCCAAAAGGACATTGAGGCCGACTGCTGAAGGTGTTTGTTGGCTTTCAGTCAGGTAAAAGGCAAGGTCTTCACCAATTTCTCCAGAGATGAGAGGAGTCATAGAGTTGTAAGGATTTCCAGTACCGTAGTCTGTGATAACGAGGAATTGCCCATTTCCAACAAAAGGTCCGACTAGAACTTCACCAGTTGCAGTCTTTTTGATGTCAACACCAGGATTTTGAACGTAGCCTTTGACGTTCCCCTTGGTATCTGCGACGGTGATAATAGCACCTAGAGAACTAGATCCCAATACCTTAACTGTTAGTTTGGTATTTCCTTTTTCATTGGCTGCGAGAATCTGGCTAGCGATAAGAGTTCGACCAAGTGCTACAGTTGAGCTAGCTTGGGTTTGGTGTTTTTCTTGAGCAGTGCGGACGGTTTCTGTGCTGTCAAGGACAAAAGCACGAAAGGCTCCGCTTTCTGATATAGTTTTAATAATTTTATCCATAGCTACTATTTTAGCATAAAAATGCTCAAAGGGGGAGCCGTGTGCTTGTTGATTTTCAGCATAATGAACCAGGAAATTAGCATGAAAATAAAAAGAGAAACAGATTATTTCAGCATTTGTAAGATTTATGCTATGCTTAAGGTAGAAAATGAAAGGGGTAACAAATGTATTTAGGAGATTTGATGGAAAAGGCTGAATCTGGCCAATTTTCAATCCTTTCCTTTCTATTACAAGAGTCTCAGACGACCGTCAAGGCTGTAATGGAGGAAACAGGATTTTCAAAAGCAACCCTAACCAAATATGTCACCCTGCTCAATGATAGGGCTATGGATAGTGGCTTAGAGCTGACTATTCACTTAGAAGATGAAAATCTGCGTCTGTCAATCGGTGCAGCTACCAAGGGGAGAGATATTCGGAGCTTGTTTTTGGAGAATGCTGTTAAATACCAGATTTTGGTCTATCTTCTCTACCACCAACAGTTTTTAGCCCATCATCTGGCTCAAGAATTGATGATTAGCGAGGCAACGCTTGGCCGTCACTTAGCTAGCTTAAATCAGATTTTGTCAGAATTTGATTTATCCATCCAAAATGGACGTTGGCGAGGTCCAGAGCATCAGATTCGCTATTTCTATTTCTGTCTTTTCCGCAAGGTCTGGTCCAGTCAGGAATGGGAAGTCCACATGCAGAAACCAGAGAGAAAACAGGAGATTGCTACACTAGAAGAGATCTGCGGTGCAAGTTTGTCTTCGGGGCAGAAATTGGACTTGGTTTTGTGGAGTCACATCAGTCAGCAACGTCTTCGGGTCAATGCCTGTCAGTTTCAAGTCATAGAAGAGAAAATGCGAGGGTATTTTGACAATATTTTCTACCTTCGTTTGCTGAGAAAGGCTCCTTCCTTTTTTGCTGGGCAACACCTTCCTCTGGGAACTGAGGATGGGGAGCTGATGATTTTCTTCTCTTTCCTCCTATCTCATCGCATTCTTCCTCTTCATACTATGGAATATATCCTTGGTTTTGGAGGGCAGTTGGCCGATTTGCTGACACAGTTGATTCAAGAAATGAAGAAGGAGGAGTTGCTGGGTGATTATACAGAGGATCACGTTACCTATGAACTCAGTCAGCTTTGTGCTCAAGTCTATCTCTATAAGGGCTATATTTTACAGGACCGCTACAAGTACCAGTTGGAGAATCGTCATCCTTATTTGCTGATGGAACATGATTTTAGGGGAACGGCAGAGGAGATTTTTCATGCTCTACCGGCCTTTCAGCAGGGGACAGATTTAGATAAGAAAATTCTCTGGGAATGGCTGCAGTTAATCGAATATATGGCTGAAAATGGTGGTCAGCATATGCGGATTGGTCTGGATTTGACATCTGGTTTTCTTGTCTTTTCAAGGATGGCAGCCATTTTGAAACGGTATTTGGAATACAATCGTTTTATTACCATTGAAGCCTATGACCGAACTCGGCATTATGATTTGCTGGTTACCAATAACCCGATTCATAAGAAGGAACAGACTCCAGTTTATTATTTAAAAAACGACTTGGATTTGGAAGATTTGGCAGGGATTCGTCAGTTATTATTCACTTAAAAGGCTTGGTTGTTCCAGGTCTTTTTTGTGAAATTCACACAATCTACTCACATTTTTTAAAAATTAAAAAAAGTTGATGAATAAGAAAGCGCTTTATTTTGTATACTAGTTAGTGTAAAGAGGAAACATCCTCAAGATCTTTATCAGGAGGACAGCACATGTCACAAGAAAAATACATTATGGCCATTGACCAGGGAACTACAAGTTCTCGTGCCATTATTTTCAACAAAAAAGGAGAAAAAGTTAGCTCGAGTCAAAAAGAGTTTACCCAGATTTTCCCTCAGGCAGGTTGGGTAGAGCACAATGCCAATGAAATTTGGAACTCTGTTCAGTCAGTTATTGCGGGTGCTTTCATCGAAAGTGGTGTCAAGCCAAATCAAATCGAAGCAATCGGGATTACCAACCAGCGTGAAACAACTGTCGTCTGGGATAAGAAAACAGGGCTCCCTATCTACAATGCTATCGTTTGGCAATCACGTCAGACAGCTCCTTTGGCTGAACAACTAAAAAGTCAAGGTTATGTGGAAAAATTCCATGAAAAGACTGGTTTGATTATCGATGCTTACTTCTCTGCTACCAAGGTTCGTTGGATTTTGGATCATGTAGAAGGCGCTCAAGAGCGAGCAGAAAAAGGAGAATTGCTCTTTGGTACCATTGATACTTGGTTGGTTTGGAAATTGACTGACGGTGCGGCTCACGTGACGGACTACTCAAACGCAGCTCGTACCATGCTATATAACATTAAAGAACTCAAATGGGATGATGAGATTTTGGAAATTCTCAACATTCCTAAGGCTATGCTTCCAGAAGTTCGTTCTAACTCTGAAATCTACGGTAAGACAGCTCCATTCCATTTCTACGGTGGAGAAGTGCCAATCTCAGGTATGGCTGGGGACCAACAAGCAGCCCTCTTTGGGCAGTTGGCCTTTGAACCGGGTATGGTCAAGAATACTTATGGAACAGGTTCTTTCATCATCATGAATACTGGTGAAGAGATGCAGTTGTCTGAAAACAACCTATTAACAACCATTGGTTACGGAATCAACGGCAAGGTTTACTATGCCTTGGAAGGTTCTATCTTCATCGCAGGAAGCGCCATTCAGTGGCTTCGTGACGGTCTTCGCATGGTAGAAAACTCACCAGAATCTGAAAAATATGCTCGTGATTCTCACAACAATGATGAAGTTTATGTCGTTCCAGCCTTTACAGGTTTAGGTGCTCCATACTGGAACCAAAACGCTCGCGGTTCTGTCTTTGGTTTGACTCGTGGAACAACTAAAGAAGACTTTATCAAGGCGACTTTGCAATCTATCGCTTATCAAGTACGTGACATCATCGATACCATGCAAGTGGATGCGCAGACAGCTATCCAGGTCTTGAAAGTAGACGGTGGTGCAGCTATGAACAATTTCCTCATGCAGTTCCAAGCTGATATTTTGGGAATCGATATTGCACGCGCCAAAAACTTGGAAACAACAGCTCTAGGAGCAGCCTTCCTAGCTGGTTTGTCAGTAGGCTATTGGAAGGACTTGGATGAGTTGAAACTCTTGAACGAGACAGGAGAGCTCTTCGAGCCATCTATGAACGAATCTCGTAAGGAACAACTCTACAAGGGCTGGAAGAAGGCTGTGAAAGCAACGCAAGTCTTTGCGGAAGTAGACGACTAATACTGGAAGAATAAAGCGACTTAGTTAGAAAGTGTGTAAATATGGAATTTTCAAAGAAAACACGTGAATTGTCAATTAAAAAAATGCAGGAACGCACCTTGGATCTCTTGATTATTGGTGGAGGGATTACAGGAGCTGGTGTAGCTTTGCAGGCAGCAGCTAGTGGTCTTGACACTGGATTGATTGAAATGCAGGACTTCGCAGAAGGAACATCCAGTCGTTCAACAAAATTAGTTCACGGAGGTCTTCGTTACCTCAAACAATTTGACGTAGAAGTGGTATCAGATACGGTTTCTGAACGTGCAGTGGTACAACAAATTGCACCTCACATTCCAAAACCAGACCCAATGCTCTTGCCAGTTTACGATGAGGATGGAGCGACCTTTAGCCTCTTCCGTCTGAAAGTAGCTATGGACTTGTATGACCTCTTGGCAGGAGTTAACAACACACCAGCTGCTAACAAGGTTTTGAGCAAGGAAGAAGTCTTGGAACGCCAGCCAAACTTGAAGAAAGAAGGTTTGGTAGGAGGTGGAGTTTATCTTGACTTCCGTAACAACGATGCACGTCTCGTGATTGAAAACATCAAACGTGCCAACCAAGACGGTGCCCTCATTGCTAACCATGTGAAGGCAGACGGCTTCCTCTTTGACGAAAGTGGCAAGATTACAGGTGTTGTAGCTCGTGATCTCTTGACAGACCAAGTATTTGAAATCAAGGCCCGTCTGGTGATTAACACAACAGGTCCTTGGAGCGACAAGGTACGCAATTTGTCTAATATGGGAACCCAATTCTCACAAATGCGTCCAACTAAGGGAGTTCACTTGGTAGTGGATTCAAGCAAGATCAAGGTTTCTCAACCAGTATACTTTGACACAGGTTTGGGAGATGGTCGTATGGTTTTTGTTCTTCCACGTGAAAACAAGACTTACTTCGGTACAACTGATACAGACTACACAGGTGATTTAGAACATCCAAAAGTAACTCAAGAAGATGTAGACTACCTACTTGGTATTGTCAACAACCGTTTCCCAGAAGCTAACATTACCATTGATGATATCGAAAGCAGCTGGGCAGGTCTTCGTCCATTGATCGCAGGCAATAGCGCTTCTGACTACAATGGAGGAAATAACGGCACCATTAGCGATGAAAGCTTTAACAACTTGATTGCAACTGTTGAATCTTACCTCACTAAAGAAAAAACTCGTGAAGATGTTGAGGCAGCTGTTAGCAAGCTTGAAAGCAGTACCTCTGAGAAACATTTGGACCCATCTGCAGTTTCTCGTGGTTCTAGCTTGGACCGAGATGATAATGGTCTCTTGACTCTTGCTGGTGGTAAAATCACAGACTACCGTAAGATGGCTGAAGGAGCTATGGAGCGCGTGGTTGACATCCTCAAAGCAGAATTTGACCGCAGCTTTAAACTCATCAACTCTAAGACATACCCTGTTTCAGGTGGGGAATTGAACCCAGCAAATGTGGACTCAGAAATCGAAGCCTTTGCGCAACTTGGAGTGTCACGTGGCTTGGATAGTAAGGAAGCCCACTATCTCGCAAATCTTTACGGTTCAAATGCACCGAAAGTCTTTGCTCTTGCTCATAGTTTGGAACAAGCGCCAGGACTCAGTTTGGCAGACACTTTGTCACTTCACTATGCAATGCGCAATGAGTTGGCTCTTAGCCCAGTTGACTTCCTTCTTCGTCGTACCAACCATATGCTCTTTATGCGTGATAGTTTGGACAGCATCGTTGAGCCAGTTTTGGATGAAATGGGACGATTCTATGACTGGACAGAAGATGAGAAAGCAACTTACCGTGCGGATGTCGAAGCAGCTCTTGCTAACAACGATTTAGCAGAATTAAAAAATTAAGAAAAAATAAAAGAGGTGGAGGGCAGGACTCCTAGTCTACCCCTCCTTCTTTTTAATGGAGACAGAAAGATGATGAATGAATTATTTGGAGAATTTTTAGGGACTTTAATCCTGATTCTTCTAGGAAATGGTGTTGTTGCAGGTGTGGTTCTTCCTAAAACCAAGAGCAACAATGCAGGTTGGATTGTGATTACCATGGGTTGGGGGATTGCAGTTGCGGTTGCAGTATTTGTATCTGGAAAACTCAGTCCGGCTCATTTAAACCCAGCTGTGACCATTGGTGTGGCCTTAAAAGGTGATCTGCCTTGGACTTCCGTTTTCCCTTACATCCTAGCTCAGTTTGCAGGGGCTATGCTAGGTCAGATTTTGGTTTGGTTGCAATTCAAACCTCACTACGAAGCAGAAGAAAATGCAGGCAATATTCTGGCAACCTTCAGTACTGGTCCAGCCATTCAGGATACTGTATCAAACTTGATTAGTGAAATCCTTGGAACTTTTGTTTTGGTCTTGACAATCTTTGCTTTGGGACTTTATGACCTTCAAGCAGGAATCGGAACCTTTGCAGTGGGGACCTTGATTGTCGGTATCGGTCTATCACTAGGTGGGACAACAGGTTATGCCTTGAACCCTGCACGTGACCTTGGACCTCGTATCATGCACAGTATCCTTCCAATTTCAAACAAGGGAGACGGAGATTGGTCTTATGCTTGGATTCCTGTTGTGGGACCTGTTATTGGTGCAGCCTTGGCCGTGCTTGTATTCTCACTTTTCTAAGATATTAAAACTCAATTATTCATACCGTAATAAACATAACTTACAAAAAACGACCAAAATAAGGAGCACTTTCTCACTTCATTTTGGTCGTTTTGATTTTTTAAGTTTGTATACTGGTGTTGATTACTATTTTAGCTAAAAAGGCAGAATCCTTAACTGGTTCCTTCATCAATTTTTTGTTCTTGAATTTTATTTATGGTGTGAATAATTTTGTCTCATTATTGGGGTTCAGTACTGAGAGTCAGTTGGATTTTTTATTTTAAGAAATAAAATAACAGAAGTATTTTTAGTTTTTAAATTATGATATAATGAATAAAGTTAACTATCCTTGGTAATATGATAGGAACTAATATTAAAAAGATAAATCAAGAGATGAGAAAAAGAAAAAAGGAGTTTGGCTGGTATGAATTATTTCGAGGGGAATGAGTTTTTCCTTCTTTTGTTTGTAGTTTTACTAATTGGTTTTGTAGTAAACTTTTTTGAAAAACGTAAGGACTACTATATTTTGGTGCTCTCCCTCTTATTTGCAGGAGTTATTTATGGCAAGAGTAGAGCAATGATTGTCTATTTACTTGCCTTTGTCATTTATCAATATTTTCTAGTTTTTCTAGCACAGAGTATAGAAGCAAAGCGGCTGAAACCTTTGGTTTTCCTTTCTATTCTTCCTTTAGTGATCAATAAAGTCTTTGCCCTGACTTCTCTGCATTTGTTGGCCTTTATTGGAATTTCTTACATGTCCTTTAAGACCATTCAGATCATGCTGGAGATATCGGATGGCTTGATTAAAGAAAAGATTAGCATAAAAGACTACCTGCAATTTTTACTTTTTTCCCTACAGTTAGTGCTGGTCCGATTGATCGGAGTAGGAGATTTTTAAAAGAGATAAACGAGGTCATGCCTCGAAAAGAGTATCTAGAGTTGGCAGGTGACGGTGTGTATCGTATCGTTCTAGGCCTTCTTTACAAGGTTGTTTTATCAACCTATGTTTACCAGATGTTGCTCGCTCTAAATAATACTGGCACAGTCATTTACTCAATCAAGTATATGTACCTCTATACCTTGTATCTGTTCTTCGACTTTGCAGGCTATAGTCTAATGGCCGTTGGAAGTAGCAACATTCTAGGTATTCAGACACCGATGAACTTTAACAAACCTTTCTTGAGTGTCGATATCAAAGATTTCTGGACCAGATGGCATATCACCTTGTCGACCTGGTTGAGAGATTTTGTATTTTCAAGAGTATTGATGCAGGCCATCAGGAAAAAATGGTTTAAAAATAGACTACACAATGCAACCTATGCCTATATGGTCAATATGTTGGTCATGGGTTTTTGGCATGGTCTTAGTGTTAGCTACATTGTTTATGGTTTTTATCATGGTGTTTTGATGGCTGGATTTGAGGTGTATCAAAAGAAAAGCAATTTTTATAAGAAAAATAAAAATAAAAATTGGTATAAGCTACTGAGTTGGTTTGTGACCATGAATTTGGTTATGATTGGTTTCTTTATCTTTTCAGGTGAACCCTATAAAATCTTACTTACGATTTTAAAGAGATAAGAACTTGAAAAGAGATTGGACGGATCGAAGGGATAGGATAAAACTAGATGATTAAACTAAAAGCATTTTTGCTATCGCTTGTGCTCGTAATTGCGACGCTTGCGCTTTTAAATGTGACATACGTCAAGAAGATTGATGATTATTATAAAGTAAAGGATAACAGTATTCGCTATAGCACTTCGTATGAAAAGTATAAAAGTAGAGATATTTTAACAAGCAATATCACTCCCAATACATTGGTTTTATTGGGGTCATCTGAGTTGGTTGCAACGATAAATGAAGACTATCATCCCAATAAAATTTTTAACTACAACGATTTTAATATCATGCAGATTGGGACCAGTTATTCACAAAACATCATTCAGGCTACGACCTTGGGTTCTATTGAAGGATCTATGACTAAGCGAAAAGTGGCTATAATAGAATCGGTTCAGTGGTTTGAAAAAGATGGGACTCATCAAGATGCCTTTTTGAACAAGGCTTCTCAGGAACATATTTTCCATATGCTAGGTAATGATAAGATTAGTAAGGAAACGAAAGAAAAACTAATCAATCGCATTATCGAAATTACCAAGGGGAACAAGCAACAAAATGACATCTACAAAAAATACAAAAGTTATTTCATAGATGAGAAAGGAACGATTGTTGATAAAAAACTATTAGAGTTCGATAACGCGATTTATTCCTTTAAACTCAAACAGACTTTTTATCAAAAACATGCCAAATCAGATTATCCTTCACTAGGGGATAAAACCCCAGACTATGATTGGGAGAAAATGACGAATCAGTTTGTAGAAGAGGTCAAAAAGAAAACAGACAATAATGATTATGCTGTTGATAATAACTACTACAATACCTACTTAAAAGATCGCTATGTATCTCTGAAAGATTCTAATAAAGATTTGAGTTATCTGGAGTCACCAGAGTATTCAGATATGGAACTTTTCTTGACAGTTGCTAAGGAATTGGGCATTGAAGTTGAGGTCATTATTTTCCCAGTAAACGGGAAGTGGAACGACTACACAGGTGTTTCAAGAGAGATGCGGGAAAAAACTTACAAAAAAATAGAAGATGTTGCAAAAAGCCATGGTGCAACAGTACTAAACTATGGAAACAGAGAGTATGATGATTACTTTTTATTTGACGTGATGCACGTTGGAGTGAAAGGATGGATGGAAGTTGAAAAAGAACTATACAAATTTGCAAACCAAGATAACTAACACACACCGTTTAATCTTGTGGACGTTATTTTTCTATACTGTTATCTTAAGCATCGTGATTTATTGTTTTGTGACCGATTTTTCGAACATTCAAGAATTTATCTATAGTGAATTCTAGGATTACATACTATAAAAATCTCTAGATAAAGGGAACTGCACCGATAAAGTGAGACATAAGATAAGGCTCTATAATATTTATAGTGGAAAAATCCTCTATAGGTAGTATGGAGCCTACTATGTTGTAGCTCCCCATATAATCCATACTGAAAAGCATTTAAGCTATCATTAGAAAGAATCATATGGAACAAATTAATGTTACTGGAACGTAGTGAAAATAGACGGGTAAACAATTGAAAAACTAGTCTATAAAGTGGTATAATAGCAGAAAAATAAATTAGTAAGAAATTGATTTTATTTTAGCGGAAAATTACAGAAATGAATGGTTTTTCTTGATGAAACAAAGAAAAGAATTGTACATATTTCTTGGTCGGACAGCCTTGTATTTTTTTATCTTTCTAGGGCTGCTTTACTTTTTTAGCTATCTTGGTCAGGGTCAAGGAAGCTTTATCTATAATGAATTTTAACTTGAAGGAGAATCCTTATTATGTCAAATAAACCAATAGTAGATATGATTGAAACCATTGAGCATTTTGCTCAGACCCAGCCTAGCTATCCTGTTTACAATGTTTTGGGGCAGGAACACACTTATGGAGATTTGAAAGCTGATTCGAATAGTTTGGCTGCAGCCATTGACCAACTAGATTTGCCTGAGAAGTCTCCTGTGGTTGTTTTTGGTGGCCAAGAATATGAAATGTTGGCAACCTTTGTAGCGCTGACTAAGTCGGGGCATGCCTACATTCCAATTGACAGCCATTCGGCCTTGGAGCGAGTTTCAGCTATTTTAGAAGTAGCAGAGCCAAGCTTGATTATTGCCATTTCAGACTTTCCATTGGAGCAGGCTTCTACACCGATAATGAATCTAGCTCAGGTTCAAGAAGCATTTGCCCAAGGGACTAGTTATGAGATGACGCATCCAGTCAAGGGTGATGATAATTACTACATCATCTTTACTTCTGGTACGACTGGTAAGCCAAAAGGAGTGCAGATTTCCCATGATAATCTCCTCAGCTTTACCAACTGGATGATTACGGACAAGGAATTTGCGACGCCAAGTCGTCCGCAAATGCTGGCTCAGCCACCTTATTCTTTTGATCTGTCTGTCATGTACTGGGCTCCGACCTTGGCATTAGGTGGTACGCTCTTCGCTCTTCCTTCAGCTATTACTCAGGACTTTAAGCAACTCTTTGCTACCATCTTTTCATTGCCAATCGCTATCTGGACCTCAACCCCTTCTTTTGCAGATATGGCCATGATATCAGAAGACTTTAATAGCGAGAAAATGCCTGGAATTACGCATTTCTACTTTGATGGCGAAGAGTTGACGGTCAAAACTGCTCAAAAACTGCGTGAGCGTTTCCCGAATGCCCGTATTATCAATGCTTACGGTCCAACAGAAGCGACAGTAGCCTTGTCAGCTGTTGCTGTGACAGACGAGATGTTGGCGACTCTCAAACGCCTACCAATCGGCTATACCAAGGCCGACTCTCCAACCTTTATCATTGATGAGGACGGCAAGAAACTGCCAAATGGTGAACAGGGAGAAATCATTGTTTCTGGACCAGCCGTTTCAAAAGGTTATATGAATAATCCTGAAAAAACGGCAGAAGCCTTCTTTGAGTTTGAAGGTCTACCAGCCTACCATACAGGAGATGTGGGAACTATGACAGATGAGGGCTTGCTTCTCTACGGCGGACGCATGGACTTCCAGATTAAGTTCAACGGTTACCGCATTGAGTTAGAAGATGTCTCTCAAAACCTCAATAAGTCTCGCTTTATCGAGTCTGCTGTTGCAGTACCGCGCTATAATAAAGACCACAAGGTGCAAAATCTTCTAGCCTATGTCATCTTAAAAGATGGTGTTCGTGAGCAGTTTGAGCGTGATATCGATATTACCAAGGCCATTAAGGAAGACTTGACAGATATTATGATGTCTTATATGATGCCGTCCAAATTCCTTTATCGAGACAGTTTGCCACTGACTCCAAATGGAAAAATTGATATCAAAGGATTGATTAATGAGGTAAATAGGAGATGATGGAGTTTTTTAAACAGCTTCCTCATTTAGAGCCATACGGCAATCCTCAGTATTTTGTCTATGTGATTGCTGCAACCTTGCCCATCTTTATCGGCCTCTTTTTCAAGAAACGCTTTGCCTGGTACGAGGTATTGGTTAGTCTCTTCTTTATCGTTACCATGCTGGTAGGTGGGAAGACTAATCAATTGGCTGCCTTGGGCATTTATCTGTGCTGGGAAATATTGCTCTTGCTTTTCTATAAGCACTATCGAAAAAGTAAGGATGGTAAGTGGGTTTTCTACCTAGTTAGTTTTCTGTCCCTACTGCCGATTATCTTTGTCAAGGTGCAGCCAGCTATCAATGGAACGCAGTCTTTGCTTGGATTTTTGGGAATTTCTTACCTGACCTTTCGTTCGGTTGGGATTATCATCGAGCTGAGAGATGGAGTGATTAAGGATTTTAGCCTCTGGGAATTCCTCCGCTTCCTACTCTTCATGCCGACTTTTTCAAGCGGGCCAATCGATCGCTTTAAGCGGTTTAATGAAAATTATCAGACCATTCCTGAGCGAGATGAGTTGATGGATATGCTGGATGAATCTGTTCGCTATATCATGTGGGGATTTTTGTATAAGTTTATCCTAGCTCATGTTTTAGGAGAAACCTTACTCCCTCCTCTAAAGAATCTAGCCTTGCAGTCAGGTGGTTTCTTTAACCACTATGCCTTGGCAGTCATGTATACCTTTGGTCTGGAGCTATTCTTTGACTTTGCAGGGTACTCTATGTTTGCCTTGGCCATTTCAAATTTGATGGGAATTCGTAGCCCTATCAACTTTAATAAGCCTTTTTTATCAAGGGATTTAAAGGAATTTTGGAATCGCTGGCACATGAGTCTCTCTTTCTGGTTCCGTGACTTTGTCTTTATGCGAATGGTGATGGTACTGACCAGAAAGAAGGTCTTTAAAAATCGTAATGTAACTTCGAGCGTGGCCTATATTGTAAATATGCTGGTTATGGGATTTTGGCATGGTGTAACTTGGTATTACATCGCCTATGGCCTCTTTCATGGATTAGGCTTGGTAATCAATGACGCCTGGGTTCGCAAGAAAAAGACGCTCAATAAGGAGCGGAAAAAAGCAGGGGAAGCTGCTCTACCTGAGAATCGCTGGATTCAGTTGCTTGGCATGGTTGTCACCTTCCATGTCGTCATGCTGTCATTCTTAATCTTTTCTGGATTCTTGAATGATTTATGGTTTTAAAAATAAAGGAAATAAAATATGGATATCAAATCAGAAGTTATCGAAATTATTGATGAGTTGTTTATGGAAGACGTTTCTGACATGATGGATGAAGATCTTTTTGATGCAGGTGTCTTGGATAGTATGGGCACGGTTGAGTTGATTGTGGAGATTGAAAACCGTTTTGACATTCGTGTCCCTGTAACAGAGTTTGGTCGCGATGACTGGAATACAGCTAATAAAATTATAGCTGGTATTGTGGAGCTACAAAATGCTTAAACGCTTATGGATGATCTTCGGACCGGTCTTGATAGCTGGTTTGTTGGTCTACCTTTTGATTTTCTTCTTCCCAACTGGGAGTGATCATGATATCATACAGGAAAAGCGATCAGCAGCAGCAACTACAACCGATAGTTTTAAAGAAAGATTTCAAAAAGTGAGGGCTCTGTCAGATCCTGATTTACGATTTGTTCCTTTTTTTGGTTCGAGTGAGTGGATTCGTTTTGATAGTATGCATCCTGCTGTATTAGCTGAAAAGTATAATCGTTCTTATCGACCATACTTTTTGGGGCAGGCGGGTGCGGCTTCTCTTAATCAGTACTTTGGCATGCAACAAATTTTGCCAGAAATTGAGAATAAACAGGCGATATTTGTGATTTCTCCTCAGTGGTTTACAGAGGAAGATCACGAGCCTGCATCTTTCCAAAACTACTTTAACAACGATCAGTTGACGGCTTTTTTGGAAAATCAAACAGGAGATATAGTTGCGAAACACGCAGCCAAACGTCTCTTAAAGCAAAATCCACTATTATCTATGAAAAGTATTGTTCAGAAGTTGGAAAAGGGAGAGGAGCTGTCAGAAGTTGATCATACTCTTATTAAAGCCTTTGCCCGATTCAATGAGAGGCAGGCTTCTCTATTTGGTCAGTTCTCCATTAGAGGACAACTCAAATATAAGGAACATGTAGAAAATTATTTAAAAGATCTTCCGGATCAATTTTCTTACCAAGAGTTAGAAAAAATTGCTCGAAAGGACGCAGAAGCAAATACGACCAATAATGATATGGGGATGGAAAATAAATTTTATAAGACCCAAATTAAGGACTCTATCAAGAGATATCAGGGGTATCAAAAGAATTACAGCTTCCTAAAATCATCTGAATATAATGATTTACAGTTGGTTCTCAATCAATTTGCAAAATCGAAAGTTAATGTCCTCTTTGTCATCCAACCTGTCAACAAGAAATGGATGGATTACACAGAGCTCAGAGAAGATATGTACCAGCATGCAGTGGAGAAAATTCGTTACCAATTAGAAAGTCAAGGTTTCACTAATATTGCTGACTTTTCAAAAAATGGAGGGGATCCTTATTTTATTAAGGATACCATTCATCTGGGTTGGTTGGGTTGGTTGGCTTTTGACAAGGTGGTTGATCCTTTCCTATCCAATTCCACACCAGCTCCGACTTATCATTTGAATGAGCGCTTTTTCAGCAAAGACTGGGCGACTTATGATGGAGATGTCAAGACATTCAAATAGATAATAATATATAGAAGAGTTCAAGAATGAAACTGGTTTTCACGTTTTTTCTTGACTCTTTTTTGGTTTGTGATATAATTAACCAGTAAAGAATCAGTGACTATCGATACTTTTATCTAAAATTGATAGTTAAGAAAGGAGTAACAAATGAGACAGCTAGCGAAGGATATCGATGCTTTTTTGAATGAGGTGATTTTGCAGGCAGAAAATCAGCATGAAATCCTAATAGGTCATTGCACTAGCGAGGTGGCTCTGACCAATACCCAGGAGCATATCCTCATGCTCTTGTCAGAGGAATCTTTAACAAATTCAGAGTTGGCCCGTCGTCTCAATGTCAGTCAGGCGGCAGTTACCAAGGCTATCAAGTCTTTAGTCAAAGAGGGCATGTTAGAGACATCCAGAGATCCAAAAGATGCGCGTGTGATTTTTTATCAGTTGACTGACTTGGCTCGTCCAATCGCTGAGGAGCACCATCATCACCATGAGCATACACTTTTAACCTATGAAGAAGTGGCGACTCAGTTTACTCCAAATGAACAAAAAGTGATTCAGCGGTTTTTGACTGCTTTAGTAGGAGAAATCAAATAATGAGATATATTACGGTAGAGGATTTATCCTTCTATTATGATAAGGAGCCCGTTCTTGAACATATCAATTATAGTGTTGATAGTGGGGAATTTGTTACCTTGACTGGGGAAAATGGAGCGGCTAAGACGACACTCATCAAAGCCAGTCTTGGAATTCTCCAACCACGCATTGGTAAGGTAACTATTTCAAAGACAAATACGCAGGGTAAGAAATTGAGAATGGCCTATCTTCCCCAGCAGATTGCTAGTTTTAATGCAGGTTTTCCAAGTACGGTTTATGAATTTGTCAAGTCGGGTCGCTATCCGCGAAAAGGCTGGTTCCGTCGCTTGAATGCTCATGATGAGGAGCATATCAAGGCTAGTCTGGACTCAGTTGGCATGTGGGAACACAGAGACAAACGCTTGGGTTCTCTATCTGGAGGACAAAAGCAGCGAGCGGTGATTGCGCGTATGTTTGCTTCGGATCCAGATGTGTTTATCCTAGATGAGCCGACAACGGGAATGGATGCAGGAAGTAAAAATGAATTTTACGAACTCATGCACCACAGCGCCCATCATCATGGCAAGGCTGTTTTGATGATTACCCATGACCCTGAAGAAGTTAAGGACTATGCGGACCGCAATATCCATCTAGTCCGTAACCAAGACTCACCATGGCGTTGTTTCAACGTTCATGAGAATGATCAGGAGGTGGGCCATGCTTAGTTTGTTATCTTATGACTTTATGCAACGTGCCTTTCTGGCCGTTATTGCCATGAGTCTTTTCTCGCCGGTATTGGGGACCTTCCTTATCTTGCGCCGTCAGAGTTTGATGAGTGATACCCTCAGCCACGTCTCTCTTTCAGGTGTAGCCTTTGGTCTGGTACTAGGGATTTCTCCAACTATTTCTACTATTGCTATTGTCTTGATTGCGGCGGTCTTTCTGGAGTATCTCCGTACGGTTTACAAGAGCTTTATGGAAATCGGGACAGCTATCCTCATGTCGACAGGTCTGGCTGTTTCTCTGATTGTCATGAGCAAGGGTAAAAGCTCGAGTTCAATGAGTTTGGACCAGTATCTTTTTGGTTCTATCGTGACGATTAGTGAAGAGCAGGTTATTTCCCTCTTTGTCATTGCGGCGGTTGTTTTGATTTTGACCTTCCTCTTCCTTCGTCCGATGTACATTTTGACCTTTGATGAGGATACAGCCTTTGTGGATGGCTTGCCAGTTCGTACCATGTCTATTCTTTTTAACATGGTGACAGGGGTGGCCATTGCCCTTATGATTCCTGCTGCGGGAGCTCTTTTGGTATCGACCATTATGGTCTTGCCAGCTAGTATTGCCCTGCGTCTGGGGAAAAACTTTAAATCGGTTATGCTGCTTGCCAGTGCTATTGGATTTTTGGGAATGGTAGCAGGACTTTACATTTCCTACTATGCAGAAACACCTGCAAGTGCAAGTATTACCATTATTTTTGTAACTGTCTTTTTACTCATTAGTTTAGTAAGACGTTTTATCAAATAGGAGACTAATGTGAAAAAAATTAGCTTATTGCTAGCCAGTCTATGTGCCTTGTTTTTAGTGGCTTGCTCCAATCAAAAGCAGGCAGATGGCAAACTAAATATCGTGACAACCTTTTACCCTGTCTATGAATTTACCAAGCAAGTCGCAGGAGATACTGCTAATGTAGAACTCCTAATCGGTGCTGGTACAGAACCTCATGAATACGAACCGTCTGCCAAGGCAGTTGCCAAAATCCAAGATGCAGATACTTTCGTTTATGAAAATGAAAACATGGAAACATGGGTTCCTAAATTGCTAGATACTTTGGATAAGAAAAAGGTGAAAACTATCAAGGTGACAGGTGATATGTTGCTCTTACCAGGTGGTGAGGAAGAAGAGGGAGACCATGACCATGGAGAAGAAGGCCATCACCATGAGTTTGACCCCCATGTTTGGTTATCACCAGTTCGTGCTATTAAACTAGTAGAGCACATCCGTGACAGCTTATCAGCAGATTATCCGGATAAAAAAGAGACCTTTGAGAAGAATGCTGCTGCCTATATCGAAAAATTGCAAGCCTTGGATAAGGCTTATGCAGAAGGCTTGTCTCAAGCCAAACAAAAGAGCTTTGTAACGCAACATGCAGCCTTTAACTACCTGGCCTTGGACTATGGACTCAAACAAGTCGCAATCTCAGGCCTTTCTCCAGATGCCGAGCCATCAGCTGCTCGCTTGGCAGAATTGACAGAGTACATCAAGAAAAATAAAATTGCCTATATCTACTTTGAAGAAAATGCCTCACAAGCTCTTGCTAACACACTTTCAAAAGAAGCAGGTGTCAAAACAGATGTTCTTAATCCTTTAGAAAGTCTGACAGAAGAGGATACCAAGGCTGGCGAAAACTATATTTCCGTGATGGAGAAAAATCTCAAGGCTCTAAAACAAACAACAGACCAAGAAGGCCCAGCAATCGAGCCTGAAAAGGCAGAGGATACCAAGACAGTCCAAAATGGTTACTTTGAAGATGCAGCTGTCAAGGACCGCACCTTGAGTGACTATGTAGGTAACTGGCAATCAGTTTATCCTTTCCTTGAAGATGGCACGTTTGACCAAGTCTTTGACTACAAGGCTAAGTTGACTGGTAAGATGACCCAGGCTGAGTACAAAGCTTACTATACAAAAGGCTATCAGACAGATGTGACTAAGATTAATATCACTGATAACACTATGGAATTTGTTCAAGGTGGACAAAGTAAGAAATTCACCTACAAGTATGTTGGTAAGAAAATCTTAACTTACAAGAAAGGCAATCGTGGCGTGCGCTTCCTCTTTAAAGCCACAGATGCAGACGCTGGACAGTTCAAGTATGTTCAGTTTAGTGATCACAATATCGCCCCAGTGAAGGCAGAACATTTCCATATCTTCTTTGGAGGAACAAGCCAAGAAGCTCTCTTTGAAGAAATGGACAACTGGCCAACCTACTACCCAGATAATCTATCTGGCCAAGAAATCGCCCAAGAAATGTTGGCGCATTGATGAGAAACCGACTAGATCATAGGAACTAGTCGGTTTTTGGATACTAGATTGGGTTGGGTACTAGGTGGTAACTTCATTATATACCTTTCAGATACCTGAGGAACGTAATCGGTAACCGATGACAAAAATAGTATACACATCAAATTTAGATTATCAACATTGATTAATGCTTGAACTATTGGAGTGCGGTTCACTTCAATGATGTTTTTTGTGAGTCTTTTAAAGGGATTAACCGTTACTTGTTTCGTTTCTATGTCCACGACTTGTAAAGCTCAGATAGTATGTTGATAATCAACGGAGTTAGAGAGAACTAGCATGGTAGACCTAATTCTTTACCAGTTGTTTTAGCAAGAGATTAGACGACAATGTGACAATTCACCTCTAATTATTGACATTTCAGGAAAAATCGCAGTAAAAACTGCACAGCCTTCTTTAAATGTGCTATAATACAGGAAAAATAATGATGGAGGTCACGATAATGGCAACATTTTTGATGATTTTTATGGTGGTTTGTGTGCTCCTATTGGTGATAGTCACACTGAGTACAGTTTATGTGGTTCGTCAGCAGTCGGTGGCGATTATTGAACGCTTTGGGAAATACCAAAAGGTTGCCAATAGCGGTATTCATATTCGATTGCCTTTTGGGATTGACTCGATTGCAGCGCGGATTCAGTTGCGCTTGTTGCAAAGCGATATTGTGGTTGAGACTAAGACAAAGGACAATGTGTTCGTTATGATGAATGTGGCGACCCAGTACCGTGTCAATGAGCAGAGCGTGACAGATGCTTACTATAAACTCATGCGTCCAGAATCTCAGATTAAATCTTATATCGAAGATGCTCTTCGCTCTTCTGTTCCCAAATTAACCTTGGATGAATTGTTTGAGAAAAAAGATGAGATTGCCCTTGAAGTTCAACATCAAGTAGCAGAAGAAATGACTACTTACGGTTATATTATCGTGAAAACTTTGATTACCAAGGTCGAACCAGATGCAGAAGTCAAGCAATCCATGAATGAAATCAATGCAGCGCAACGCAAGCGGGTCGCAGCGCAAGAATTGGCGGAAGCTGATAAGATTAAAATCGTCACTGCAGCTGAAGCCGAAGCAGAAAAGGACCGCCTTCATGGTGTGGGGATTGCCCAACAACGTAAGGCGATTGTGGATGGCTTAGCAGAGTCTATCACCGAACTCAAGGAAGCCAATGTTGGCATGACAGAAGAACAAATCATGTCCATCCTCTTGACCAACCAGTATTTGGATACTTTGAATACCTTTGCCTCTAAAGGAAATCAAACTATCTTTTTACCAAATACGCCAAATGGTGTGGATGATATCCGTACACAAATCTTGTCAGCTCTACGTGCTGAGAAGAAATAATAGACTAAAGAGCCTGGAGTCAGGCTCTTTTTAGTGTTCGTGAGAGATAAGTTTTAGCTTAAGTAAGACTATTCACAAAAGTTACTAACAGGTTGTGGATAAGTGTGGATAATTTCTGATTATTTTAGTGATAATTCTTATTTGTGTGACCAATTTAGTAACTTTTGAGGACTATAAAGTAGTTTTAATTACTGCAACTCAAGAGTTAAGCACAGTTTGGGATAGTTATTCACAGATTGTGGATAACCTTGGGGATTGCAGATTTTTTATTATTTAGCGATGACTTGGTAACCAGCTAAGTGTAAAGGTTAGTTGCTCAGCTTTTAGGAGGTCTTGGTGTTGGATAGTTGATACGAGTGTTTTGTCCAGTCGGCATTCTTTGACAAAGTTAAAATGGCTGTGGTTTTGTTTAGTATGGATATCCAGCGATTTACCTTCTTTAGCCAGGTAGATACGGAGGTGGTCAAAGAGAGGGATTCCGATGTCATAGCTTGGTTTGCCTGGACAGGTCGGATAGAATCCGAGAGCTGACCATATGTACCAGGCCGAGAGACTGCCGTTATCCTCATCGCCAGGATAGGCTTGCCAGTTTGCATGAAAGGCTTTCTGACGGAGAGTCTTGATGAGAAGGGCAGTGTAGTCAGGATAGTCGCTGTAGCGGAAGAGATAAGGAATGTGGAAGCTCGGCTGGTTGGAAATAGCGACTTGTCCAAACGGATCAGTAGCCATCTCGCTCATTTCATGAATCTCGTAACCATAGCCTGTTGTCTCAAAGAGAGGAGCATCTTGACAGGTTTTCAAAAGATAGTTGCTAAAGGTTTCTTTTCCACCCATAAGTTGGATTAAGCCTGGGATGTCGTGGAGAACGCCTAAAGTTGCTTGTATGGCTGAACATTCGGCATAATCACGTCCCCAACTATAAGGAGAGAAGTCAGGGCGGAAGTTGCCTTGGCTGTCTCGCGCTCGCATGTAGCCTGTTTCAGCGTCAAATAGATGGCGGTAATTTTGTGACGCAGTTCTATAAGTTTCCGCGATGTCATTCTGACCTAGTTTTTCAGCACAGCTAGAGATACAAAAGTCACTATAGGCATAGTCTAGGGTGTGGCTGACGCTTTCGTGGTGGTCGGTAGAGAGGTAGCCCAGTTCTTGGTATTGGGCTAGTCCGTGGCGACCATTGATACCGAGAGGGTCGGACTTGCTGGCTGTTTCAAGCATGGCTTGGAGGAGTTCTTCTTCTAGGTCGGGGGCCATGTCCTTGCAGGCGCTATCGGCGATAATACCGTCTAAAAGTGTACCTGGCATCATACCCCGTTCATCTGGAGTCAGCCATTTTGGAAGGAAACCAGTATCGCGGTAGTTATTGAGAAATCCTTCTAAGAATCGGTGGTAGTGTTCCGGTATAATAAGGGCAAAGAGGGGGAATGTGGTGCGGAAGGTATCCCAGAAACCATTATTGCTAAAGAGGACACCGGGCTTTACAGTTCCAGTAGCCAAATCTTTGTGGATGGCTTGCCCTGATTCATCAACCTCATAAAAAGTCTGAGGAAAGAGGAAGAGTCTGTAGAGACAGTGGTCAAAGAAGGTTCGGTTAGCTTCTCCTGTCTCTATAATGTCAAAACGATGGAGGAGATTTTCCCAATCCGCTTGGGCACTTGCTTTACAGCCTTCAAAATCTTCTTGAGGTAGATTAAGCAGAGCTTGAGAAGGAGAGATGAAAGAAGTCGCTAGCTGAATTTCAGCATGACTATCTGCCAGGTCGATTCTCCAGTCTCCACCTTCTTGGCTGATAGCAAGGATATCCGTATTCATTTGCAGGACAGTGAACATCGTTAGTGGATTTTTGTTGGTTTCAGTTTTTCCTTCTTGTCGCAGGGCAAGATTCCGCTTATCTACTTGCTCTACGGTCAGTTCATCTGCTGCGTGGAGATAGAGGGAGAGAGCTTTTCCTTGCTTTTGCTCCAAACGAATAGAAGCACCGTAGCAAGTCGGTGTGAGCTGGGTTTCAATCTGATAGCGCAGGGAGAAAATCTTCAGATAATGGGGTTGGAAAGAGGTCTTATCTATGTCATAGGAAGATTGGCGGTGAAAGAGGCTGTCTCCACCTAGTTGACTTGTGACAGGTGTCAGAAGGAGCCAAGAGTAGTCCCCAATCCAAGGACTGGGCTGGTGAGTTAATCGAATCCCCTGAAAAATAGGCAGATGTGGATCGAAAAACCAAGAGCCCTCCTGGTCACTGGTCTGGGGTACAAAGTAATTCATCCCAAAAGGCACGCCTGTGTATGGCAGGGTATTTCCCCGAGAAAAGGCATGCTTGCTGGCAGTTCCAAAGCGGGTATCGATGGTTTCAAGTAGTGGTTTCATAGTCTTTCCTTTAGCTGTTTTTCTACATTATATCAGAAAAAGATAGCCTTTAGAAAAGGAGTTTCAAAGATAACTATTTTGTAGAAAAATGACTATCATTTGTGTATGTATTTTCTGTCTCAAAAGCTATATACTGAAAATGAAACTTGTTTGAAAGAGGATACTGCACGATGATTTATTCAAAAGAAATTGTTAGAGATTGGCTGGATGAAGTAGCAGAGCGGGCCAAGGACCATCAGGAGTGGGTGGATGTCTTTGAGCGTTGCTATACAGACACCTTGGACAATACGGTTGAAATCCTAGAAGATGGCTCAACCTTTGTGCTCACAGGAGATATTCCTGCCATGTGGCTTCGAGATTCAACAGCCCAACTCAGACCCTACCTTCATGTGGCTAAAAGAGATGCCCTCCTGCGTCAGACCATTGCAGGTTTGGTCAAGCGTCAGATGACCTTGATTCTCAAGGATCCTTATGCCAATTCCTTTAACATTGAGGAGAATTGGAAGGGTCACCATGAGACTGACCACACAGACCTTAACGGCTGGATTTGGGAACGCAAGTACGAGGTAGACTCGCTTTGCTATCCTTTGCAGCTGGCTTATCTCCTCTGGAAAGAGACTGGCGAGACTAGTCAGTTTGATGAGACTTTTGTCGCAGCGACCAAGGAAATTCTTCATCTGTGGACAGTGGAACAAGACCACAAGAACTCTCCTTATCGTTTTGTTCGGGATACGGACCGCAAGGAAGACACCTTGATAAATGATGGATTTGGCCCTGACTTTGCAGTGACAGGCATGACCTGGTCAGCTTTTCGTCCGAGTGATGACTGTTGTCAGTATAGTTACTTGATTCCGTCAAATATGTTTGCTGTAGTAGTCTTGGGTTATGTTCAAGAAATCTTTGCAGAACTAGACCTAGCTGATAGCGAGAGTGTTATTGCTGATGCTAAGCGTCTCCAGGATGAAATTCAAGAAGGAATTGAAAACTACGCCTACACAAGCAACAGCAAGGGCGAAAAGATTTATGCCTTTGAAGTGGATGGTCTAGGAAATGCCAGCATCATGGATGATCCAAACGTACCAAGTCTGCTGGCTGCACCTTATCTGGGTTACTGTTCGGTCGATGATGAGGTGTATCAAGCAACTCGTCGTACCATTCTGAGCCCTGAAAATCCATACTTCTACCATGGAGAATACGCTAGCGGTCTCGGAAGTTCTCATACCTTCTATCGCTATATCTGGCCAATCGCCCTTTCTATCCAAGGTTTGACAACAAGGGATAAGGCAGAGAAGAAATTCTTGCTGGATCAGCTGGTTGCCTGCGATGGGGGGACAGGTGTCATGCATGAAAGCTTCCACGTGGATGACCCAACTCTCTACTCTCGTGAATGGTTCTCTTGGGCTAACATGATGTTCTGTGAGTTGGTCTTGGATTACTTGGATATCCGCTAAGGAACACGCTTTAGCGCAACTGATTCTTGGAAAGAATCACAAATTTACATTTAAAACGTTAACAATAAAAATTTAAATTTAGAATGAGGTTTTACTTCATGGAAAATGTTGTCGTACATATTATCTCACATAGTCACTGGGACCGTGAGTGGTACTTGCCTTTTGAAAGCCACCGTATGCAGTTGGTGGAATTGTTTGACAATCTCTTTGATCTCTTTGAAAATGACCCTGAGTTCAAGAGTTTCCACTTGGATGGTCAAACCATTGTCCTTGATGACTACTTGGAAATTCGCCCTGAAAACCGCGACAAAGTCCAACGATACATCGACCAAGGCAAACTTAAAATTGGTCCTTTTTACATCTTGCAAGATGACTACTTGATTTCAAGTGAAGCCAATGTCCGTAATACTCTTATCGGTCAGCAGGAGGCTGCAAAATGGGGCAAATCTACTCAGATTGGTTACTTCCCAGATACTTTTGGAAATATGGGACAAGCTCCTCAAATCCTTCAAAAATCAGGCATTCACGTGGCAGCCTTTGGTCGTGGTGTGAAACCGATTGGATTTGACAACCAAGTTCTCGAAGATGAGCAGTTTACTTCCCAGTTTTCAGAAATGTACTGGCAGGGTGCGGACGGAAGTCGTGTCCTCGGGATTCTCTTTGCCAACTGGTATAGTAATGGGAATGAAATTCCAGTTGATAAAGACGAGGCCTTGACCTTCTGGAAACAAAAACTGGCAGACGTGCGTGACTACGCTTCGACCAACCAATGGTTGATGATGAACGGATGTGATCACCAGCCTGTACAGAAAAATCTGAGTGAAGCCATTCGTGTGGCAAATGAACTCTTCCCAGATGTAACCTTTGTTCATAGTTCCTTTGATGAATATGTTCAAGCTGTGGAAAGTGCCCTACCAGAGCAGTTATCAACGGTTACAGGTGAGTTGACCAGTCAGGAAACAGACGGCTGGTACACACTTGCCAACACTTCTTCATCTCGTATTTATCTCAAACAAGCCTTCCAAGAAAATAGCAACCTCCTAGAGCAAGTTGTAGAACCCTTGACGATTATCACTGGGGGCCACAACCACAAGGATCAGTTGACCTATGCTTGGAAAACACTTTTGCAAAATGCGCCGCATGATAGTATCTGTGGTTGTAGCGTGGATGAAGTTCACCGTGAGATGGAGACACGTTTTGCCAAGGTCAACCAAGTAGGAAACTTTGTTAAGAGAAATCTTCTTAACGAATGGAAGGGTAAAATCGCTACAGCTAAGGCTCAAAGTGATTATCTCTTTACTGTCATTAACACAGGCTTGCATGATAAGGTTGATACTGTCAGCACAGTGATTGATGTTGCGATTTGTGATTTTAAGGAATTGCACCCAACAGAGGGATACAAGAAGATGGCTGCCTTAACCTTGCCAAGTTATCGTGTGGAGGACTTGGATGGTCGTCCTGTAGAGGCTAAAATCGAAGACCTCGGAGCTAATTTTGAGTACGATTTACCAAAAGATAAGTTCCGCCAAGCTCGTATCGCTCGACAAGTGCGCGTGACAATTCCAGTTCACCTAGCGCCACTTTCTTGGACAACCTTCCAATTGCTGGAAGGAGAGCAAGAACACCGTGAAGGCATTTACCAAAACGGAGTGATTGATACTCCATTTGTAACGGTGAGTGTGGATGACAATATCACAGTCTATGACAAGACAACTCACGAAGCCTATGAAGATTTTATCCGCTTCGAAGACCGTGGGGACATCGGAAACGAGTATATCTATTTCCAACCAAAAGGAACAGAGCCAATCTATGCAGAGCTTAAGGGCTACGAGGTCTTGGAAAACACAGCTCGCTACGCTAAGATTTTGCTCAAACATGAATTGACCGTGCCTGTCAGTGCAGATGAAAAGCTAGAAGAAGAGCAAAAAGGCATCATCGAGTTTATGAAGCGTGAGGCTGGACGGTCAGAAGAATTGACAAGCATTCCTCTTGAAACTGAGTTGACTGTCTTCGTTGATAATCCACAAATCCGTTGCAAGACTCGCTTTACTAACACTGCCAAAGACCACCGTATCCGTCTCTTGGTCAAGACTCACAACAAGCGTTCAAGTAATGATTCTGAAAGCATTTATGAGGTAGTGACACGACCAAACAAACCAGCAGCTTCATGGGAAAATCCTGAAAATCCTCAACACCAACAAGCCTTTGTTAGTCTGTATGACGATGAAAAAGGTGTGACTGTATCCAACAAGGGATTGAATGAATACGAAATCCTTGGAGACGACACCATTGCAGTGACTATTTTGCGTGCATCAGGTGAGCTAGGTGACTGGGGTTACTTCCCAACACCAGAAGCACAATGCTTGCGTGAGTTTGAAGTCGAGTTTGCGCTTGAATGCCACCAAGTCCAAGAACGCTTCTCAGCTTTCCGTCGTGCTAAGGCCTTGCAGACACCATTTACCAGCCTTCAGCTTGCTAAACAAGAAGGAAGCGTGGCTGCGACTGGTAGCCTCTTGAGCCATTCTGTTCTCAGCATACCGCAAATCTGTCCAACAGCCTTTAAGGTAGCTGAAAATGAAGAAGGCTATGTCCTTCGCTACTACAATATGTGTAGTGAAAATGTACGTGTACCAGAAAGTCAACATCTCTTCCTTGACCTACTTGAACGACCATACCCAGTTCATAGAGGACTCATTTCACCACAAGAGATTCGTACAGAATTCATCAAAAAAGAAGAAATTTAATTTCAAAAAGTAAACATAAAGAGAAAGGAGGGGCGAAAAGGTAAGAACTAACTGCTGATTCGCCCCTTTTTATGGTAAAAACAATGACTATTGCAACGATTGATATCGGAGGGACTGGGATTAAGTTTGCCAGTCTGACTCCTGATGGGAAAATACTGAATAAGACAAGCATTCCAACGCCTGAAAGTTTGGAGGATTTACTAGCTTGGCTAGATCAACGCTTGTCAGAGCAGGATTACAGTGGGATTGCTATGAGCGTTCCAGGTGCGGTCAATCAAGAAACAGGTGTGATTGATGGCTTCAGTGCGGTGCCCTACATCCACGGATTTTCTTGGTATGAGGCGCTTAGCTCTTATCAGATTCCTGTCCATCTAGAAAATGATGCCAACTGCGTTGGACTCAGTGAATTACTAGCTCATCCAGAGCTTGAAAATGCAGCCTGTGTCGTGATTGGGACAGGGATTGGCGGAGCCATGATTATCAATGGTAGACTTCATCGAGGTCGCCACGGCCTGGGTGGAGAATTTGGCTACATGACCACCCTTGCCCCTGCTGAAAAGCTCAACAACTGGTCGCAACTAGCGTCAACTGGAAATATGGTGCGCTACGTGATTGAAAAATCTGGTCAGACTGACTGGGACGGTCGCAAGATTTACCAAGAGGCCGCAGCAGGAAATACCCTTTGCCAAGAAGCCATTGAGCGCATGAACCGTAATCTGGCGCAAGGCTTGCTCAATATCCAATATCTTATCGATCCAGATGTCATTAGTCTGGGAGGCTCTATCAGTCAAAATCCAGATTTTATTCAAGGTGTCAAGAAGGCTGTAGATGACTTTGTTGATACCTACGAAGAATACACGGTCGCACCTCTTATCCAAGCCTGCACCTATCATGCAGATGCCAATCTCTATGGTGCCCTTGTCAACTGGTTACAGGAGGAAAATCAATGGTAATTTTTACAGGAATTAGCAGTAAACAACATCAAGCTATAGAGTTGCTTCAAAAGCACATTTCTCTACCAGCTGTGGAAGTAGCTGTCGCTCAGTCTGACCAAGCCTCTATCTCTATCAAGGGTGAGGGTGGCCATTATCAACTAACTTATCGCAAATCTCACCAACTTTATCGTGCCTTGTCCTTGTTGGTAACAGCTCTAGCAGAAGGTGATAAAGTAGAGATAGAAGAACAAGCAGCTTATGAAGATTTAGCCTACATGGCAGACTGTTCGAGAAATGCGGTGCTGAATGTGGCTTCTGCCAAGCAGATGGTTGAGGTCTTGGCTCTCATGGGCTACTCAACCTTTGAGCTCTACATGGAAGACACTTACCAGATTGAAGGGCAGCCTTACTTTGGCTATTTCCGCGGTGCTTATTCAGCAGAGGAGTTGCAGGAAATCGAAGCTTATGCCCAGCAGTTTGATATGACCTTTGTGCCATGTATCCAGACTTTGGCTCACTTGTCAGCCTTCGTCAAATGGGGTGTCAAGGAAGTGCAAGAACTCCGTGATGTAGAGGACATTCTTCTTATCGGCGAAGAAAAGGTTTATGACCTGATTGATGGCATGTTTGCTACTCTATCTAAACTGAAGACTCGCAAGGTCAATATTGGGATGGACGAAGCCCACTTGGTTGGTTTGGGACGCTACTTGATATTGAACGGTGTTGTGGATCGTAGTCTCCTCATGTGCCAACACTTGGAGCGCGTGCTAGATATTGCTGACAAATATGGTTTCCACTGCCAGATGTGGAGCGATATGTTCTTTAAACTTATGTCAGCAGATGGCCAGTACGACCGTGATGTGGAAATTCCAGAAGAAACTCGTGTCTACCTAGACCGCCTCAAAGATCGTGTGACCTTGGTTTACTGGGACTATTATCAGGATAGCGAGGAAAAATACAATCGCAACTTCCGCAACCATCACAAGATTAGCCATGACCTTGCATTTGCAGGAGGTGCTTGGAAGTGGATTGGTTTCACACCCAATAACCATTTCAGCCGTCTCATCGCTATTGAAGCCAATAAAGCTTGTCGTACCAATGATATTAAAGAAGTCATCGTAACTGGTTGGGGGGATAATGGTGGGGAAACAGCCCAATTCTCTATCCTACCAAGCCTGCAAATCTGGGCAGAACTCAGCTACCGCAATGACTTAGACCGTTTGTCTGCTCATTTCCAGACCAATACAGGTCTATCGGTTGAAGATTTTATGCAGATTGACCTTGCCAACCTTTTACCAGACCTACCAGGTAATCTCAGCGGGATCAATCCTAACCGCTATGTCTTTTATCAGGATGTTCTCTGTCCGATCCTTGACCGACATATGACACCTGAACAGGACAAGCCCCACTTCGCTCAGACAGCTGAGATTCTTGCTGACATTAAAGAAAAAGCTGGCAACTATGCCTACCTCTTTGAAACTCAGGCCCAGTTGAATCAGATTTTAAGTAGCAAAGTCGATGTGGGCCGGCGCATTCGTCAGGCTTACCAAGAAGGTGATAAAGAAAGCTTGCAAGAAATCGCCAGACAAGAATTACCAAAACTCAGAAGCGAGATTGAAGACTTCCATGCCCTCTTTAGTCATCAATGGTTGAAGGAAAACAAGGTCTTTGGCTTGGATACGGTTGATATCCGTATGGGCGGGCTCTTGCAACGCATCAAGCGAGCAGAAAGCCGCATCGAGGCTTATCTGGCAGGTCAGCTGGACCGTATCGATGAGCTAGAAGTGGAAATCTTACCATTTACTGACTTCTACGCAGACAAGAACTTCGCAGCCACAACAGCCAACCAGTGGCATACCATTGCGACAGCTTCGACGATTTATACAACTTAATACTCTTCGAAAATCTCTTTAAACTATGTCAGCTTCCGTCTGCAACCTCAAAACAGTGTTTTGAGCAACCTGCGGCTAGCTTCCTAGTTTGCTCTTTGATTTTCATTGAGTATAAAAACAAGAACACCTTGCCTTGAGCAGAGTGTTTCTCGTGAAACATCCCTTTCTTAAACAAGTACTCCACATAAAATAATTTGTGGAGTTTTTTCTATAATTAGTAGTTTAACCTAACCTTCAAATAGGAGTATACTAATAATGTAATCGTTATCAAAAGTCTAAAAAGGAATTTTTAGATGGATATCAAAATAAAAAAGGGAGGAAATTATGAATAAGTTTTCAAAAACCTTGAGAGACAATTGGATCTTTCTCTTGATGGTTTTGCCAGGGGCACTCTGGTTGATTCTATTCTTCTACATTCCAGTATTTGGGAACGTGGTTGCCTTTAAAGACTACCACATGACCAGTAATGGATTTATAGATAGTATCGTGAATAGTAAATGGGTCGGACTCGATAATTTCAGATTCTTGTTTAGTTCAAAAGACGCCTTTATCATCACTCGAAATACTGTCCTCTACAATCTAGGCTTTATCTTTATCGGTTTGATTGTATCAGTAGGGATTGCCATCATCCTCAGTGAACTCCGTTCTAAGAGAATGGTTAAGATCTTCCAAACTTCCATGTTGTTCCCTTACTTCTTATCTTGGGTTATCATCAGTTTCTTTACAGATGCCTTCCTAAACATTGATAAAGGGGTCTTCAACCATTTCCTAGAGTCTATTGGGATGAAGGAAATTAATTTCTACGCTAACTTAGGCATCTGGCCATATCTCCTACTTTTCCTAGGTATTTGGAAAGGTTTTGGATATAGCAGTGTCATGTACTATGCGACAATCATGGGAATTGATCCAACCTACTACGAAGCAGCGACAGTGGATGGGGCCAGCAAATGGCAACGAATTCGCAATGTCACCATTCCGCAGTTGACACCGCTGGTAACCGTATTAACTATCCTTGCAGTCGGAAATATCTTCCGTGCAGACTTTGGTCTCTTCTACCAAATCCCCCACAATGCTGGTCAGCTTTATAACGTAACCAATGTCTTGGACGTATATGTATATAATGGCTTGACTCAGACAGCAGATATCGGGATGGCTTCAGCGGCAGGTCTCTATCAATCAGTAGTCGGCTTGATTCTGGTTATCCTATCAAACTTACTTGCAAGACGAGTTGATCCAAACTCAGCCTTGTTCTAGAAAGGAGGAGAATATGGCAGAAAAGAAAATTAAAAAGAAAAAATTGATAATGTCGGCATTCACTCCTTCAGTAAGAAAGCAGATATCTTCTTTAGTACCATTTCTGGTTTGGTTGCCCTCTCTTGTATCCTACCCTTCGTATTCGTTATCGTTATTTCGGTAACAGATGAAAAGAGTATCCTCCAAAATGGATATAGCTTCTTCCCATCTCAATTTGGATTAGATGGATTTGAGTTCTTGGCACAGTTTAAGGATAAAATCCTCCAAGCCCTCTTCATCTCAGTCTTTGTAACCGTAGTTGGAACATTGACAAATGTCTTTATCACAACAACTTATGCTTACGCCATTTCACGAACAACCTTTAAGTACCGCAGATTCTTTACAATTTTCGTTCTACTTAGTATGTTGTTTAACGCTGGTTTGGTACCGGGTTATATCGTGGTAACTCGTTTACTTCAACTTGGTGATACAGTTTGGGCCTTGATTGTTCCAATGCTTCTCTCACCATTCAACATCATCTTGATGCGTTCCTTCTTCAAGAAGACCATTCCAGAAGCTATTCTCGAATCTGCTCGTATTGATGGTGCCAGTGAAGCTCGGATCTTCTTCCAGATTTGTTTGCCATTGTCACTTCCAGGTATCGCAACCATCACGCTTTTGACAGCTCTTGGTTTCTGGAACGACTGGTTCAACGCCCTTCTTTACATCAAGAGTGACAACTTGTATCCATTGCAATATTTGCTTATGCAAATCCAGCAAAATATGGACTACATTGCAAAAGCAGTCGGCCTATCTGGCCAACTGGGAGTTGCTCTACCAAAAGAAACAGGTCGTATGGCCATGGTTGTGGTTGCAACCCTTCCAATCGCGATTCTGTATCCATTCTTCCAACGCTACTTTGTTAAAGGGTTGACGATCGGTGGTGTGAAAGAATAGCACTTGTTGAGAAACACCGTTTCTCCCTTCCCAACTTCATCTTAGTGACTGAAGTTAAAAATCATTAAATCGTTTATAAGTTTAAAAATAAAAAAAGGAGTTTTTATCATGAAAAACTGGAAAAAATATGCTTTTGCATCTGCTAGCGTAGTCGCTTTGGCTGCTGGTCTTGCTGCCTGTGGAAACCTTACAGGTAACAACAAAAAAGCTGCAGATACTACTTCAGGTGAAAAACCTGTCATCAAAATGTACCAAATCGGTGACAAACCAGACAACTTGGATGAATTGCTAGAAAATGCAAACAAAATCATCGAAGAAAAAGTCGGTGCTAAATTGGATATCCAATACCTTGGATGGGGTGACTATGATAAGAAAATGTCTGTTATCACATCATCTGGTGAAAACTATGATATCGCATTTGCATCTAACTATGTCGTAAATGCTCAAAAAGGTGCTTACGCTGACTTGACTGATTTGTACAAGAAAGAAGGAGCAGAGCTTTACAAAGCACTTGACCCAGCTTACATCAAAGGGAACACTGTAAACGGTAAGATCTATGCAGTACCAGTTGCAGCTAACGTTGCATCATCTCAAAACTTTGCCTTCAACGGAACTCTTCTTGAAAAATATGGTATTGACATTTCAGGTGTCACTTCATACGAAACACTTGAACCAGTCTTGAAACAAATCAAAGAAAAAGCTCCGGATGTAGTACCATTTGCGGTTACGAAGAACTTTATCCCATCTGATAACTTTGACTACCCAGTACCAAATGGACTTCCATTTGTTATCGACCTTGAAGGAGACACTACTAAGATCGTAAACCGTTACGAAGTACCTCGTTTCAAAGAACACTTGAAGACTCTTCACAAATTCTATGAAGAAGGATACATTCCAAAAGACGTAGCAACCAGCGACACTTCATTTGACCTTCAACAAGATACTTGGTTCGTTCGTGAAGAAACAGTAGGACCAGCTGACTACGGTAACAGCTTGCTCTCACGTGTTGCGAACAAAGACATCCAAATCAAACCAATCACTAACTTTATCAAGAAAAACCAAACAACACAAGTTGCCAACTTTGTTATCTCAAACAACTCTAAGAACAAAGAAAAATCAATGGAAGTGTTGAACCTCTTGAACACGAACCCAGAACTCTTGAACGGTCTTGTTTATGGTCCAGAAGGCAAGAACTGGGAAAAAATTCAAGGTAAAGAAAACCGTGTACGCGTCCTTGATGGCTACAAAGGAAATACTCACATGGGTGGATGGAACACTGGTAACAACTGGATCCTTTACATCAACGAAAACGTTACAGACCAACAAATCGAAGATTCTAAGAAACAATTGGCAGAAGCTAAAGAATCTCCAGCACTTGGATTCATCTTTAATACTGACAATGTGAAATCTGAAATCTCAGCAATCTCTAACACAATGCAACAATTCGATACAGCTATCAACACTGGTACTGTAGACCCAGATAAAGCTATTCCAGAATTGATGGAAAAATTGAAATCTGAAGGTGCTTACGATAAAGTATTGAACGAAATGCAAAAACAATACGATGAATTCTTGAAAAACAAAAAATCATAAGATCAATTGATTTCGTGTATTCATTCCTAATTCCTAAAAATTGAATCACTGTTTTCCTCAGGCTTATCTGGGGGAGGCAGTGATTTTTTGAAACGAGAGCATAGATATCTGTGTTTTCTTATCGCTGTTTAACCATTCAGGAAATCTCAAATACCATTCAGGAAATCTCAAATACCATTTAGGATTTGGAGTAAGTATTTAGGAAAATATAGCTTATATTAGAGATGTCTCGAGTTTACAAAGGAGGGTTCATATGAAGAGGTATCAACTTCTATTCAAAATAAGTGCAGTCTTCTCTTACTTATTTTTCGTATTTGGTCTTTCTCAGCTGACGCTTATTGTTCAAAATTATTGGCAATTTTCTTCCCAGATTGGCAATTTCGTCTGGATTCAAAATCTCTTGAGTTTGCTATTTAGCGGAGTCATGATTTGGATTCTGGTTAAGACAGGTCATGGTTATCTCTTTCACATTCCAAGAAAAAAATGGCTTTGGTATTCGATTTTGACTGTATTAGTGGTAGTGCTCCAGATCTCTTTTAACGTTCAGACAGCTAAACATGTTCAGTCAACTGCTGAAGGTTGGGCTGTATTGATCGGTTATAGTGGGACCAACTTTGCTGAGCTAGGTATCTATATAACTTTGTTCTTTCTGACTCCACTTATGGAAGAGCTAATCTATAGAGGATTACTGCAACACGCCTTTTTTAAGCATTCGAGATTTGGCCTTGATTTGCTTCTTCCGTCAATTTTATTTGCTCTTCCTCATTTTTCAAGCCTGCCTAGTTTGTTAGATATCTTCATCTTTGCAACATCTGGCGTCATCTTTGCTAGTTTGACCCGCTATACCAAGAGCATTTATCCTTCCTATGCGGTGCATGTGATTAATAATATTTTCGCGACCTTACCATTTTTGCTGACTTTTTTACAGAGGGTGTTTGGGTAAAATATTAGCATGAGAGTTAGGAATGATAGTTTTTCAATTTAAGGTGGGAAATAAGAATGACACCATTAAAATGGTTTGCCGGAGGCAGTGAAAGGCGTTGTGAAGCCAGGACTATCATAAATTATCTATTGGAAGATATAAAGGATACGCCTCAACTGACTCCCTTGAAAAATCTGTTAGTGAGTTATAAAAGACGATTAGAGGACGATGGGACCTCTACTCCATTTATTTTGAGTCAAATGAATGTTGACCTTGCGCGCGTATTGATTGATAATAAGTTGATTTTGTCAGAAAGTCAAGCTAGGCAAATCAAAAAATTGAGAGAACTATCTGCTATTCGCTATGGTTACTGATGAAGTGCAGGGATAAATCCCTTTCTACAATTTCCAGTCAAATAAATTGCATTCGTTTTCTCAAGCAGGTATACTAGTATAGTTAGATGAAAAATTCTGAAAATTTAAGAATAGAAAAGAGAACAAATCTTATGGCAAAAGATATTCGTGTCTTACTTTACTACCTTTACACTCCAATTGAAAATGCAGAGCAATTTGCTGCAGACCACTTGGCTTTCTGTAAATCAATCGGCCTTAAAGGCCGTATCCTAGTCGCTGACGAGGGAATTAATGGAACAGTTTCAGGTGACTACGAAACAACTCAAAAATACATGGACTACGTTCACAGCCTCCCAGGCATGGAAGACCTCTGGTTCAAGATTGACGAAGAAAATGAACAAGCCTTCAAGAAGATGTTTGTTCGCTACAAGAAAGAAATTGTCCACCTTGGTTTGGAAGACAACGACTTTGACAACGACATCAACCCACTTGAAACAACAGGTGCTTACCTGTCTCCAAAAGAGTTCAAAGAAGCTCTTCTTGACGAAGATACAGTTGTCCTTGACACTCGTAACGATTACGAGTACGATCTAGGACATTTCCGTGGGGCTATCCGCCCAGATATCCGCAACTTCCGTGAGTTGCCACAATGGGTTCGTGATAACAAGGAAAAATTCATGGACAAGCGCGTCGTGGTTTACTGTACAGGTGGTGTTCGCTGTGAGAAATTCTCAGGTTGGATGGTCCGTGAAGGCTACAAAGATGTCGGCCAATTGCACGGAGGAATTGCAACTTACGGTAAAGACCCAGAAGTCCAAGGTGAACTTTGGGATGGGAAAATGTACGTCTTTGACGAGCGTATCGCTGTAGATGTTAACCATGTCAACCCAACCATCGTAGGGAAAGACTGGTTTGATGGAACACCATGTGAACGTTATGTCAACTGTGGAAATCCATTCTGTAACCGTCGTATCTTGACATCAGAAGAAAATGAAGACAAGTACCTTCGTGGATGCTCACACGAGTGCCGTGTTCACCCACGTAACCGCTATGTTTCAGAAAATGAATTGACACAAGCTGAAGTTGTCGAGCGCTTAGCCGCTATCGGTGAAAGCTTGGATCAAGCAGCTATTGTATAAGATTAAACAGTCCTCAGGGGCTGTTTTTCTATGCTTTTTACTCAAAAATCTAAAGTTTGTTTCTGTATCTTTCAGGAAAATAGGGTATACTATATGTAAACGATTTCAAAGGAGTCCAGTTATGACGAAAACATTTTTTATTCCAAATAAACAGAGCATTTTAGGAGAACAGGAAATTTTGACTGCCAAGTCTATCTTGGCCTTGATAGATGGTTTGGAGTCACATAGCTATGATGCAGTCTATCTCCGTCAGCCTCTTAACCGTCTCGAGTATATCGAATGTGCGATAGTGGGACAATCACAATTTCTCTTTAAAGTTAGCTATGCTGATGATCACAAGGCTTACCGTATTGATCTTCCTGACTTACTCACGAAGACAGACTGGCAGATTATCAAATCATTTTTAGATGGCCTGCTTGCTTACACAGGAACTGAGATTGAAGGACTAGATGGTTTTGATTTTGAAGCTTATTTCCAAGCAAGTATTCAAGCCTATCTAGCAGACACTGCAGCTCGTTTTACGATTTGTCAAGGAATCTTTAATCCTGTTTTCTTTAGTCATGAGGACTTGAAGAGCTTTTTAGAGGCAGATGGCTTGGCACAGTTTGAAGCACGTGTACGTGCAGTTCAAGAGACAGATGCCTACTTTGCAAGAGTTTCCTTCTATCAGGATGGAGAAGGCCAAGTGCACGGTGTTTACCATCTGGCTCAAGGCGTCAAGACTGTTTTACCGAGAGAACCATTTGTTCCTGCTGCCTATATTGAGCAATTGGTGGATAAGGAAGTGCAGTGGGAGATTGACTTGGTTCAAATCACAGGAGAAGGCTCTAGACCAGAAGACTATGAAGCCATTTCCCGCTTGGACTATGCAAAATTCCTAGAGTCATTACCATCAGCATCTTACCACCAACTAGACGCCAATCAATTAGAAATACAACCCATCTTAGAAAAAGATTTTAAAACATTAGCACAAGAAAAGTAAAGCAGAAGCAGGTCAATTGACTTGCTTTTTGATATAGAAAAAATCCTGCCATGGAAGACAGGATTGAATCTTAAAGAAAGGCTAAGATACGGAGATAATCCCCAATCAGTGCCACTTCAGCTACAAAGAAGAGGAGGATAATGACTCCGTTCACAAGGACAGACAAGAATAACTGATAGAAAGAGTCGGTTTCACTTGCTTGACTTGGCCTTGTAATGATATGGAGACTAGCGAGCAGAATGATTCCAACACTAATCACACACAAGAGGGCTGTAAATCGTAGGCTATCAAAGAAGGCAAAGAAACTAGCAATAGCAGCGAGGATGATTGGGATGGCCAAGAGTTGACTATATTGTTGGAAGACCTTTTCTAGCGTCCAGTCTTTTTCCTGGTGGATAAATCGTCTCACAACGAAACTACCCAAGAGGAATGAAAAGAAGAAGAGTGTTGTTGCTACTAGGATAGAGATAATCGAAAAGAGATTTAATGAAGCAAATTGTTCAGGGGAGTGATTATGCATAGTTGCTATATGTCCATAGTAAGCATGTTTGATGTGGTAGATACTAAAGAAAAAGGAAGATGCAGAAAACAGAATGAGTAAGAGAAAGGCTGTGTAGCTGTGTGTGCTACTTGTTTCAAGCTTGCTTGTAGGAGATTTGATTGCTTCCATTAACCAAGACCAAAAATCAAGTACTTGCTCTTTCCATCTATCCGTAGATTTTGGAGCTTGGTCGGGGATATAGGGACTTTCTAAGGATTGACTGATAAGAAGGGGATCTTTCGTGGTTGGTTTTTGCTGAGGAAGTGCTTCTTGACTCTCTTCAGCTATAGTGACTTTTTCTGTTGCTTTAGAAAGATCTTGCTCTTCCTCAGTAGAATCTAATGCTTTCTTTTCTTCTATTTCTGTTCTCGCTTCACCGTTTTCAGGCGTTTCAATTTTCTCTTCTTGCTGGTTTTCAAGTTCGATTTCAGCTTGAGAGACTTCCTCCTCTACTTGAGTATTTTTTTCAATTGGTGCATCGAGATCGGCTATCGTTTCTTCAGTTTTATCTATCATTTCTTGTGATAAATCTTCTGATTTGTTTTCATTTGGTGATTTAACAAAATCATTACTTTCAAACCATTCTTGTGTCATAGTAGGACCTCCTTTTTAGTGGGCTATGCGTTATAGTGGTCGATATAAATAGGTTTGTTAAGGTCTGTTGGCTGTAATTTCAAGACTAATATAATCATCAGCCTTAGCTATGAGTTGACCTTTTGTATCAGTTTTTTCAGTTTTGTAAGGGTTACTCAATTCGTTGGGGTGGCGTTGACTCTCGTCTTTCGATAACTGATAAATAGGACCATAGTGACTTGAGAGGTCTAAGTTGATTTCTTGGCTTTCTTTTTGAGTTAGCGTGATACTAAGTTCATTTTTAGAAGTTAGTTCTACCTTACCATATACTTTAATATTGTCAACGTAGAAGTGATTTTCTGTTGACTCTAGCTGACTATCTGTCAGTTCTGTGCTAAAGATATTGATGATATTTGGTGTCGTGAATTTGCTGTTTTTGATACGACTTCCTTCAATTCGGAGGAGATAACCATTTGTATTGAGAGTTGCATTTTCAAGACTGGCATTGGTGATACTAGTTTGACCACGATTGGCTGAGATATTGATCCTTTTGAGAGCTCTTCCTTTTGGAACTTGTAGAATAACTTCTTCAAAACGACGAGAGTAGCTACTTGCGATATGGAGAATCCCGCCAATTCCTGAAGAGAGATATGGAGTTTCAGACAGTTTTTTATCCGTTAGGCTCAGAGTTTTGTCGTTTTGATTTGTGACAAGATCATGGTTAGCAGAAATAGATGGATGGTAAGAAATGTGGATTTGATCATCCAAAGAGTCTGTGATGGTTAGCGCGTGCTGGTGGAGAGTGATATCTAGGTTTTCGACTTCCTTGCCAAAGGTCAGCTCTTCCATCCGACTATCATAGACAGGTTCCTTGGACATGGCAAGTAGGCTCTTAATTCCGTCAGATTGGATGCCTACAAAAAGCAGGATAAAGCCGATAATGGTAGTCACCACACCAAAAATGAGAAATCCTTTTGTCAATTTACGCATGCTGGTTACCTCTCTTTCCTTTTTTAAGAACAAATTGCACCAGGCGCACAATGAGTAGAGCGAAGAAGCGAGCTACATAGGAGATACCTAGTAAGACTAGTGAAGAAGCACCAATAGCCAGTAAACCAGAACCGAAAATCAAGATAAAGGCTGATTTAGCTTGGGCGAGGACAGTGAAACTTTCAACTAAAAATAGGAATCCGCCGATGATACCAAGTATGGAAACCGCAAAGAAAGCCAAGATGACAGTCAAGGCTGCCACAAGGATTGCGAACAGGGCCGTGAGGATGGCGAGTCCCAGAGGAATACCGATGGGTGCTGCAAGTAGGGCTAACAAGGCGATATGCAAAATTTGTCGGTTATTTTTTTGAGCGGGTGCTTCATTGATTTTTTTATCGAGGAGATTGGAGAGAACTTCGTGGGCTGCTTCCTTAGGAGTTCCCAAGCTAGCGATGAGTTCTTCTTCTCCTTCGACTCCAGCATCGTCAAAGAGTTCGCTGAAATAGTCCATGGCTTCGATGCGGTCAGCTTCAGGTAGTTTCTTGAGATAGAGTTCTAGCTGAGTCAGGTATTCAGTTCTTGTCATGGCGGATACTCCCTTCTATGATGCCATTGATAGTGTCTGTATAGAGTGTCCATTCATCTTTTAGGGTCACGAGCTGCTCCACACCACGGTCTGTTAAGGAGTAGTATTTGCGCATGCGACCCTGGAACTCTCTAGAATAGGTTGTCAGAAAGCTATTGCCTTCCAATTTTTTGAGAATGGGATAGAGTGTAGATTCTTTGATATTAGCGATCAGCTTAATGGTCTGGCTAATCTCATAACCATAAGAATCATCCTGCTCCAGTACAGCCAAGATGAGAAATTCAATCAAGGCAGAGGATGTTGGAAAGTACATGGGAAACCTCCTTTTCTAATGTGTAGGATTTTTATATATAATTTTTCTATACATACATTGTACATCTAAAAGAAAGCCCTGTCAAGAAATATGTGTAAAATTTTTATATATAAAAAACTTCTAGGCAAAACTAGAAGTTTAGAGGATTTTATCAGCTCTGTCCACTGTAAAGAGGGCCACAGTCATGATGATATCGACGAGCAAGAGGGCAGCTACAGCTGGTACCCAAGAGTGGAAAAGGTCAAAACTGTAACCAAATAGCGTTGGTCCAAAGGCTGCTAGGATATAGCCTCCTGTTTGAGATAGACCGGATAATTGGGCTGTCTTTTCAGGAGCGCTTGTCTTGAGTGAAAAGTTGACCATGAGATAAGGGAAGAGGGCACTGGTTGCGGTTCCGATGAGGAGATGGATGGCAAGCCAGTAAATGAAATTATTGATCGGGAAAAAGAGCATGGAAATGCCGACCACGCCAGCCAGTGAAACCAGAGTGAGCATGAGCTGACGGTTGCGAGTAGACAAGCTGGTTGTCAGGCTTGGGATGGTCATTGAAAAAGGAATGCTAATCAGAGAGAAGATAGAGGTCAGCAAGCCAGCTTCGTGACTGGATAGGCCTGCATGGATAGCCATGGTAGGTAGCCAGGTCATAGCAGTGTAAAAGAGCAAGGATTGAAAACCTGCAAAGACAATCACTGCCCAGACCTGTTTATTATGCATGACCTTTGCTTTGCTTTTTTGTTTGGTTTGTGGAGCCAGTCTGTGATTATAGCGGTGATTTGGGAGCCAGACCAAAAAAGTTGCTAGACAGAGCAGGGTGAGGAGGATGATAAGTCCTTTCCAAGAACTGGCTTGTGTAATAGGCACAGCTAGATAGGAAGCTAGAGACGTCGCAACCCCCATAGACGTTACATATAAGGTGGTCAGAAAACCAATCTTCTTTGGTTGATTGGCTTGGATAAGACTAGGAAGCAGCACATTGATGACTGCGATACTTGCTCCAACCATCAAGGTTCCTAGATAGAGCAGGGGCAGATTGATTAGTCGAATCAGAGAACCGATAGTCAAGAAGAAAAGGCTGTAGGTAAAGAGATGCTCTAAGCCGATTTTCTGAGCCAGTCGGGTAGAAAATAGTGAGAAGAGGGTAAACATGAGGAGAGGAAGGCTGGTCAAGACACCAAGTGAACTAACTTCGACTCCCAGCCCTTGCGAAATATCTCCCAAAATAATGGGTAAAACAGTAAAAGGAGTCCGCAAGGAAACACCAATTAGTATAATACCTGGAACAAAAAAGAGTGATTGCTTTTTCATATAATACCTCTTCTAGCTGATTTTAATAACAGCTTATTTTAAGGCTTTTTCACTATAATGTCAAGTAAGGTTTCTGGCTTTCAAGATAAAAATGGGAAAGTCTTGAAAATTATGATAAAATAGTGGAAGGAAATCTATACATTGGAGAAAAATTGTGTCTGAAAAGCAAAAAATCAGCGTATTGATGTCGGTCTATATCAAGGAAAATCCGACATTTTTAAAGGATGCTATTGAGAGTGTTCAAAATCAGACCCTGAAACCGAGCGAGTTAGTTCTGGTTGAGGATGGGCCTTTGACACCTGAGCTCTATCAGGTATTAGACCAGGTGGAAGCTGAGTCTGATATTCCAGTGCAACGCTGTCCTCTTGAGCAGAATCAAGGTTTGGGTCTGGCTCTTCGACAGGGTGTTTTGCAGTGTCAGTACGACATCATCGCTCGTATGGATACGGATGATATAGCTGTTCCAGACCGTTTTGAGAAACAGGTTCAGCTAATGGAGAAGGAGAACCTCGACCTATTAGGTGGCCATATTGCAGAGTTTATTGACAATCCTGATGAGATTGTTTCTTACCGTCGTGTTCCAACCCAGCATGCAGATATTGTAGCTTATCAAAGGATGAGAAGTGCCTTTAACCACATGACTGTCATGTTCAAGAAGGACATGGTTCTCAAGGCAGGCAACTATGAAGATGGCCTTTATATGGAGGATGACCTCCTCTGGCTCAACATGATCGCTGCAGGAGCCAAGACTGGAAATCTGGATCAAATCTTGTGTAAGGTTCGTGTCGGAGCAGGGATGTTTGAGCGTCGTGGGGGACTGCGTTACCTCAAACTCTATCGTCAAGCTCGTCAACGGATGCTGAAGAGAGGACAAATTTCTTACATGGAGTATGCCAAGAGTGTTGCGATTCAGATGGTTGTTGCCCTTTGTCCAGGATTTGTCCGACAGTTTATTTTTATGAAACTGTTACGAAAAAGCAATTAAAAGATTGTAGCAAATCGTAAACTGGAGAAAAAGTGTTATAATAACAATATAATACTCTTCAAAAATCTCTTCAAACCGCGTCAACGTCGCCTTGCCATAGGTATATGTTACTGACTACGTCAGTTCCATCTACAATCTCAAAACAGTGTTTTGAGCAACCTGCGGCTAGTTTCCTAGTTTGCTCTTTGATTTTCATTGAGTATAATCATCCAGCTCTTTTAAGGAGGAGTAAATTTCTATGAATAAAAAACTCACAGATTATGTGATTGATCTGGTGGAAATTTTAAATAAACAACAAAAACAGGTTTTCTGGGGAATATTTGATATTTTGAGTATGGTGGTTTCCATCATTGTATCTTATATCTTATTCTACGGATTGATTAATCCAGCACCTGTTGACTACATCATCTACACGAGTTTGGCCTTCCTGTTCTATCAATTGATGATTGGATTTTGGGGATTGAACGCTAGTATTAGTCGCTACAGCAAGATTACGGATTTCATGAAAATCTTTTTTGGTGTGACTGCTAGCAGTATCTTGTCATATAGTATCTGCTATGCCTTCTTGCCTCTCTTCTCCATCCGTTTTATCGTGCTCTTTATCTTATTGAGTACTTTCTTGATTTTATTGCCACGTATTACTTGGCAGTTAATCTACTCCAAACGCAAAAAGGGAAGTGGTGATGGAGAACACCGTCGGACCTTCTTGATTGGTGCCGGTGATGGTGGAGCTCTCTTTATGGATAGTTACCAACATCCAACTAGTGAATTAGAACTTGTCGGTATTTTGGATAAGGATGCGAAGAAAAAGGGTCAAAAACTTGGTGGAATCCCTGTTTTGGGTTCATATGATAATCTGCCTGAATTAGCCAAACGCCATCAAATTGAGCGTGTTATCGTTGCGATTCCGTCACTTGACCCGTCAGAGTATGAACGTATCCTGCAGATGTGTAATAAGCTGGGTGTCAAATGTTACAAGATGCCTAAAGTTGAAACGGTTGTTCAAGGACTTCACCAAGCAGGTGGAGGCTTCCAGAAGATTGATATCACAGACCTTTTGGGCCGTCAGGAAATTCGTCTTGACGAATCGCGTCTGGGAGCAGAACTTACTGGAAAAACAATCTTGGTTACAGGTGCTGGCGGTTCAATCGGTTCTGAAATCTGTCGCCAAGTTAGCCGCTTCAATCCTGAACGTATTGTCTTGCTCGGTCATGGGGAAAATTCAATCTACCTTGTGTATCATGAACTGATTCGTAAGTTCCAAGGGATTGATTATGTACCAGTTATCGCAGATATTCAAGATTATGACCGCTTGTTGCAAGTCTTTGAGCAGTACAAGCCAGCTATTGTTTATCATGCGGCTGCCCACAAGCACGTTCCTATGATGGAGCGCAATCCAAAAGAAGCCTTCAAAAACAATATCCGTGGAACTTACAACGTTGCTAGGGCTGTTGATGAAGCCAAAGTACCTAAGATGGTTATGATTTCGACAGATAAGGCGGTTAATCCACCAAATGTTATGGGAGCAACCAAGCGCGTGGCTGAGTTGATTGTCACTGGCTTTAACCAACGTAGCCAATCAACCTACTGTGCAGTTCGTTTTGGAAATGTTCTTGGTAGCCGTGGTAGTGTCATTCCAGTCTTTGAACGTCAGATTGCTGAAGGTGGGCCTGTAACGGTGACAGACTTCCGCATGACCCGTTACTTTATGACTATTCCAGAAGCTAGCCGTTTGGTTATCCATGCTGGTGCTTATGCTAAAGATGGAGAAGTCTTTATCCTTGATATGGGCAAACCAGTCAAGATTTATGACTTGGCCAAGAAAATGGTCCTTCTAAGTGGACACACTGAAAGCGAAATTCCAATCGTTGAAGTTGGAATCCGCCCAGGTGAAAAACTCTACGAAGAACTCTTGGTTTCGACCGAATTGGTTGATAACCAAGTTATGGATAAGATTTTCGTGGGTAAGGTCAATGTCATGCCTCTAGAAGCCATCGATCAAAAGATTGAAGAGTTCCGCACTCTCAGCGGAGATGAGTTGAAGCAAGCCATTATCGCCTTTGCCAATCAAACAACCCACGTTGAATAAAAAAGAAAAATGCATATTATCAGGTCTGAAGAACCTTGGTAATATGCATTTTGTTATGTAGAGATTTACTCCATTTTCTTCTGAAATAGAGTTGTCACCCAGTCTATGTTATTGAAAATACCTCAAAACTTCTATGGGTTTGTGAGCGATATAATCAGGCTGATAGTTTAGTAGATCTGCTTGCTCTCCAAATCCCCAAGTGACGGCCAATTTCTGAATGCCTGTTTCTTGAGCTCCCAGCATATCAAACTTGGTATCTCCGATGATGATGGCTTGTTCTGGTTCTAGTTGATGTGCCTGCAAGGCTTGGCGAATGACATCTGCCTTATGAGGTGCTTCAGGGCTGGAACCATAAATGCCATCAAAGAAATGATAGATTCCCAAATTTTTAGTCATATCTTGAGCAGTTGGAGTATTTTTTGTCGTGGTGATATAGAGTGGATAACTGCTCGATAACTCCCCAAGCAAGTCTACAATCTGAGGAAAGAGTTGAGCTTCATGGATGCCTTTTGCCTTGTAGTAAGAACGGTATATCTGGACAGCCTCAGAAATTTGGTCTTTGGGAAGGCAGGTCGCAAAACTACTTTCGAGGGGCGGTCCCATAAAACCACGAATAGTTTTAGCATCAGGGCTAGGCACCCCGAGCTCCTTAAAAGTATGAGTAAAGGCATTGTGAATCCCGATAGAGCTGTCAACGAGGGTTCCATCTAGATCGAAAAAGATAGCTGTGATAGAGGTCATGGTTTCTCCTATTTGATAAACTTATTCTCCGAAAATTTCTTTTTGGAGGCGACGACCAGTAGGGGTGGTAGCGAGTCCACCCTCAGCTGTTTCACGAAAGGCAGTTGGCATGCTTGCTCCTACTTGGTACATGGCATCGATAACTTCATCCACAGGGATTTTAGATTCGATACCTGCCAGGGCCATGTCTGCTGCGATGAAGGCAAAGCTAGCTCCCATGGCATTACGTTTGACACAAGGAACTTCAACCAAGCCGGCAACAGGATCACAGATGAGGCCTAGCATATTTTTAATGACAAAGGCAATGGCTTGACTGGCTTGGTAGGGTGTTCCACCGGCAGCTAGAGTCAAGGCTGCAGCACTCATAGCAGAGGCAGAACCGACTTCGGCCTGGCAACCGCCCTCAGCACCTGAGATAGAGGCGTTGTTTGCGATGACTAGTCCAAAGGCACCGGCAGCAAAGAGGAAATCCAGCTGTTGCTCGTGGCTGAGGTCTAACTTTTCAATAGCAGATGTTAGAACTGAGGGCAGACAGCCAGCACTTCCTGCGGTCGGAGTAGCGCAGACCAAGCCCATTTTGGCATTGTGTTCATTGACTGCGATAGCATTTCGGGCAGCAGAGAGAATTGTGTAATCTGACAGAGTTTTTCCATTTTTGATGTAGTGATCCAATTTGGCTGCATCTCCACCTGTCAGGCCACTACGAGATTTATTTTCATTGAGGCCAAGTTGGACAGAGGCTTTCATGACTTCCAGATTGCGTTCCATGAGAAGGAGGACTTCTTCACGTTCGCGACCGGTCAATTCAAACTCTGTTGTAATCATGAGTTCTGCGACATTTCCTTGAAAGTCCAGATCTGCTTGCTCGACCAATTCTTTGATAGAATAAAACATGCTTCCTCCTATTTAAAGAAATTGACATTGTGGAGATGAGGGATTTTTCGAATTTCTTCGATGGCCTCATCACAGTTGCGACTGTCAACTTCGATAATCATAATAGCTTTTTCACCAGCTTTTTCACGAGTAACATTCATCTGGGCGATATTGATACCATAGCGTGAAAGAGCCTCTGTTACGAGGGCAATCATACCTGGAATATCTTGATGAACAATGATGATAGTCGGTGTATTCATATTGAGAGAGACAGCAAAGCCATTGAGTTCCGTTACCTGAATATTCCCGCCACCGATAGAAATACCAGTCACGCTGATGGTCTTGTGGGCATTTTTAACGGTAATTTTAGTGGTATTAGGGTGCGGGGCATTGCTGTCTTTCTGAATGGTCCAGACAATCTTGATGCCACGCTTGTGGGCAATTTCCAGACTGTTTGGGATTTCGGGATCATCTGTATCCATGCCCAAAATACCTGCAACAAGGGCTAGGTCTGTTCCGTGACCACGATAGGTTTTGGCAAATGAGTTAAATAGTTGGAATTCGACTTCTGTCGGAGTATCATCAAAAATGGAAGAGACAATCTTTCCAATACGAACAGCACCAGCGGTATGACTACTAGATGGGCCAATCATAACTGGTCCGATGATATCAAAGACAGATTGAAAACGAAGTGATTTCATCAGTTTCCCCTTATAAAAATTCTTATCTCTATTATATCAAAGAATGAAGGTCTTGGCTTTAATTGTGGATGAAAACCTTTTTACACTACAAATAGCATAAAAAAGCATCTTTTGTAACAAAAAATAGCTTATTTAGGGAAATAAAAAATAATTTTGTAATATTTCTACATAAAAGTGTCAAGAAACGGTAATATTTAAAGGGTATGATAGAACTATAGAAAGAAGGAGAATTTTCAAATATGAAATCAACAACTAAAAAGATTAAAACAACTCTTGCAGGAGTAGCTGCCTTGTTTGCAGTATTTGCTCCATCATTTGTATCTGCTCAAGAATCATCAACTTACACTGTTAAAGAAGGTGATACACTTTCAGAAATCGCTGAAACTCACAACACAACTGTTGAGAAATTGGCAGAAAACAACCACATCGACAACATTCATTTGATTTATGTTGGTCAAGAGTTGGTTATCGATGGCCCTGTAGCGCCTGTTGCAACACCAGCGCCAGCTACTTATGCGGCACCAGCTGCTCAAGATGAAACTGTTTCAGCTCCAGCAGCAGAAACTACAGAAGTAGCAGAGGAAGCAGCTCCAGCGGCAAGCGCACCTGCAGCAGAAGAAACAGTTGTTTCAACAGAAGCTTCAGCACCTGCTGCAACTGTAAGCGGATCTGAAGCAGAAGCTAAAGAATGGATCGCTCAAAAAGAATCAGGTGGTAGCTATACAGCTACAAATGGCCAATACATTGGACGTTATCAATTGACAGATTCATACTTGAACGGTGACTACTCAGCTGCTAACCAAGAACGTGTAGCAGATGCTTACGTTGCAGGACGCTACGGTTCATGGACTGCTGCTAAAAACTTCTGGCTTAACAACGGTTGGTATTAAGAAATAGAAAAAGAGCCTTTGATGGCTCTTTTTGTGTGCTTTTATTTGACAAAAGACAATTTTTAAATAGTAGTAATAACAGATTGCTTACGGCTGACGAGATTCTGGAGTTTCTCCAGCTGAATTAGTGCGATTATTACTGTTAGCATCGGGAACTTCAGCATTATTACTATTATTATTGGTATTCGTATCTCCTTGGGCTCCTGCAGTATCAGTAACTTGATCTCGTGTATTGACAGCAGTGTTTCCCCCACTTCTAGCACTATCAGATGAATATTGCTCGCTTGCAGGTGCTTGTGAATTATATCTGTTCCTATTTGACTCAGTATAGTTTGGAGTGTAGCTACCTCCTTCTGAAGAATAGCTTTCTCTTCCCTCAACGTTACTAGTCGTTTCTGTTTCTTTTTTATTAGACTTTTGTTCTTCTTCTTTTTTGGTCAAGACTTCAGCTTGCTTTTGGAATTTTGAAATCAGTTCTTGAATGGGTTTTATTTTTTCATCAATAGTAGCTTGTTCGCTTGTGGAGTTGACACTTTTAATAATTTCTAGTATTTTTTGTAAGGAAGTGATGGCTGTTTCAAGTGCTTGTTTATCTTCAAACTGGCTATCGGATTCCTTTATATCCAATTTTAAAGCTTTTTCAGTATAATGATTAGTGATTTTATCGGCCGTAGAAGTAAGAAAATCTATTAATGTCTTTTTGCCTTCGTCAGTGGTAGGCTTTAATTCTTGAATTTTTTTCCAATCCTCTATAATCGTTTCAGAATCAATATTGAAGTTTTTAATAGCATTTTTTACTTGTTCGACATCTTGTCCATTCTTATGTTGTTTGCTGAGAGCGATGTTCCCTCTCTCTGCTTGGATATGTTCTTGATGAATGACTAAACCTATTAAAAGTCCAAGCCCTACAACAATAATGATAGTAAAAATAGTATTTTTTGATGTTAGAATATCTTTGTAGTTTTTCACAATCGTACTACGTACATGGATGGTAGTATCTTAAAGGGATCATGTACGACTTCCTCCTCATTACAGTATATCATTTTTAGCTTATTTTATAAATAAGTTTATAAGTAGAATCGAGATTTAACTGTTCATTGCCCTTTTTGTAATTATATTTCTGTTTCTATCAAATAGAATGTCAGATTATCAGCCTCTTTCTTGTCTTCTCCAACCAAGCATGTTATAATGAATACTGCTCAAGCGACCTTCAATCGTGAAGCACACACGACCTTCAATCGTGAATAAACGAATAGATGGGAGACTTACCATGAGTGATAACTCTAAAACACGTGTTGTCGTGGGGATGAGTGGTGGTGTTGATTCGTCGGTGACGGCTCTTCTTCTCAAGGAGCAGGGCTACGATGTAATCGGTATCTTCATGAAGAACTGGGATGACACAGATGAAAACGGCGTCTGTACGGCGACCGAAGATTACAAGGATGTGGCTGCGGTAGCAGACCAGATTGGCATTCCCTACTACTCTGTCAATTTTGAAAAAGAGTACTGGGACCGCGTTTTCGAGTATTTCCTAGCGGAATACCGTGCAGGACGCACGCCAAATCCAGATGTTATGTGCAACAAGGAAATCAAGTTCAAGGCCTTTTTGGACTATGCCATGACCTTGGGGGCAGACTATGTAGCGACTGGGCATTATGCCCGTGTAGCGCGTGATGAGGATGGCACTGTTCACATGCTTCGCGGTGTGGATAATGGCAAGGATCAGACCTATTTCCTCAGCCAACTGTCGCAAGAACAACTTCAAAAAACCATGTTCCCACTGGGACATTTGGAAAAGCCTGAAGTTCGCAGACTAGCAGAAGAAGCAGGACTTGCGACTGCTAAGAAGAAAGACTCGACAGGGATTTGCTTTATCGGAGAAAAGAACTTTAAAAACTTTCTCAGCAACTACCTGCCAGCTCAGCCAGGTCGCATGATGACTGTAGATGGTCGCGATATGGGCGAGCATGCTGGTCTTATGTACTATACGATTGGTCAGCGTGGCGGCCTCGGTATCGGTGGGCAACATGGTGGTGACAATGCACCTTGGTTCGTTGTCGGAAAAGATCTAAGCAAGAATATTCTCTATGTAGGCCAAGGTTTCTACCATGACTCGCTCATGTCAACCAGCCTAGAGGCTAGCCAAGTTCACTTTACTCGTGACATGCCAGAGGAATTTACGCTAGAATGTACGGCTAAATTCCGCTACCGTCAGCCTGATTCTAAGGTGACTGTCCATGTCAAAGGAGACAAGGCAGAGGTTATCTTTACAGAACCGCAACGCGCCATCACACCAGGTCAGGCAGTTGTCTTTTACGATGGCGAAGAGTGTCTAGGTGGTGGTTTGATTGACAATGCTTACCGCGACGGACAAGTTTGTCAGTACATTTAGATTGACAAATTTTCTCAATTTGCTACAATAATAAAAGCAATAGAAATGATGGTCAAAGCTCATGGATGTTGCAGGCTTTTTTGTCCTGCACTTCTTTGGAGTTTTGACTGTTTTTGTGTCGTTTAAAGGAAAGGACAAGAATGATTCAACAAGATTTTCGGACAAAAGTGGAAAATACAGTTTTTGGCGTTCGGGCGACAGCCTTGATTCTCCAAAATGGCAAGCTCCTAGTTACCAAAGATAATGGCAAGTATTACACTATCGGTGGTGCGATTCAAGTCAATGAAAGAACGGAGGACGCGGTAGTTCGTGAAGTGAGGGAAGAACTGGGTGTCAAAGCTCAAGCTGGGCAACTAGCTTTTGTTGTTGAAAATCGTTTTGAACAAGACGGTGTTTCCTATCACAATATAGAGTTTCATTATCTGGTGGACTTGCTTGAAGATGCTCCATTGACCATGCAGGAAGATGAGAAAAGGCAGCCCTGTGAATGGATTGACATAGACAAGCTTGAGGGTATCAATCTAGTTCCAGCCTTTTTAAAAACAGCCTTGCCAGATTGGGATGGCCAACTAAGACACATTCATCTTGAGGAATAGGAGAGAAAATGATGGTTAAGCTTATTGCCCATGTACTTGTTCATAGTGGTGATGATTATTTGCTTATTCAGCGTTCGGAAATTAAAAGAGGACAACCCAATGTTTATCCAACTTACTGGGATATTCCTGGTGGCGGGGTTGAAAAGGGTGAACTTCCGCGAGATGGAGCTCTTAGAGAATGTATTGAAGAAGCGGGAGTTAGGCTAGATAGCAGTTCGCTCAAACTTCTTCACGAAGATAGTCAACTGGATACTTCTAAGGATACTGTCTTTACTCGCTTAGTTTATAAAGCAGAGTGGGTTGGGGAGAAGACAATTATCAGATTAGATCCTGAAGAGCATACGCACTTTAAATGGGTTACTCTGGCTCAAGCTTTAGAGGAGGAGAAGTTAGTTCCTTATTTACGAGAAATTTTTGAAAGGTTAAGAAATGACTTATAATTTTACTGAAGAATACGATATTATTGTAATCGGTGCGGGACACGCTGGGGTAGAAGCATCCCTAGCCGCTAGCCGTATGGGTTGTAAGGTCTTACTTGCGACTATCAACATTGAAATGCTGGCTTTCATGCCTTGTAACCCCTCTATCGGTGGTTCTGCCAAGGGAATTGTCGTGCGTGAAGTTGATGCCCTCGGTGGCGAGATGGCTAAGACCATTGACAAGACTTACATCCAGATGAAGATGCTCAACACAGGGAAGGGGCCAGCTGTCCGTGCCCTTCGTGCGCAGGCTGACAAGGAGCTTTACTCTAAGGAAATGCGCAAGACAGTTGAAAATCAAGAGAATCTTACCCTTCGTCAAACCATGATTGATGAGATCTTGGTCGAAGATGGAAAGGTTGTCGGTGTACGCACAGCGACCCATCAAGAATATGCTGCCAAGGCTGTTATTGTGACGACAGGGACTGCTCTCCGTGGGGAAATCATCATCGGAGATCTCAAGTACTCATCAGGACCTAACCACAGCCTAGCTTCTATTAACCTTGCTGACAACCTCAAGGAATTGGGTCTCGAAATTGGTCGTTTCAAGACAGGAACTCCTCCACGTGTCAAGGCTTCTTCTATCAACTACGACGTGACAGAAATTCAGCCAGGAGACGAAGCACCTAATCACTTCTCATACACTTCACGTGATGAGGATTATGTCAAAGATCAAGTGCCATGCTGGTTGACCTATACCAATGGTACCAGCCATGAAATTATCCAAAATAACCTCCACCGTGCGCCTATGTTTACAGGTGTGGTCAAGGGAGTGGGACCTCGTTACTGTCCGTCGATTGAAGACAAGATTGTGCGCTTTGCGGATAAGGAACGTCACCAACTCTTCCTTGAGCCAGAAGGACGCAATACAGAGGAAGTCTATGTCCAAGGCCTCTCAACCAGTCTACCTGAGGATGTCCAACGTGAGCTGGTTCATTCTATCAAAGGTTTGGAAAATGCAGAGATGATGCGAACAGGTTATGCTATCGAGTACGACATGGTCTTGCCGCACCAGTTGCGTGCGACTTTGGAAACCAAGAAAATCTCAGGACTTTTCACTGCTGGTCAAACAAATGGAACGTCAGGTTACGAAGAGGCAGCAGGCCAAGGGATTATCGCTGGGATCAATGCGGCTTTGAAAGTCCAAGGCAAGCCTGAGTTGATTTTGAAGCGTAGTGACGGTTATATCGGGGTCATGATTGATGACTTGGTGACTAAAGGAACCATTGAGCCTTATCGCCTTTTGACCAGTCGTGCTGAATACCGCCTCATTCTCCGCCATGACAATGCTGATATGCGTTTGACAGAGATGGGACGTGAGATTGGTCTTGTGGATGATGAACGTTGGGCTCGTTTTGAAATCAAGAAAAATCAATTTGACAATGAGATGAAGCGCCTAGACAGCATCAAACTCAAGCCAGTCAAGGAAACCAATGCCAAGGTTGAGGAGATGGGCTTCAAGCCGTTGACAGATGCAGTGACAGCCAAGGAATTCCTTCGCCGTCCAGAAGTTTCTTACCAAGATGTGGTAGCCTTCATCGGGCCAGCAGCAGAGGACTTGGATGACAAGATTATCGAATTGATTGAAACAGAAATCAAATACGAAGGCTATATTTCCAAAGCCATGGACCAGGTTGCCAAGATGAAACGCATGGAAGAAAAACGCATTCCAGCCAATATCGACTGGGATGATATTGATTCTATCGCGACAGAAGCTCGCCAGAAGTTCAAACTCATCAATCCAGAAACTATCGGCCAAGCCAGCCGTATTTCGGGAGTAAACCCAGCAGACATTTCTATTTTGATGGTGTATCTTGAAGGTAAAAATCGTAGTATTTCTAAAAATCAAGAAAAGAAAGCATAGAGAAAAACAGCTCCGAAGACGGAGCTGTTTTGTTGACTTGTATTCAATGAAAATCAAAGAGTATTATTCTTCGTCTGGTGTGAGAATCATCGGGATGATAATCGGTTCACGTTCTGTATTTTCATAGAGGAATGGTCGAATGGCGTTGACAATGGCACCATTGACAGATTGCACGCTGGCATCCTTGTTTTTCAGTGCGATACGAATTGCATTGAAGAGGATACGCTGGCTTTGGCGAATCAAGTCGCCAGACTCTCTCATGTAGACAAAGCCTCGGCTGAGGATATCTGGACCAGACAGAATCATTTGCGATTTGAAGTCAACAGTTGCGACTGCTAGAACGACACCGTCTTCAGATAAATCACGACGGTCTTTGAGGACAGCTGCGCCGATTTCACCGATACGATTTCCATCGACATAGATGTCTTGGGCATTGAAATGACCTGCGATACGAGCTGAGTCAGCAGTAAGAGCAAGTACATCACCATTGCTCATGATAAAGATATTGTCCTTCTCGACACCAGTATCCACCGCTAGTCCAGCGTGGACTTTTTGCATGCGGTATTCACCGTGGACAGGCATGAAGTATTTTGGCTTAATCAAGCGGAGCATGAGTTTTTGTTCTTGCTGACCACCGTGTCCAGATGTATGGATATTGTTAACCTTACCGTGGATAACTTCGACACCAGCTTCAGAAATGATGTTAATCAGCTTGTTGACGCTAGTAGTGTTTCCAGGGATTGGGCTAGAAGAGAAGATAACCGTATCACCGGGTTGGAGTTGCACCTGACGGTGGGTTCCGTTGGCGATACGAGAGAGGGCCGCCATAGGCTCGCCCTGACTACCTGTACAGAGAATCAGAACTTCGCCTGCAGGGTAGTCTTTGATTTCATTTGGCTCGATAAAGGTTCCCTTAGGAGCTTTGATGTAGCCAAGCTCGATTCCGTTGACAATGGCCTTTTCCATAGAGCGACCAAAGACCGCAATCTTACGTCCAGTCTTAACAGCAGCTTCTGTTGCTTGTTGGAGACGGAAGATATTTGAGGCAAAAGATGCAAAGATGATACGTCCTTCGATACCTTGGATAATCTTCATGATGGACTGACCAACGACTTTTTCAGAGTTGGTAAAGGTTGGCACTTCTGCATTTGTTGAGTCAGACAGGAGACAGAGCACGCCTTCTTCACCAAGGGCAGCCATACGGTGCAAGTCCGCAGGTTCTCCAACTGGCGTGAAGTCGAACTTGAAGTCACCCGTACAGACGATTTTCCCTTGAGGAGTATGAATAACAATCCCCAAAGGCTCTGGAATGGAGTGAGTCGTTCTAAAGAAAGTTGCCTTGAGATTTTTAAAGGTCAACTCAGTATTGTGATTGATTTCGTAAAGTTTGGCGTTGCGCAAGAGGCCATGTTCTTCGAGTTTTCCACGGATCAAAGCCAAGGCAAGTGGTCCAGCGTAGATAGGGACATTTGCTTGCTTGAGAAGGAATGGAATCCCACCGATGTGGTCCTCGTGTCCGTGTGTAATCAAGACAGCCTTGACGCGGTCGATATTGTCCACGATGTAAGAGTAATCAGGAATGACATAGTCGATACCAAGCAAGTCATCTTCTGGGAATTTAATCCCAGCATCGACGATGATAATCTCATCTTGGTATTCAATCCCGTATGTATTTTTCCCGATTTCTCCCAGACCACCGATGGCAAAAACGCCTACTTCTTCAGGTTTAAGAGTATAGGCCATATTAGAACTCCGTAATTTCGAAGGCGCCAGTTTCTTTTTCGTAATCTAGCAATTTGTCAGACAAGCGTTCGATATACTCGATGTTGTACTCTGGGCGATTTTCTTCGACAAGTTGGCGAGCAGTGATACGACCCTCAAGTTCTGAGCTGGCATCGATGTCTAGGTAAAGTGCGCGTGTTGTTTCACGACGTGGGCTACGTTCTTTTGTTTCTTGATAAAAAACTTTGTAAATCATATAGTTCCTTTCTATTTTACAGGTCAGCTTATTCCAAACTTTTAGCAGAGATTTGCTTGATTTCATTCCATTTTTGTCTAGATTGACCTTGATTCGTTACAATTATTTCAATTATACCACAAAATGAAAAATTAGTAAAAGACGGAAACGAGAAAGTCGTGAGGGGAAGAGGGAGCAAAAGATAGATAGGATTCGTTCGGAGAGCGCTTAGGTGTTATAATTAAAGGGGAAATCTAAAGAGATAGTAGATTTAAGGGAGAATATAGTTCTAGTTTCATTAATCGTTGGTGTAGATGGTTGGGACAGAATGATATCTTTGAAAAAAGAAAAAGCTCTTGAGAAATCTCAAGAGCAAATAAAAAGGCTGAGACAAAATTAAGGGATCTTTCTGAGCAAGCTCAAGGGGCAGTACCATTACCTGAAGTGATTGAATCACAACCTTTGAAAGACTTGTCACCAAGTCAGACCAAATCTCAACCTTTACTCCATTTTATCATCTATGAGGTTAAGAAGTCAATCTATAAGTATAACGATGTAGAAATAGCAAGATGGAGTGGAGTGCTTACTAAAAGGCAAAGACAAGCACTTAATTTAAGAGTAAGCAAAAAGAGAGGACCAATGGTAGTCAGGGGTCTTTACAGCTCAAAGCTGAAGGCAGTCCCACACCCGTACCAGAAGTTGGTACCTTTGAACGCTCTGTTACCAGTCGCCCTACGTTATCCTCTCAATATTATATTTTACTATAACTTACTGAGGGAATCAACTTTAAAAGCATCAAAAAGCTCCTGACCGAAGTCAAGAGCCGTCAAACACTGGGGGCGAATTGTTCAATCGCAATTTCAGTTCTTTAGAAACCAAAGTTTCAGGGATAGCACCGCAACCCGAAGAGTCAACGACTCAACCTGATTTTCCTACCAGTGTTGAATTACATTTTAACATTGATAGACCAACATAGTCAACAGTTTATATAAAAATAGAAATACCAAAAAGAGGATTAAGAATGTTTAGTTTGTTTGAATTTGCGATAGGGTTGGCCTCTTGGTGTTTATAGTCTTTGTAGCCTGTGTCTATGGGGGAATGCTCTGTTTGTACATCTGGGACACCGCAAAAAAAATTCCTTTGGAAGCTTGCTTTTGTGACGCTCTATTCAATTTTTATCCTCCTTGTAACCTATGTTATCTGGCTCGTTTTCTACTTTGGTTTAAATGCTTAGATGCCCTGCTTATGCTGGGGCATTTTTGTTTGGGAATAAAGAAAATTCCCATGTGCCAGCTTTTGTAGTATAATAGTAAGCAGACCAAAAGATAGGAATGTGTTATGAAAGTATTAGCTTTTGATACGTCCAGCAAGGCTCTTTCTCTCGCTGTTTTAGAGGACAAGCAGATTCTTGCCGAGACGACGATTAATATCAAGAAAAATCACAGTATTACCCTCATGCCTGCCATCGATTTTTTGATGTTGAGTCTGGACCTGACACCCAAGGATTTGGACCGAATCGTGGTAGCGGAAGGGCCAGGTAGCTACACAGGCTTGCGAATTGCGGTAGCCACTGCTAAGACTTTGGCTCATACCTTGAACATTGAGTTAGTTGGTATGTCGAGCCTCTTGGCTCTGGTGCCCTACCAACAAGAAGGTTTGTTTGTCCCCTTGATGGATGCGCGTCGCAATAATGTTTATGCAGGATTTTATGAAAATGCTAAATCTGTCATGCCAGAAGCGCACCTATCTTTTGAAGAGGTGCTAGAAAAAGTCAAAGGTGCTAGTCAGGTAACCTTTGTCGGAGAAATTGGAACCTTTGTGGAGCAGATTCAAGAACATTTGCCAAGGACTGATTACAAAGAAACCTTGCCTAATGCAGCCAATCTTGCTCTTTGGGCCTGGGACAAGGAAGCAGATTCCTTGCACGACTTTGTGCCGAACTACCTCAAACGTGTTGAGGCTGAGGAAAACTGGCTCAAGAACCATACCGATTCTGGTGAGTCCTACATTAAACGCCTATGATAGAAATCAAACGAACTCAACAGCAACCTGACTTGGCTCAAGCCATCTACGCTGTTATGATAGCTGTTTACCCAGTCAGTCCTTGGACGATAGAACAAATCCAAGCAGACCTGTCCCAAGACCAGACTTGGTATGCTTTGGCTTATGATGGGACCGAAGTGATTGGATTTCTAGCTGTTCAGGAGAATCTTTTTGAAGTAGAAGTCCTGCAAATAGCTGTCAAAGAAGCCTATCGAGGCCAGGGGATAGCCTCTGCTTTATTCGCTCAATTGCCGACAGACAAGGAGATTTTCCTCGAAGTCAGAAAGTCAAACCAACGAGCGCAAGCATTTTACAAAAAAGAAAAGATGGCAGTCATCGCTGAGAGAAAGGCCTACTACCATGATCCAGTCGAGGACGCCATCATCATGAAGAGAGAAATAGATGAAGGATAGATATATTTTAGCATTTGAAACATCCTGTGATGAGACCAGTGTTGCCGTCTTGAAAAACGATGATGAGCTCTTGTCCAATGTCATTGCTAGTCAAATTGAGAGTCACAAACGTTTTGGGGGCGTAGTGCCAGAAGTAGCCAGTCGTCACCATGTCGAGGTCATTACAGCCTGTATCGAGGAGGCTTTGACAGAAGCAGGGATTACGGAAGAGGACGTGACAGCTGTGGCTGTTACCTATGGACCAGGCTTGGTCGGAGCCTTGCTAGTTGGCTTGTCAGCTGCCAAGGCCTTTGCTTGGGCACATGGACTTCCGCTGATTCCTGTTAACCACATGGCTGGTCACCTCATGGCAGCTCAGAGCGTGGAGCCTTTGGAGTTTCCCTTGCTAGCCCTCTTGGTCAGCGGTGGACACACAGAGTTGGTCTATGTTTCCGAGGCTGGTGATTACAAGATTGTTGGGGAAACGCGAGATGACGCGGTTGGCGAGGCCTATGATAAGGTCGGCCGTGTCATGGGCTTGACCTATCCTGCCGGTCGTGAGATTGACGAGCTAGCTCATCAGGGGCAGGATATTTATGATTTCCCTCGTGCCATGATTAAGGAAGATAATCTGGAGTTTTCATTCTCAGGTTTGAAGTCTGCCTTTATCAATCTTCATCACAATGCCGAACAAAAGGGAGAAAATCTGTCCACAGAGGATTTGTGTGCTTCCTTCCAAGCAGCTGTCCTGGATATTCTCATGGCAAAAACCAAGAAGGCTTTGGAGAAATACCCTGTTAAAACTCTAGTTGTGGCAGGTGGTGTGGCAGCCAATAAAGGTCTCAGAGAACGCCTAGCAACCGAAATAACAGATGTCAAGGTCATCATCCCACCTCTGCGCCTCTGCGGAGACAATGCAGGTATGATTGCCTATGCCAGCGTCAGCGAGTGGAACAAAGAAAGCTTTGCAAACTTGGACCTCAATGCCAAACCAAGTCTCGCTTTTGATACGATGGAATAAAATGGAGTCTGTCTGATTACAATCAGCAGACTTTTTTCTCTTCTATGAATGTGTTATAATAGTCCATGCTGTGGCTGGAGCCTTTTCAGCCTACTTATACTCTTCGAAAATCTCTTCAAACTACGTCAGCTTCGCCTTGCGGTACTCAAGTACAGCCTGCGGCTAGCTTCCTAGTTTGCTCTTTGATTTTCATTGAGTATTATTTAGACAATATGAGGAGAACGATGAAAGAAAAAGGATTTTGGGAGGGAGTGCAGGCAGCCATGCCAACGGCCCTTGGTTATGTCAGTATCGGGCTGGCCTGTGGAATTATCGGTGCGCCCTATGTGACACCTGTAGAGATGGGCTTGATGAGCCTCTTTGTTTATGCTGGGAGTGCCCAGTTTGCCATGCTGGCACTGATTGCAGTTCAAGCACCTGTGGCAGCTATTGCTATGACGGTCTTTTTGATTAATTTGCGTCTCTTTTTGCTGAGCTTGCACGCATCGACTTATTTCCGTCATACCAGTCTCTGGCAAAATATCGGTATGTCTAGCCTTTTGACGGATGAGACTTATGGCGTTTTGATGGGCGAGTTAGCCCATACAGACAAGGTCAATCCGATGTGGATGCACGGAAACAATCTCAACAGCTATGTGGCTTGGTTTGTGGGAACAGTTGTCGGAACGGCTCTGGGTGGCCTGCTGCCAAATCCAGAAATCTTTGGGCTGGACTTTGCTTTGGTTGGGATGTTCATCGGAATTTTTGCTTCGCAATTCCAGATTATGCAAAGACGGATTCCTGTCCGAAATCTGCTCATTATCCTAGCGGTTGTTGCGGTGTCCTTCTTTTTACTCTTGACAGTGGTGTCTCAGTCGCTAGCTGTTCTGTTTGCGACGCTACTTGGTTGTACAATGGGGGTGGTTTTAGATGGTCAGTAAGTATCTTTTATTAGCAGTTATTTTCTCTGGCTTGGTGACGTGGATTCCCCGTATGATTCCCTTCATCTTGGTCAAGTATAAGGGCTTGCCAGCTATCGTTGAGCGTTTTTTGAAGTTCTTGCCCGTTTCTATTATCTTTGCCTTGATTCTTTCAAGTGTAGTGACAGGTAAGGTTTGCAGTCTTCCTCAAATCAAATGGCTGGACTTCTTAGCCGTCTTTCCAACAGCTTGGGTAGCCTTTCGCTACCGCAATCTAGTCGGAACAGTTCTCTTTGGAGTGGTTTTGATTGCCGTCTTGCGTTTGGTCTTTTAATACTCTTCGAAAATCAAATTCAAACCACGTCAGCGTCGCCTTACCGTACTCAAGTACAGCTTGCGGCTAGCTTCCTAGTTTGCTCTTTGATTTTCATTGAGTATAAATCAGCCATAAAGAAAACCTATCACAGAGATAGATATCATATAATGGCGTAAATGCTCTTTTTCTGTTAAGATTATAAGGTATTCTATTTTGGAGGAAATGACATGAAAAAAATCGTTAAATACTCATCTCTTGCTGCTCTAGGGCTTGTTGCTGCAGGCGTGCTAGCAGCTTGCTCAGGTGGTGCGAAAAAAGAAGGAGAAGCAGCTAGCAAGAAAGAAATTATCGTTGCAACCAATGCTTCACCAAAACCATTCAACTATGAAGAAAATGGCGAATTAACTGGTTACGAAATTGAAGTGGTTCGCGCTATCTTTAAAGACTCTGACAAGTATGATGTCAAGTTTGAGAAGACAGAGTGGTCAGGTGTCTTTGCAGGACTAGATGCTGACCGTTACCAAATGGCCGTTAACAACATCAGCTACACCAAAGAACGTGCTGAAAAATACCTTTACGCAGCCCCAACTGCTAAAAACCCTAACGTTCTTGTAGTGAAGAAGGACGACTCTAGCATCAAATCACTTGATGATATCGGTGGAAAATCAACAGAAGTTGTTCAAGGGACAACATCTGCTAAACAGTTAGAAGACTACAACAAACAACACGCAGATAATCCAACTGTCCTTAACTACACTAGAGCAGACTTCCAACAAATCATGGGACGCTTGAGCGATGGCCAGTTTGACTACAAGATTTTTGATAAAATCGGTGTTGAAACAGTTATCAAGAACCAAGGTTTGGATAACTTGAAAGTTATCGAACTTCCAAGCGACCAACAACCTTACGTTTACCCACTTCTTGCTAAAGGTCAAGATGAGTTAAAAACATTTGTAGACAAACGTATCCAAGAACTCTACAAAGACGGAACCCTTGAAAAATTGTCTAAACAATTCTTCGGAGACACTTATCTACCAGCAGAAGCTGATATTAAATAATTTTTTGAAATCATCCATTCTGCATAAGGTGGATGATTTCTCAGTTTTTAGGGATATAGTTTTAAACTATATATCTGGCTATCTAATAACAATTTGTGAAATCAAACAAATTGTGAGATACTAGTACGGTATTATTTTTAAGGAGAAAGAATCATGAAAATTAAAAAATGGCTTGGTGTAGCAGCCCTTGCTACAGTCGCAGGTTTGGCTCTTGCAGCTTGCGGAAACTCAGAAAAGAAAGCAGACAATGCAACAACTATTAAAATTGCAACTGTTAACCGTAGCGGTTCTGAAGAAAAACGTTGGGACAAAATTCAAGAATTGGTTAAAAAAGACGGTATCACTTTGGAATTTACAGAGTTCACAGACTACTCACAACCAAACAAGGCAACTGCTGATGGCGAAGTAGATTTGAACGCTTTCCAACACTATAACTTCTTGAACAACTGGAACAAAGAAAACGGAAAAGACCTTGTAGCGATTGCAGATACTTACATCTCTCCAATCCGTCTTTACTCAGGTTTGAATGGAAGCGACAACAAGTACACTAAAGTAGAAGACATCCCAGCAAACGGAGAAATCGCTGTACCGAACGATGCTACAAACGAAAGCCGTGCGCTTTACTTGCTTCAATCAGCTGGCTTGATTAAATTGGACGTTTCAGGAACTGCTCTTGCAACAGTTGCTAACATCAAAGAGAATCCAAAGAACTTGAAAATCACTGAATTGGATGCTAGCCAAACAGCTCGTTCATTGTCATCAGTTGACGCTGCTGTTGTAAACAATACCTTCGTTACAGAAGCAAAATTGGACTACAAGAAAGCACTTTTCAAAGAACAAGCTGATGAAAATTCAAAACAATGGTACAACATCATCGTTGCGAAAAAAGATTGGGAAACATCACCAAAAGCTGATGCTATCAAGAAAGTAATCGCAGCTTACCACACAGATGAAGTGAAAAAAGTTATCGAAGAAACATCAGACGGTTTGGATCAACCAGTTTGGTAATAAGAAACAGGGAGGTGGGAGAGAAAATTCCACCTCTTGCTTTTGTATAGAGCAGGGATTGTAAAGAAGACTATAGGTTCATAGAAAGGTAGAGAGAATATGGTTTTTCCTAGTGAACAAGAACAGATTGAAAAATTTGAAAAGGATCATGTGGCCCAGCATTATTTTGAGGTTTTGCGTACCTTGATTTCTAAGAAGTCGGTCTTTGCCCAACAGGTGGGTCTCAAAGAAGTTGCCAACTATCTGGGTGAGATTTTTAAGCGTGTTGAGGCTGAAGTGGAGATTGATGAGACTTATACGGCGCCTTTTGTCATGGCACATTTCAAGAGTTCGCGTCCAGATGCCAAGACCCTGATTTTCTATAACCACTATGACACTGTGCCAGCGGATGGGGATCAGGTGTGGACAGAGGATCCCTTTACGCTTTCGGTCCGCAATGGTTTCATGTATGGGCGTGGGGTTGATGACGACAAGGGTCATATCACAGCTCGTTTGAGTGCTTTGAGAAAATACATGCAACACCATGATGACCTGCCTGTCAATATCAGTTTTATCATGGAGGGAGCGGAGGAATCAGCTTCGACAGACCTGGATAAGTATCTGGAAAAACATGCGGATAAACTCCGTGGGGCGGATTTGTTGGTCTGGGAACAAGGGACCAAAAATGCCTTGGAACAGCTAGAAATTTCTGGTGGAAATAAGGGGATTGTGACCTTTGATGCCAAGGTAAAAAGTGCTGATGTGGATATTCACTCTAGTTATGGTGGGGTTGTGGAATCAGCTCCGTGGTATCTCCTTCAAGCCTTACAGTCTCTTCGTGCAGCAGATGGCCGTATCTTGGTTGAAGGTTTGTACGAAAAAGTACAAGAGCCAAATGAACGAGAATTGGCCTTGGTGGATACCTATGCCCAACGAAATCCAGGGGAAATCAGTCAGATTTATGGTTTGGAATTGCCTCTCTTACAAGAGGACCGTGCAGCCTTCCTAAAACGTTTCTTTTTTGAGCCAGCTCTTAATATCGAAGGGATTCAGTCAGGTTATCAAGGGCAAGGAGTTAAAACAATTTTGCCAGCAGAAGCCAGCGCTAAGTTAGAAGTTCGTTTGGTTCCTGGCCTAGAACCGCATGATGTTCTGGAAAAAATTCGGAAACAGCTAGACAAAAATGGCTTTGATAAGGTAGAATTATACTATACCTTGGGAGAGATGAGCTATCGAAGCGATATGAGCGCGCCAGCCATTCTCAATGTGATCGAATTGGCCAAGAAATTCTATCCACAGGGCGTCTCAGTCTTGCCGACTACAGCGGGGACAGGGCCTATGCATACGGTCTTTGATGCCTTAGAGGTGCCCATGGTGGCCTTCGGTCTAGGAAATGCCAATAGCCGAGACCATGGTGGAGATGAAAACGTGCGAATCGCCGATTACTACACCCATATTGAATTAGTAGAGGAGCTGATTAGAAGCTATGAGTAGAGATATTATCAAGTTAGATCAGATTGATGTGACTTTTCACCAAAAGAAGAGAACTATCACAGCGGTCAAGGATGTGACCATTCACATCCAAGAAGGAGATATCTACGGAATCGTTGGATATTCTGGAGCAGGGAAATCAACCCTTGTACGGGTGATTAACCTCTTGCAAAAACCATCTGCAGGGAAAATTACCATTGACGACGATGTGATTTTTGATGGTAAGGTGACCTTGACGGCAGAGCAGTTGCGTCGTAAACGTCAAGATATCGGGATGATTTTCCAGCATTTTAACCTGATGAGTCAAAAGACAGCAGAGGAGAATGTAGCCTTTGCCCTCAAACACTCTGGACTCAGCAAGGAAGAAAAGAAGGCTAAAGTAGCCAAGTTGTTGGACTTGGTTGGCTTGGCAGACCGTGCTGAAAACTATCCTTCACAACTATCTGGAGGGCAAAAACAGCGTGTAGCTATTGCGCGTGCCTTAGCAAATGATCCAAAAATCTTGATTTCAGACGAGTCAACTTCTGCCCTTGACCCTAAGACAACCAAGCAGATTTTGGCCTTGTTGCAAGATTTGAACCAAAAATTAGGCTTGACTGTTGTCTTGATTACGCATGAAATGCAGATTGTCAAAGACATTGCCAACCGTGTGGCAGTTATGCAGGATGGGCATTTGATTGAAGAGGGCAGTGTGCTTGAAATCTTCTCAGACCCTAAACAACCTTTGACTCAAGACTTTATCTCAACAGCTACAGGTATTGACGAAGCCATGGTCAAAATCGAGAAGCAAGAAATCGTGGAACATCTGTCTGAAAACAGTCTCTTGGTGCAACTCAAGTATGCAGGTGCTTCAACAGATGAGCCACTTTTGAATGAATTGTACAAACATTACCAAGTGACGGCTAATATCCTTTATGGAAATATCGAAATTCTCGATGGCACTCCTGTTGGGGAATTAGTGGTGGTCTTGTCAGGTGAAAAAGCAGCGCTAGCAGGTGCCCAAGAAGCCATTCGTCAAGCGGGTGTGCAGCTAAAAGTATTGAAGGGAGGACAGTAAGATGGAATCATTGATTCAAACCTATTTACCAAATGTCTATAAAATGGGTTGGGCTGGTCAAGCAGGCTGGGGAACAGCCATCTACCTAACTCTTTATATGACAGTTCTTTCCTTCATCATCGGAGGTTTCTTGGGGCTTGTTGCAGGTCTCTTCCTTGTCTTGACAGCGCCAGGTGGTGTCTTGGAAAATAAAGTCGTTTTCTGGATTTTAGACAAAATTACCTCTATTTTCCGTGCGGTGCCATTTATCATTCTCTTGGCAGTCTTGTCCCCCTTCTCACACCTAATCGTAGGGACAAGTATCGGGCCCAATGCGGCTATTGTACCCCTATCTTTTGCGGTCTTTGCCTTCTTTGCCCGTCAAGTTCAGGTTGTCTTGGTTGAATTGGATGGTGGTGTCATTGAGGCGGCTCAAGCTAGCGGAGCGACCTTCTGGGATATCGTAGGTGTTTACCTATCAGAAGGTCTTCCAGATTTGATCCGTGTGACGACAGTGACCTTGATTTCCCTTGTTGGTGAAACAGCTATGGCCGGTGCGGTTGGAGCTGGTGGTATCGGTAACGTAGCCATCGCTTATGGATTTAACCGCTACAATCACGATGTGACCATCCTGGCAACCATAATTATCATTTTGATTATCTTTGCAATCCAATTCTTGGGAGATTTCTTGACCAAGAAATTGAGCCATAAATAAAAAGAGCCGTGTGGCTCTTTTTTAGTAATCAGATTTTCTGTGCCAATTTTTTACTCAAGGTTTGTCCAATCAAGGCACCCATTAGGGCTCCGATGACAATACTTGCGATAAATAGAAGGACGGTTCCAGGATTTAGCGCGACCATGATACGGTCGATATATTCTTGGGATTTTCCTCTTGCCAGAAGAGTAGCCATATAGGCTTTGGGAGTAATCCACATGAGTAGAATTGGTCCGGATGTGCTAAAGGCAAAGAGTATGAAAGAAAGGAAATTCTTAGTTTGGTCCTTGTATTTTCCGAGGTTAGCTACTACATCTGCTAGCAGGCCACAGATAATTCCAGGAAGGAAGGCACCGGCACCGTGTTTAGTTCCCAAGAAAAAGAGAGCAATGACAAGGCCGATAGTGGTAATGGCTCCAAAGCGCGGAACTTTTGCGATTAGAATCATATAGACGCTACCGCCGACAAGGGCAGTAAAGGCAGGCGCATAAAACATGTTTCCAGTTTGGTCAAAGAGATTGCCCAAAAGGACACCAATCCCCATGCAGAGGAAGTAAAGAACTGCAAAAAGCAGTGTAGTTAAGATAGATTTCTTCATGAATTGTCTCCTGATAATTTTTTCACAATTCTCATTTTACCATGGTTTGGTGGGATTGTAAATGGATACTAGAAGTTTTTGAAAACGCTTGAAATATGATATAATAGTTTCATAGTTATTTTTAGGGGGATATCATGGGGAGATTTTTAGACTTTGTCTTTAATCGTTTCTTTTTAGGGATGATTGCGACAGCCTTCTTTTGGCTATTAACTTTAGCAGGAGGGATTATCCTTGGTCTAGCGCCGGCTAGTGCCACCTTGATGAGTCTATATGCAGAACATGGTTATAGCTTTCGGGAATACAGTTTGAAGGAGGCTTGGTCTCTTTATAAGCAAAATTTTGTTTCAAGCAACCTGATTTTCTATAGCTTTTTAGGGGTGGATCTAGTTTTGGTCTATGGTTTGTATCTATTGGTTCAATTACCTCATCAGACCATCGTTCATTTGATTGCGACCTTTTTGAATGTTCTAGTAGTTGCCCTGCTGTTTTTGGCTTATACAGTATCTTTGAAATTACAAGTTTATTTTGACTTGTCTTATCGAAATAGTCTCAAACTATCCTTGATTGGCATCTTTATGAGTCTAGTGGCTGTGGCCAAGGTTCTCCTTGGAACTGTGCTACTTGTGGCAATTGGTTACTATATGCCTGCCCTACTTTTCTTTGTAGGAATTGGGATGTGGCATTTCTTTATCAGTGATATGTTGGAACCGGTCTATGAAAGTATCCATGAAAAATTGGCGACAAAATAGAATGAAGCAGTTTTGGCTACATACGCTTCTAAGAACCTACAGTTCAGTTATGATGATTATTATTGCGAGTTTTGCAATCTTACTCTCTTACGCTGACTGGGATTCACGGGAAAAGGAAGCTCAAAGAGTAGCCCAACGTGTAACCACTCGAACAGTTGATGAGGTGGAGTATTATTATCGGGAGTCAGCCCAACTGGCGCAAGATTTAGTAGCCAATCAAGACCGGATACAAGGGGTTTATAAGTACTTTAGCTTGTCAACTTCTGAGTATTTTTATTGGCTGTTGGAGCATCAAGCAACTTCGTCAACTTCTATTTCTCTGTATGAAAACATTGATGATCTTTATGTCCAAAATGACTCTATAACGGGTGTTGCAATCGTCTTGCAGGATTTTAAAGAAGTTTATGTGTCAACAAGGGATAAAAGAAGTGGTCATGTCTTGCCAGCTGAGGCCTTTAAACCAGAGGCAAATAGTTTTGGAATTCCAGTTCTGGACCCAGCAACGGATCAATCTATAGGAGTGATTTACATCTCCTTGGATCCAGAAGTTTTATATCATGCCATTGACAATACCCGAGGTCATATTCCGATGGCTGTTACTGTGACATCACCATTTGATACGGAGATTTTTCATATTGGTGAGAGGGTCAATAGGGAACATGAGAACTGGTTTGTTGGTATGACTTCTCATGGATATCAGGTTCAGGTGGCAGTTCCTAAAAACTTTGTTTTACAAGGAACAGTTGCCAGCTCTGCTTTGATTGTGGGTTTGAGCCTTCTCTTTATTGTCATTCTCTATCTGACTTTGAGGAAGACCTTTGCTAATTATCAAAAGCAGGTAGTGGATTTGGTGGATTCCATCCAAGCTATTGCCCAAGGACAAGAAGGTCTTCGCATTGATACGCTTGAAAAGGATCAGGAATTGCTCTTAATCGCAGAGACCACCAATGATATGTTGGATCGATTGGAAAAGAATATACATGATATTTATCAGTTAGAGCTTAGTCAAAAAGATGCCAATATGCGGGCCTTGCAGGCGCAAATCAACCCTCATTTTATGTATAATACGCTGGAGTTCTTGCGCATGTATGCAGTTATGCAAAGTCAAGATGAGTTGGCAGATATCATTTATGAGTTCAGTAGCCTGTTGCGTAACAATATTTCCGACGAAAGAGAAACTCTTCTCAAACAGGAATTAGAATTTTGCCGTAAATACAGTTATCTCTGCATGGTTCGCTATCCCAAGTCCATTGCCTATGGTTTCAAGATAGATCCAGAGTTAGAGAATATGAAGATTCCTAAGTTTACCTTGCAACCGCTGGTAGAAAATTATTTCGCGCATGGTGTTGACCACAGACGGACAGATAATGTGATTAGCATCAAGGCGCTTAAACAGGATGGTTTTGTAGAAATTTTGGTGGTAGATAATGGCCGTGGAATGTCGACTGAAAAGCTGGTCGATATCCGAGAAAAGTTAAGGCAGAGACATTTTGAACACCAAGCCAGTTATAGTGAACAAAAGCAGTCTATCGGGATTGTCAATGTCCATGAGCGTTTTGTGCTCTATTTTGGGGATCGCTATGCCATTACTATAGAGTCTGCGGAGCAAGCAGGTGTTCAGTATCGTATTACAATTCAAGATGAGTAGAAAGGGAGAAAATGTATAAAGTATTATTAGTAGATGATGAGTACATGGTGACAGAAGGTCTGAAACGTTTGATTCCTTTTGATAAGTGGGATATGGAGGTCGTCGCAACAGCCAGTCATGCTGATGAAGCCATGGAATATGTTCGGGAAAATCCTGTCGATGTAGTCATTTCCGATGTCAATATGCCCGACAAAACAGGGCTTGATATGATTCGGGAGATGAAAGAAATCTTACCAGATGCTGCCTATATCCTGCTCTCAGGTTATCAGGAGTTTGATTATGTAAAAAGAGCAATGAACCTTAGTGTGGTGGACTATCTGGTCAAACCTGTTGATAAGGTAGAGTTGGGTAATTTGCTGGAGAAGATTGCAGGTCAGCTAGGCGAGAGAGGAAAGAGAAGTCAGACCCTCAGTCAAGATTTAGACGAGGCTGGATTTGTTAGTTATCTAGGAGGTAAGGAGAATTGGTGGATAGGCCTATCCAAGGAAAAACAAGGCTCTTTCACCATTCCCTACTATGTCTTGGGTCAAGACTGGCAGATTTTTATTTCTGATCAACTCCTAGATGGTTTAGTCGTTACTCCCTTTGAAGCTCCTTATCAGGAACACTTTGAACGCTGGAAGCTGAATGCTGAGAAAGCCCTCTTTTACGGTTCTGTAAATCTAAAACAGTCTGAGAGTCTCTTTGCCTATTACGAACCGATTTATAGGGTTATCATTCAGGGAAATCTCAATCAAATCGTAGAAGAGTTAAATCTCTTGGAGAAGGTGGTTCTTGAAAATACACCGCGTGTTCCGATTACCAAACAGCTTTTTATCCAGTTTGTCATGGATGTCTTTCATTTGTTTGAACATCTAAAGGCTGATGATTTGACGGATATTGTCAAAACGATTCATGCTATTCAAACCTTCGATGAATTGGTTCCTTATATCAAGGAAACTCTGACTCGATTCTTTGGACAATATCGGATGAATGAAAATGTGGTTAGTGTGCTAGAAGTCATTGGGAGTGATTATCAGAAAGAACTTTCTCTCAAGGATATCAGTAAGGATCTCTTTATCAATCCTGTTTATCTGGGACAGTTGATTAAGCGTGAAACCAATTCGACCTTCGCAGAGTTACTAAATAAACAACGCATTAAGGCTGCCCAGCAGCTCTTGCTTTCAACTAGTGACAGTATTGAAGATATTTGTTATGCTGTTGGTTACAGTAATGTTGGATATTTCTATAAAGTGTTCCGAAAATTGTGCGGAAAATCGCCAAAAGCCTACCGAAAACAGGTGGAAACCACACTATAATATTTGTATCCCTTTACAAAAAGTGCTATAATATCGATAATAATATCAGGAGGTTCTATTATGAAAAAGAAACCAATCTATCTATGGGTATTACTGATTTTTTCAGCCTTACTCTCAGCAATGTCACTATTTGGAATCATATCTCCAGTACCTACTGCGGAGGGTATGAACAATCTAGAAACATCAGCATCAGGTGTTAATGCTACTTATGCTAAGGAGCTCGTTGCTTACACCATTAAGGTATCGGAGCATGGTCATTCTATCTTCAACATTCTCTTGGTTGTCTTATCTGTTATTCTGGTGGTTGTGTCTTTGGTTTTCCTTGTTCGTAAAAACATCCAATTGGCTAACTACACTTATCTTGCTTATGTCTTCGTTGCCATCGTTGGTTCTATCTACAACTTTATCGGCGTTCAGGATGCGGTTTTACTTTTTACAGACCCTAACATCCGTATGGGAGCGGAGCTTGGTGCCAAAGGTTCTGCTATTTTTGGGATCGTACTCAATGTTATCTTCCTAGCAATCGTCTTCTATAAAATGTGGCGTCAGCAAAAAGAATTGACAGAAATTCAAGAAGAGGAAGAACTTGCCTAAGAGTTGACAAAGCATAACTATCAAGATACAATCTTGGTAGTTATTTTTTATGATTTAAAAAAAGGAGGAGAACATGAAAAAAGTTTCCTTGGTCTACATCAGTCTGAGCGGAAATACGGAGAGTTTTGTGACGCGCTTGAAAGACTATCTCTTGTCCCAGTACGAGGGAATTGAGGTTCAAAAGATTCATATCAAGGATTTGGTCAAAGAAGGCCAAGATTTCTATGAAATGGACCATCCCTATGTTGCTTTTTTGCCGACTTACCTAGAAGGTGGGAATGGCGTGGATAACGGAGATGTCGAGATTTTGACGACACCAGTGGGAGATTTTATCGCCTATGGTGACAATGCTAGTAAGTGTTTTGGTGTGGTTGGTTCAGGAAATCGTAACTTTAATAACCAATACTGCCTGACAGCCAAGCAATATAGTCAACGTTTTGGCTTCCCTGTATTGGCTGATTTTGAAATGCGAGGTATGCTGGGAGATATCAAACGTGTCGCAGCGATTATCGCAGATTTGTATGAGTTGGAAAGTTAAGCTGAAACCAATCTTTCAATCATTAGAAGAAAGAACTTATTATATCCCCCTCTATAGCAGAGATGAAAATTACCTATAAAATTTTTAATATAAATGTTATTTGCTATAGTTGGAAGATAAAAATTATGCCCTAAAAAAACCGAGAAGCTTTCTTCTCGGTTTTTGATTATTTCAATTGATCTGTAATGTCTTTTGATAGCAACATTCCTAGATGATAAGTTTTATTGATGTAAGCAATGACATCATTGATGTTTTCAGTCGTGTGAATTTTCTCTTTGATGTCAGACCTAAATGTTTCATCCTTTAAAAGTTGTTCTTGGTAGAGTTTTTGCAGTCTCTCCTTCTCGTACTTATTAAGCAGAAAAAGGAAAACCAAGCTAATCACAACGAGGATATAAGCATATTGGCTCATAGAATATCTCCCTGTATGATAAAGAAGTAGTAGTGAGTAGATTGAATTAGTTTAGTGAAGCGATTAGGCAAATCACCATAGTTGCGACGTCATGGTCTCTAAATCGATTATATTTAGGGGCCATGACTAGTGAAGCACCTAGCCAAATACCTGATAGGATTTGGCATTTGTTACTTAGACTACTTTATAATAAAGTGATTAAAAGATTACGACATGAGCCTAACCAAATCGATATTATTTGGTTAGGTGAATTAGTGAGGCGTTTAGGCAAGTGTCTTTACTAGTGAAGCAGTTAGCTAGTCCGCATATAAGCGGCTAGCGTCTAACAATTAGGAACTTTAGTTCCAATTGTTAGAACTGAATCACATCTTCTCAGGTGCTTCTACTCCAAGCAAGCGAAGTGCTTCTTTGAGAACGACTGCGGTTGCGTAGCTAAGGGCTAGACGGCTGTCGCGTTCTGGGCTTTCATCCAAGATGCGCGTATGTGCATAGTATTTGTTAAAGGCTTGAGCCAGGCTAATTGCAAATTTAGCAATGATAGAAGGTTCAAAGTTATCCGCCGCACGGTTGATAATACGTGGGAAGTCTTGGATGAGTTTGATGATTTCCCAACTTTCAGCATCATTCAAGCTATAGTTGCTAGCTGTTTCTGGTTTGAAATCCGCCTTGCGTAAGATAGATTGGATACGAGCGTAGGCGTATTGAACGTAAGGTCCAGTTTCACCCTCGAAGGATACCATAGCCTCTAGGTCGAAGTCGTATCCATTTGTACGGTCGGTCTTAAGGTCATAGAATTTAATGGCTCCAACCCCAACAGCATGCGCTACCTGGTCTTTGTTTTCTAGTTCAGGATTTTTAGCCTCGATTTGAGCCTTGGCACGGCTAATAGCCTCTGCAACAGTAGGCTCTAGTAAGATGACATTCCCTTTACGAGTAGAGAGTTTTTTCCCTTCTTTTGTAACCAAACCAAAAGGAACGTGAGTAATATCTTCACTCCAATCGTAGCCCATCTCTTGCAAAACAGCTTTGAGTTGTTTAAAGTGGGCAGATTGTTCTTGACCAACAACGTAGATAGATTTAGCAAATTGGTATTCGTTTTTACGGTAAAGGGCTGCAGCCAAGTCACGAGTGATATAGAGAGTTGCACCATCCGATTTCTTGATAAGGGCTGGATGTTCAATTCCATATTTCTCAAGGTTGACAACTTGGGCCCCTTCTGATTCAACAAGAAGGCCTTTTTCAGAAAGAATGTCTACAACTGCATCCATCTTATCGTTGTAGAAGGCTTCTCCGTTGTAGCTGTCAAATTCAACCTGCAATTCATTGTACAGGCGGTTAAATTCCACCAAACTTTCATCACGGAACCATTGCCAAAGAGCGAGAGCTTCCTCGTCGCCATTTTCAAGTTTACGGAACCATTCGCGTGCTTCTTCATCCAAGCTAGGGTCATTTTCAGCCTCAGCGTTGATGCGGACATAGAGTTTAAGAAGTTCATCGATTGGATGAGCTTTTACAGCTTCTTCGTCTCCCCATTTTTTGTAGGCAACAATCAACATCCCAAACTGTTTACCCCAGTCTCCCAAATGGTTGACCTTGACCGTTTGATAACCGATTTTTTGGAAAATATGTGATAAGCTATCTCCGATAACAGTTGAGCGCAGGTGACCGATAGAGAATGGTTTAGCGATATTGGGACTAGACATGTCGATAACAACATTTTCTTGTTTGCCAATATGTTGATCAGCATAGTGTTCTTTTTCAGTGATAACAGCTTGCAATACTTGAGCAGAAATGGCAGATTTATCAAGGAAAAAGTTAACGTAAGGTCCTGTTGCGACAACCTTTTCAAAGGCTTGGCTGTTAATTTTTTCAGCCAGTTCAGCAGCAATCATTTGAGGTGCTTTGCGTTCGACTTTTGCAAGAGAAAAAGCAGGGAAAGCGATGTCTCCCATTTCTGAGTTTTTAGGGGTTTCCAGTAAATTTAAAATAGCCTCTTGGTCCAGGCTATCAATGACGCTAGCCAACTCGCTAGCAATCAATTCTTTTGTATTCATTAAGAGCTCCTTTTTGGACTTTTCTACTATTTTATCACAATTTTAAAGAAAGAAGAAAAAATTTTTGAAATCTCCTGTTTTTTTGGTATAATATAGTTATAAAATTAGTTATAAATATGCATATAAGAGGATTTTATGAGAAAAAGAGATCGTCATCAGTTAATAAAAAAAATGATTACTGAGGAGAAATTAAGTACACAAAAAGAAATTCAAGATCGGTTGGAGGCACACAATGTCTTTGTGACGCAGACAACCTTGTCTCGTGATTTGCGCGAAATCGGCTTGACCAAGGTCAAGAAAAATGATATGGTGTATTATGTACTAGCAAATGAGACAGAAAAGATTGATTTGGTGGAATTTTTGTCTCATCATTTAGAAGGTGTTGCAAGAGCAGAGTTTACCTTGGTGCTTCATACCAAATTGGGAGAAGCCTCTGTTTTGGCAAATATTGTTGATGCAAACAAGGATGAATGGATTTTAGGAACAGTTGCTGGTGCCAATACCTTATTGGTTATTTGTCGAGACCAGCACGTTGCCAAACTCATGGAAGATCGTTTGCTAGATTTGATGAAAGATAAGTAAGGTCTTGGGAGTTACTCTCAAGACTTATTTTTGACAAGGAGAGACGGAAAATGGCGACAGAAAAGCTATCACCCGGCATGCAACAGTATGTGGATATTAAAAAGCAATATCCAGATGCGTTTTTGCTCTTTCGGATGGGTGATTTTTATGAATTATTTTATGAGGATGCGGTCAATGCTGCGCAGATTCTGGAAATTTCCTTAACGAGTCGCAATAAGAATGCGGACAATCCGATTCCTATGGCGGGTGTCCCCTATCATTCTGCCCAACAGTATATCGATGTCTTGATTGAGCAGGGTTACAAGGTAGCCATTGCAGAACAAATGGAAGATCCTAAACAAGCAGTTGGGGTTGTTAAACGAGAGGTTGTTCAGGTCATTACGCCAGGGACAGTGGTCGATAGCAGTAAGCCGGACAGTCAGAATAACTTCTTGGTTGCCATAGACCGTGATGGCAGTCAATTTGGCTTAGCTTATATGGACCTGGTGACGGGTGACTTTTATGTGACAGGTTTATTGGATTTCACGCTGGTTTGTGGGGAAGTACGTAATCTCAAGGCGCGAGAAGTGGTGCTGGGTTATGACTTGTCTGAGGAAGAAGAACAAATCCTCAGTTGCCAGATGAATCTGGTGCTTTCCTATGAAAAAGAAAGCTTTGAAGACCTTCATTTACTGGATTCGCGATTGGCAGCTGTGGAGCAAGCAGCATCTAGTAAGCTGCTCCAGTATGTTCATCGGACCCAGATGCGGGAGTTGAACCACCTCAAACCTGTTATCCGTTATGAAATCAAGGATTTCTTGCAGATGGATTATGCGACCAAGGCCAGTCTGGATTTGGTTGAGAATGCTCGGTCAGGCAAGAAGCAAGGCAGTCTTTTCTGGCTTTTGGATGAAACCAAAACAGCTATGGGTATGCGGCTCTTGCGGTCTTGGATTCATCGTCCCCTGATTGATAAGGAACGAATCGTCCAACGCCAAGAAGTGGTGCAGGTCTTTCTCGACCATTTCTTTGAGCGTAGTGATTTGACAGACAGTCTCAAGGGTGTTTATGACATTGAGCGCTTGGCTAGTCGTGTTTCTTTTGGCAAAACCAATCCTAAGGATCTCTTGCAGTTGGCGACTACTTTGTCTAGTGTGCCACGGATTCGCGCGATTTTAGAAGGAATGGAGCAACCTGCTCTAGCTTATCTCATCGAACAACTGGATGGAATCCCTGAGTTGGAGAGTTTGATTAGCGCAGCGATTGCTCCTGAAGCTCCTCATGTGATTACAGAAGGTGGCATTATCCGCACTGGATTTGATGAGACTTTAGACAAGTACCGTCGCGTTCTCAGAGAAGGGACTGGTTGGATTGCTGAGATTGAGGCCAAGGAGAGAGAAAACTCTGGCATCAGCACGCTCAAGATTGACTATAATAAAAAGGATGGCTACTATTTCCATGTGACCAATTCACAACTGGGGAATGTGCCAGCCCATTTTTTCCGCAAGGCGACGCTGAAAAACTCAGAACGTTTTGGAACCGAAGAATTAGCCCGTATCGAGGGAGATATGCTTGAGGCGCGTGAGAAGTCAGCTAATCTAGAGTACGAAATTTTTATGCGTATTCGTGAAGAGGTCAGCAAGTACATCCAGCGTTTACAAACTCTAGCCCAAGGCATTGCAACGGTTGATGTCTTGCAAAGTCTGGCGGTTGTAGCTGAAACCCAGCATTTGATTCGACCAGAGTTTGGAGATAATTCGTGGATTGATATCCAGAAAGGGCGCCATGCTGTCGTTGAAAAGGTTATGGGGGCTCAGACCTATATTCCAAATACGATTCAGATGGCAGAAGATACCAGTATTCAACTGATTACAGGGCCCAACATGAGTGGGAAGTCAACCTATATGCGTCAGTTAGCCATGACGGCAGTTATGGCCCAGTTGGGTTCTTATGTGCCAGCAGAAAGTGCCCATTTACCGATTTTTGATGCAATTTTTACCCGTATCGGAGCAGCAGATGACTTGGTTTCAGGTCAGTCAACCTTTATGGTGGAGATGATGGAGGCCAACAATGCCATTTCGCATGCGACTAAAAATTCCTTGATTCTTTTTGATGAATTGGGACGGGGAACTGCAACTTATGACGGAATGGCTCTTGCTCAGTCCATCATCGAATACATTCACGAGCATATCGGAGCCAAGACCCTCTTTGCGACCCACTACCATGAGTTGACTAGTCTGGAGTCTAGTTTACAACACTTGGTCAATGTCCACGTGGCAACCTTGGAGCAGGATGGGCAGGTCACCTTCCTTCACAAGATTGAACCAGGACCAGCCGATAAATCCTATGGTATCCATGTTGCCAAGATTGCTGGCTTGCCAGCAGACCTTTTAGCAAGGGCGGATAAGATTTTGACTCAGCTAGAGAGTCAAGGAACAGAAAGTCTTGCTCCAATGAGGCAGACAAGTACCGTCACTGAACAGATTTCACTCTTTGACGCGCCAGCAGAGCATCCTATCCTATCAGAATTAGCTAAACTAGATATATACAACATGACACCTATGCAAGCTATGAATGTCTTGGTTGAGTTAAAACAGAAACTATAAAAATAATCCCACTCATGCATTTGTGAGTGGGATTATTGCTCTTACTTTCTATGCTCCAAGAGTTGATTGATATGGTCTACTTTTTTTGATGCTCTTTTATAGGAAATAGTCCAAATGATGAGGTAGACAATCGCAAACTCAATAATGAGTTGGAGATAGAAAATCCAGTGGAAGGGGAACCAACCTGCTAGGGTTGCTAGTGGGACAAAGCCAACCAGCATGAGAAAGAAATGGGTCAGAGTTGCACGGAGCAAGCTCCAGTCACGGCTGAATAATCGTTTGCCAAAGTTGAAGAGAATACCGATGGCTGCCCAGATCGGTGTACAGTAGAGCAAGACCAGGGCACCGTGAACCTGATGTTGAGCCATTACTTGGCCGACGAGAGAGTCGGGACTTAAAGGGGAGTAGGTATTTGGTGCATAAATGAGTGAAAAGATGATAGAGAGGATGAGGCCGATGAGGACACCAGTAGCTGCGTCGTGGAAGATTTGTTTTTTCATAGTTCTAATTTCTCCTTGATGGTTTTTAGATAACGGCGTGAAGAATAGGTGAAGCTTTCGTTTTTTAGAAAGATTTCTACCAGACCGTTGGGCGTGAGCTTGAGATGAGAGATGGAGTTGATATTGATGATTTCTGATTGGGAAATTTGGATAAAATTGGTTGGCAGGAGTTCAAGGACTTGATAGAGCCGTAAATCAATGTTGTAGGTCTGACTCGCCGTTTCTGCTAGAACCTTCCGATTCTCGATATAGAAGCGCTGTATCTTACCAATCTTAACGAGATAGACCTGATTATCGATTTTCCCTTTGATTTTTTCTGTTAAATCCAGATTTTCTGCGAACTCGATGACTTTCTGGACTTTATCTGTCGGCTGAGGTGCTTGAACAATCAGCTTTTCCTCTTCGTAAGTTTCACTAATCTGTAGTTCTACTTTCATAAATTTCTCTCCTTTTTAGTTATACAAGTTTGTGATCACTTCCTGTACACCTTTATTAAACACTATTTTTCAGCCCCTGGCAAGGGACTTTGTTTATGTGGAGGGATTTGGCTCCTATGTGGTGCTTGCTTTTCTGTCCTTTCTGAAATATGGTATAATAGCACTAATCAATTTCTAGGAAAATAGATACGGAAAGGGGCTGAAAGATGTCTCATATTATTGAATTGCCAGAGGTGCTGGCAAACCAGATTGCAGCTGGAGAGGTTATCGAGCGTCCAGCTAGCGTTGTTAAGGAGCTGGTAGAAAATGCCATTGACGCGGGTTCTAGTCAGATTATCATTGAGATTGAGGAAGCTGGTCTCAAGAAGATTCAAATCACAGATAATGGTCATGGAATTGCCCACGATGAGGTGGAATTGGCCTTGCGTCGTCATGCGACCAGTAAGATAAAAAATCAAGCAGATCTCTTTCGAATTCGGACGCTTGGTTTTCGTGGTGAAGCCCTGCCCTCTATCGCGTCTGTCAGCATTTTAACTCTTTTGACAGCAGTTGAGGAAGCAAGTCATGGGACTAAGTTAGTCGCGCGTGGGGGAGAAGTAGAAGAAATCATCCCAGCGACCAGTCCAGTGGGAACCAAGGTTTGTGTGGAGGACCTCTTTTTCAACACGCCTGCCCGCCTCAAGTATATGAAGAGTCAGCAAGCGGAGTTGTCTCATATCATTGATATTGTCAATCGTCTGGGTTTGGCCCATCCTGAGATTTCTTTTAGTTTGATTAGTGATGGCAAGGCAATGACGCGGACAGCTGGGACTGGTCAACTGCGCCAAGCTATCGCAGGGATTTACGGTTTGGCGAGTGCCAAGAAGATGATTGAAATTGAAAATTCTGACCTAGATTTCGAAATTTCAGGTTTTGTGTCCTTACCTGAGTTAACTCGAGCCAACCGCAACTATATCAGTCTCTTCATCAATGGCCGTTATATAAAGAATTTCCTGCTCAATCGTGCAATTCTAGACGGCTATGGCAGTAAGCTTATGGTAGGCCGTTTTCCACTGGCTGTCATTCACATTCATATCGACCCTTATCTAGCGGATGTCAATGTGCACCCAACCAAGCAAGAAGTGCGGATTTCCAAGGAAAAGGAACTGATGACTCTGGTTTCAGAAGCTATTGCAAACAGTCTCAAGGAGCAAACTTTGATACCTGATGCCTTGGAAAATCTTGCTAAATCGACCGTGCGCAATCGTCAAAAGATGGAGCAGACCATTCTTCCACTCAAAGAAAATACGCTCTACTATGAGAAAACTGAGTCGACAAGACCTAGTCAAGCTGAGGTGGCTGATTATCAGGTAGAATTAACTGAGGAAGGGCAAGACTTGACCTTGTTTGCCAAGGAAACCTTGGACCAATTGACCAAGCCAGCTAAACTGCATTTTGCAGAGAGAAAGCCTGCTAACTACGACCAGCTAGATCACCCAGAGCTAGATTTAACTAGTCTGGATAAGGCTTATGACAAGCTGGAGCGAGAAGAATCATCCAGCTTCCCAGAGTTGGAATTTTTCGGGCAAATGCACGGGACTTATCTCTTTGCCCAAGGGCGAGATGGGCTCTATATCATAGACCAACATGCGGCTCAGGAACGGGTCAAGTATGAGGAGTATCGTGAAAGCATTGGCAATGTTGACCAGAGCCAGCAGCAACTCCTAGTGCCCTATATCTTTGAATTTCCTGCGGATGATGCCCTTCGTCTCAAGGAAAGAATGGCACTTTTGGAGGAAGTTGGGGTCTTTCTAGCAGAGTACGGAGAAAATCAATTTATTTTACGTGAACATCCTATTTGGATGGCAGAAGAAGAGATTGAATCAGGCATCTATGAGATGTGCGATATGCTCCTTTTGACCAAGGAAGTTTCTATCAAGAAATACCGAGCAGAGTTGGCTATTATGATGTCCTGCAAGCGGTCTATCAAGGCCAACCATCGTATTGACGACCATTCGGCTAGACAGCTCCTCTATCAGCTCTCTCAATGTGACAATCCCTATAACTGTCCCCACGGACGCCCTGTTTTGGTGCATTTTACCAAGTCGGATATGGAAAAGATGTTCCGACGTATTCAAGAAAATCACACCAGTCTCCGTGAGTTGGGGAAATATTAAACTAAAAGGAAAACTATGTACGAATATTTAAAAGGAATCATTACCAAAATTACTGCCAAATACATTGTTCTTGAAACCAACGGTATTGGTTATATCCTGCATGTGGCCAATCCTTATGCCTATTCAGGACAGGTTAATCAGGAGGCTCAGATTTATGTGCATCAAGTCGTGCGTGAGGACGCTCATCTGCTTTATGGATTTCGCTCAGAAGACGAGAAGAAGCTCTTTCTCAGTCTGATTTCGGTCTCTGGGATTGGTCCTGTATCAGCTCTGGCTATCATCGCTGCCGATGACAATGCTGGCTTGGTTCAAGCAATTGAAACTAAGAACATCACCTACTTGACCAAATTCCCTAAAATTGGCAAGAAAACAGCCCAGCAGATGGTGCTGGACTTGGAAGGCAAGGTAGTAGTTGCAGGAGATGACCTTCCTGCTAAGGTAGCAGTGCAAGCTAGCGCTGAAAACCAAGAATTGGAAGAAGCCATGGAAGCCATGCTGGCTCTGGGCTATAAGGCAACTGAGCTCAAGAAAATCAAGAAATTCTTTGAAGGAACGACAGATACAGCTGAGAACTATATCAAGTCGGCCCTTAAAATGTTGGTCAAATAGGAGCAGAGCATGATAAAACGTTGTTCGTGGGTCAAGATGACAAATCAGCTCTATATCGCCTATCATGATGAGGAGTGGGGCCAACCCCTCCATGACGACCAAGCATTGTTTGAGTTATTGTGCATGGAAACCTATCAGGCAGGCCTGTCTTGGGAAACGGTGCTCAACAAACGTCAAGCTTTCCGAGAAGCCTTTCATGGCTATCAAATTCAAGCGGTCGCAGAGATGACCGACACTGAACTAGAAGACTTGCTGGAGAATCCAGCCATCATCCGAAATAGAGCCAAGATTTTTGCTACACGCGATAACGCCCAAGCCTTTCTACGACTACAGGCAGAGTACGGCTCTTTTGATACCTATCTTTGGTCTTTTGTTGAGGGGAAAACTGTCGTCAATGATGTTCCCGATTACCGCCAAGCCCCAGCTAAAACCGCTTTGTCTGAGAAATTAGCCAAAGATCTCAAAAAACGAGGCTTCAAGTTCACGGGTCCAGTCGCCGTTTTGTCCTTTATGCAGGCTGCAGGGCTAGTTGATGACCATGAGAATGATTGTGAGTGGAAAAGCGGTCGTTAGTATGTACAGGTAACTAGCATATCTGAGAATATAGAAAAAAGCTGAGAAATTTTTCCCAGCTTTTTATATATACTATTAGATTTGTTAGAGTGAAGTCAAAAAAGTGATTCCACCTAAAATAACACCAGCTGAATTTGGAATGATTAGTATCCAATCCTTCTTAGGTTCCTTTGTCCATCCATAAATAACCCAGATTAAGCAAGATATAGCAGCTGATAAAGGTTGAAATGGTTGAGCTTTATTTCCCTGTAAATTAGCGATAATTTGAGGTATGTAGGCAATAAATACTATAATTCCAATAAAGGCACCAATAGAACCTACGATTCGATTAATTTTTTGTTTTGTCATATACACCTCCTTCAAAAGGATATCATAGAAATTAGCGAAATGCAATAAATTCAGATACAAATTGTAACGAAAACGAATACAAAAGCACAAAAATAGAGAAACTATTTATTTTTTGTTATAGTCAAAGCGAATGATTTGCTCCTTTGCATCTACATAGGCGTGAACTCCGAAGGGTACAATTGCTCTTGGAGTTGCGTGGCCGACATTTAGATTATAGATAATCGGGATATTGCTGTCAATAATATCCAATAGTGCCTCTTTATAGTCGTCATAGAAAGTTTCATCCATAGGTTTTCCGACCAAGAGTCCACTGATGACCTCGAATATACCAGTGTCTTTTAAAGTCCGCAACATATTTTTGAAGTCTTCCAGCTCAGGCTTTTCTTCGCTTGTTTCTAGCAAGAGGATTTTTCCTTCCCAGTCTGACAAGTCAGGGAAAAGTTTGTATTTTTGGCAGAGCTCCGTGCTATCTGCGTATCGAGAGTTGTCAAAGATATCGTAGAGGGATTCGAGGCAACCACCGAGGATTTTTCCCTCGAACTGGGCATTTCCCCGCAACAGCTCGAAACCAGTATTTGCATGACTGACACGAGGTGTCCCCAGAGCCTTGGGACTGAAGTCAGTCCTTTCATCATACCAAACGTCACTAGGGCGGATTTCTGAGATTCTTCCCGTCTCAATCAATTCTTTAAAGTAGTGGAGGCTATAGGTCAGCACTTCCTTGTCCAATTCACAAATGTCTGCTAGGAAGGATTGACCATAAAAAGTTTTGATTCCTAGTTTATGCAACATGAAATGGTTCATGGTTGTATCCGAGAAGCCAAGAAAAATTTTTTGTTTGATAACCTTTTGTAGTTGGTCATTTTCAAAAAGATAAGGTAGTAAGCGATAGGTATCGTCTCCACCGATGGCGCATAGGATCATGTCGATGCTATCATCAGAAAAGGCATGAATTAAATCCTCTGCACGAGCTTCAGGATGGTCCTTGATAAAGTCTAATCCTTTTAGCGAATGAGGCAAAAAGGTAGGATTGAGTCCCAGGTTCTTGAGACGTTGGACACCCAAGTCCACTTCGTGTTTGACAAAGTCCTCTCCGATAATGCCACTAGATAAACTAACAACACCAATAGTAGAAACCATATTTCTTCCTCCTAGAAATTGATTGAGCCTATTTTATCATAAAAGATGGGAGAAAACTATAGGGAAAAGGGTAGAGGGAAGCTTGTAGGCAAGCAAGTGAAAAAGCAACCGCTGGTGCAGTTGCTTTTCGTTTTCTAATCAGTAATCTCGCTAGATATGAGTTACTTGGTCAACTCTTGATTATAGGAGAGAGCCAAATCAATCCAGTAAGGCAATTCTTTTTGGCCTTCTATATCTAAGTCTATATACCCATGATAAAGGCGCCCCCTCATCAATGTAGTATGAGCTCCTGTTCGGGGTAGAACTTGCTTCTCCATTTCCTTGCCAATTCTGACCATAACCAGTTCATCCTTTCTGGAACTGACAGTAAGGACCATTTTACCACGAATCATAAAGGCCAGGCCACCAAACAGCTTCTTTTCTTCTAGCTCTTCTTCGAAAATTTGGGGAGGAAGTTTGAGCGCTAGAATTTTTCGAATCTGCTGAGCTAAAGATTGACTATATGCCATAGCTCTTTCCTTTTCTTAGTAACGTGTTGGTCCTGCACTTGCGCTGCGGATGTTCAAGCGTTTCTTGAGATAAAAGCGAAGGGCTAGGAGGGATGCTCCGATAATAGCTAGTGGTAATGGAGCAAGTACTGGGTTAAGGTTAGCTGGTAGGAAGCTTGTTGCAAAGAAGACAAGCAACCAAAGAAACATAGAAGCTAGGATAACCAGTACAGATTTCCAGAAAGGTGGACGTTGACTGCGGTCCATATCTGGTCCATAGTATTGGTAAACAAAGTAGTACATCAAGTAGAAGGCAAATCCACCAACAAGTCCAACTAATAGGAGAGTGACAAATCCATAGCCGAAAGCTTGATCTGCCGCAAAGAAGGTTGTGAGGGCGCTGACGAGGGCAAAGAGGCTAGTGATGAAAAGGGCTGAATCCATAATCATGAGTTTTGGATCATCATTTTCTTTTGGATGCTCTTTTTCATATTGCTCCTTGACAGTGAAGCTGTGCGCCCAGTGGGTCGGTGCACCGTAGAGGGAACGAGCAGTCGTACCCTTGGCTTGCTCTTCAAGGATTTGGGGAATAACTTCCTCAAAAATAGCCTTGATTTCAGCGTCTGTTTTCCCATCTTTGATGAATTGTTGGGTAGCGATGTGGACAAACTCTTGGTTTTTCTTGGTTAATTTTTGTAGATCAATCTGAGACATAGGAACTCCTCTTAGAACCATTTTTTATGGATGAGATAGAGAGTGAGCGAGACACTCATAGCAAAGGCGATAAAGACGATTAACCAGAAGGCATTTGGCTCTCCGTTTAGGGGGATTTCATTATCCTTAAAGTTCATCCCGTAGGCAGAAAAGACCATGGTTGGGATGGACATGACGATGGTCACAAGGGCCAAGGTTTTCATGATGTTGTTCTGGTTGTTAGAAATGATAGAGGCGAAGGTCTCTGTCATAGAATGTAAGACGTTTCCATAAATGTCTGCCATCTCGATGGCCTGTTGGGTTTCAATCAGGGTATCTTCAAGCAGGTCTTCGTCCTCAAGGTATTTCTTGATATTGCTGGTTGAGCTGGTCAATTTCTTAATCACGCGCTCATTTGTTTTGAGGGAGGCCTTGAAATAGACGATAGTTTTTTCCAATTCCATGAGCTCAATCAATTCTTCATTACGAGTTGATTGATGCAGTTGACTTTCGATTTGTTCACTCTTACGGTCAATCGAACGAAGGGCTGTTAGGTAAAGTTCTGCATTGCGATAGAGAATCTGGAAGATAAAACGTGAGCGCATGAAGGTATAGAAATTACGCAAGCGACGGTTGATAAAGACATCGAGGACCGGTAATGGTTCCAAACAAGTAGTGATAATGGTTTCCTCAGTGATGATAATACCAAGCGGGATGGTTACGTAGTAGGTGCGGTTATTTCTTTCTTCTGTGACCGGCACGTCCACGATGATCAAAGTATACTCATCTTCGATGGTAATACGAGACATTTCTTCCGCATCGAGTGGTGCACGAAGGTCGGCAATATCAATATCGAAGGCGTTAGCGATTTCGAGTGATTCATTTTGAGTCGGATTGACGAGATTGATCCAAGTACCCGGTTCAAGCGTATCGATCTCTTTAAATTCAGTTGTTGTAGAGAGAAAAACTTGTTTCATATCCCTTATCCTTTCTCATTTTTCAGATTTTTTCACACCGTACTATTATACTATAAATTCAGCCTTTTGGGTAATAGAATCTCACTTTTTTTGGTATAATGGTAAGCAATAATGGACTAGAAAGAACAAAGATGCAAGATAAAATTGTCATTCATGGGGCGCGTGCCCATAATTTAAAAAATATTGACGTGGAAATTCCACGAGACAAGTTGGTTGTCGTGACCGGCTTGTCAGGTTCAGGGAAATCCAGTCTGGCCTTTGATACCCTCTATGCGGAGGGTCAACGTCGCTATGTGGAGAGTTTGTCAGCCTACGCTCGTCAATTCTTGGGGAATATGGAGAAGCCTGATGTAGATGCTATTGATGGTCTCAGCCCCGCTATTTCCATCGACCAGAAAACGACTAGTAAAAATCCTCGCTCGACGGTGGGAACAACGACTGAAATCAATGACTATCTGCGTCTCCTCTACGCACGTGTGGGGACGCCTTACTGTATTAACGGGCATGGAGCTATCAAGGCTTCTTCTGTGGAGCAAATCGTGGATAAGGTTTTAGAATTGCCTGAACGCCAGCGCTTGCAGATCTTGGCCCCTGTCATCCGCAAGAAAAAAGGCCAACATAAGAGTGTTATTGAGAAGGTTCAGAAAGATGGGTATGTTCGTGTCCGTGTGGATGGTGAAGTCTATGATGTAACCGAAGTGCCAGAGTTGTCTAAGAGTAAGCAACACAATATCGATGTCGTGGTTGACCGTATTGTCATCAAGGAGGGTATCCGTAGTCGTCTCTTTGATTCCATTGAGGCTGCCCTTCGTATTGCAGAAGGTTATGTCATTATCGACACTATGGACGACTCTGAGTTGTTGTTCTCTGAGCATTATGCCTGTCCAGTTTGTGGCTTTACTGTTCCAGAGTTAGAGCCGCGTCTCTTCTCCTTCAATGCTCCTTTTGGTTCTTGTAGTGAGTGTGATGGCTTGGGCATCAAGCTGGAGGTGGATACTGATTTGGTAGTACCAGATGCCAGCAAAACCTTACGTGAGGGAGCCTTGGCTCCTTGGAATCCTATCTCATCTAACTACTATCCAAACATGCTAGAGCAGGCCATGACGGCATTTGGAGTGGATATGGATAAGCCTTTTGAGGACTTGTCAGAAGAAGACAAGAACTTGATTCTCTACGGCTCAGATGGCAAGGAATTCCATTTCCACTATGAAAATGAATTTGGTGGTGTGCGCGATATCGACATTCCTTTTGAGGGAGTTGTCACTAATATCAAGCGTCGCTATCATGAAACTAATAGTGATTACACACGCACTCAAATGCGCCTCTATATGAATGAATTGACCTGCGGAACTTGTCACGGATATCGTCTCAATGACCAGGCCTTGTCTGTCCGTGTTGGTGGCGAGCAAGGGCCACATATCGGTGAAATTTCAGACCTGTCTATCGCAGACCACTTGGACTTGGTGAGCCAGCTGACCTTGTCTGAAAATGAAGCCATCATTGCTCGTCCTATTCTCAAGGAAATCAAGGACCGTTTGACCTTCCTTAATAACGTGGGTCTTAACTATCTGACTCTGTCTCGTTCAGCAGGAACCCTTTCAGGTGGGGAAAGTCAGCGTATTCGCTTGGCAACCCAGATTGGTTCTAACCTATCAGGTGTCCTCTATATCCTAGATGAGCCGTCAATCGGTCTTCATCAGAGGGACAATGATCGTCTGATTGCCAGTCTCAAAAAGATGCGTGATTTGGGTAATACTCTCATCGTGGTAGAACATGACGAAGATACCATGCGTGAGGCGGATTATCTGATTGACGTTGGTCCCGGTGCCGGTGTTTTTGGTGGAGAGATTGTCGCTGCAGGTACGCCCAAACAGGTGGCTCGCAACAGCAAGTCTATCACAGGCCAGTACTTGTCAGGTAAACGTGCCATTCCAGTGCCAGAAGAGCGCCGTGTGGGGAATGGTCGTTTTATCGAGATTACAGGAGCGCGTGAGAACAACTTGCAAAATGTCACAGCTTGCTTCCCACTAGGAAAATTCATCGCGGTGACAGGTGTATCAGGTTCAGGGAAATCGACCTTGATCAACAGTATCCTCAAAAAAGCTATTGCCCAGAAGCTCAACCGCAATTCAGACAAACCAGGTAAGTTTAAAACCATTACAGGGATTGAGCATGTAGACCGCTTGATTGACATTGACCAGAGTCCTATCGGACGAACGCCAAGGTCTAACCCTGCTACCTATACGGGAGTTTTTGACGATATACGTGACCTCTTTGCCCAGACAACTGAAGCTAAGATTCGTGGCTACAAGAAGGGGCGTTTCAGTTTCAACGTCAAAGGTGGTCGCTGTGAAGCCTGCTCAGGTGACGGGATTATCAAGATTGAGATGCACTTCTTGCCAGATGTTTACGTTGCTTGTGAAGTCTGTCACGGAACTCGCTACAACAGTGAAACCCTAGAAGTTCACTACAAGGAAAAGAATATCTCTCAGGTCTTAGATATGACTGTCAACGATGCGGTGGAATTCTTCCAACACATTCCGAAAATTCAACGTAAACTTCAGACTATCAAGGATGTGGGGCTGGGCTATGTAACGTTAGGGCAACCAGCTACGACCCTCTCTGGGGGAGAAGCCCAGCGTATGAAGTTGGCTAGCGAACTCCACAAACGCTCAACAGGAAAATCTTTCTACATTCTGGATGAGCCAACGACAGGACTCCATACAGAGGATATCGCTCGCTTGCTTAAAGTCTTGGCTCGCTTTGTTGACGATGGCAATACAGTCCTTGTCATTGAGCACAATCTGGATGTTATCAAGACAGCAGACCATATTATTGACCTGGGGCCTGAAGGCGGTGTTGGTGGGGGAACTATCATCGCAACAGGCACTCCAGAAGAAGTAGCAGCTAATGAAGCTAGCTACACAGGACACTATTTGAAAGGAAAATTAAAACATGAATAAACGTGTACAAGCATTTCTAGCTAAAATGCAAGAAAAAGAACTAGATGGTATCATCATCAATAACCTTAAAAACGTCTATTACCTGACTGGTTTTTGGGGCTCAAACGGAACAGTCTTCATCAGTCGTGATCGTCAGGTCTTGGTGACAGACTCTCGCTATATCATTGCAGCTAAGCAAGAAACCAGTGGTTTTGAGATTGTGGCTGACCGTGATGAATTGGCTGTCATTGCAGGAATTGTTAAGGATATGGGCTTGTCTCGAATCGGTTTTGAGGACGAGATTTCAGTGTCTTATTATCACCGTATGCAGGCAACCTTTGAAGGAATTGACTTGCTTCCACAGACTCAGTTTGTTGAAGGTCTTCGAATGATTAAGGATGAAGCGGAGATTGCAGCTATTCGCAAGGCTTGTTCTATATCAGACCAAGCTTTCCGCGATGCACTTGACTTTATCAAACCAGGAAAGACTGAGATTGAGATTGCCAACTTCCTTGACTTCCGCATGCGTGAGTTGGGAGCATCTGGCTTGTCTTTTGACACCATTCTAGCTAGCGGTATCAATTCTTCTAAACCCCATGCCCATCCAATGCACAAACCAGTGGAACTAGGAGAAGCCGTTACTATGGACTTCGGTTGCCTTTATGACCACTATGTCAGTGATATGACACGGACTATCTATCTGGGGCATGTCAGCGATGAGCAGGCAGAGATTTACAATACGGTTCTCAAAGCCAACCAAGCCTTGATCGATCAAGCCAAGGCAGGCTTAGGCTTCCGTGACTTTGACAAAATCCCTCGTGATATTATCATTGAGGCAGGTTATGGCGACTACTTTACTCACGGTATTGGACACGGTATTGGGCTGGATATTCATGAGGAACCATACTTTAGCCAAACATCTACCGAAACTATTAAGGCGGGTATGGCCTTGACCGATGAACCAGGTATCTATATCGAAGGCAAATATGGCGTTCGTATCGAGGATGATATCCTGATTACAGAGACAGGTTGTGAATTGTTGACCCTTGCTCCAAAAGAGTTGATAGTTATCTAAGAGTTAAACAACTCAAATGATTGACTTTTAAATTTTAAAGGTTTATACTGAAAGACGAAAACGGTAGGTGAGGCTACCATAGGGATACGGATGACTACCGCAAAGCAGTGGAGACACTACTCGTTGGTCAACAGTCCTGGTCGCGAAGGCCAAGACTAAGCTCATTACATTGCCCTATGGAGTTAAAGCTTGAACGAAAAACAGATAGTTAGTTTTTTAATCCTGCCATTTTATGGTGGGATTTTCTACTGTTTAAATCAAAGAAAGGAGATAGACGATGCAAATTGACGATCATCCGGAACCGCGCATACACAGCCAATCGCTGATTTGTGTCGTTCAGCCCTTATAAAGTGATTGGTCTCTGTGTATGAAACACATCATTCATACAGATAGGAGAAACCAATGAAAACTACAAAAGAAAGATTAGCAACAGCTATTCATACATCTTTAAACGAAACTCTATCTTTTTATAAGACAAGTCTAACAGGATTGACTGAGGAGCAGGTGGAGAAAAATCGTGACCTATATGGCGAAAATACCATCACAAAGGGTCAAGAAGACAGTATCCTCAAAAAGATTTACGAATCGATTATCAATCCATTTACAATCATCCTGCTGGTCATCGCTATGATCTCCATGGTGACCAATGTCTGGTTGGCGAAGCCTGGACAAGAAGATCCGACGACCTCTATCATCATCGTTGTCCTAGTCCTCATTTCTGGTGGCATACGCTTTGTCCAAGAACTCCGTAGTGATAAGGCTGCGACCAATCTTTCAAAAATGATTATTAACACAGCGACTGTCATTCGTCAAGGAGAAGTTCAAGAAGTACCTATCGATGATTTGGTAGTAGGTGACGTGGTTAAATTAAGCGCTGGAGACATGATTCCAGCAGATCTTCTTTTATTTGAGTCGCGCGATTTCTTTGTACAACAGTCGGGCCTGACAGGTGAAAGTGAATCGGTTGAAAAATTGGCCTTGACCAAGGCAACAGTTCAACAATCTGATAGTCTGCTAGAAGCAGAAGCGCTCGCCTTTATGGGAACCAATGTCTTATCTGGTAGTGCCAAGGCCGTGGTTTTAGCAGTTGGTGATGATACCATGATGGGGGCCATTGAACAGACTTTGAACACCTATGATGAGCCTACTTCGTTTGAACGGGAAATGAATAGTATTTCGTGGCTCTTGATTCGTTTGATGCTGGTCATGGTGCCCATCGTTTTCTTGTCCAATGGTTTAACAGATGGTGACTGGCTGGAAGCTGGCGTATTTGCTTTGAGTGTTGGTGTTGGATTGACACCTGAGATGCTTCCTATGATTATCACGGCCAGTCTAGCAAAAGGCTCCATTATTATGGCCAAGGAAAAAGTGGTTATCAAGAAACTCAATGCCATACAGGACTTAGGGGCGATTGATATTTTGTGTACAGATAAGACAGGAACTCTAACCCAAGACGAAATTGTCCTTGAATATCCCTTGGACATCCACGGACGCTTGGACTTGACTGTCTTGAGACGAGCTTATCTCAATTCTTATTTTCAAACGGGTTTGAAAAATTTGATGGACAGAGCCATCATCAAACGGACTGAAAAGGAAGCAAAAGAACACGATATCCTCCAAAATCTGGCTCAAACTTTTCAAAAAATAGATGAGCTTCCCTTTGATTTTGAACGTAGACGGATGAGTGTTATCGTTAAGGATGAACACGAAGTTGTCAGTTTGGTAACCAAGGGTGCCCTAGAGGAAATGTTGATGATTTCCAGTCATGCGGAATACCATGGAGTGATTACTCCCTTGACAGATACTATTAGAGAAGAAATTTTAGCAGAAGTCAGACAACTAAATCAACAAGGTTTGCGTGTCTTGGGAGTGGCCTATAAGTCAGGTTTGAGGGAAGGTCATGCCTATACAGTTGATGATGAAGGGGATATGATTCTAACTGGTTATTTAGCCTTCCTAGATCCTCCTAAACCATCTGCAGCACCAGCAATTAAGGCTCTGTTAGAACATGGAGTTCAAACAAAAATTTTGACGGGAGACAACGAAAAAGTTACCCAAGCAGTCTGTGAAAAGGTTGGTTTGGATATCAATCAGATGCTGTTAGGATCTGAAATTGATCAGATGAGTGATCAAGAATTGGCCCAAGCCGTAGAGGAGGTAACAGTCTTTGCCAAACTTTCACCTGACCAAAAAGCAAGGATTATTTTGCAATTTAAGGCTAATGGTCATGCTGTAGGCTATATGGGGGATGGAATCAATGATGCTCCTTCTATGAAAGTTGCAGATGTGGGGATTTCTGTTGATACAGCAGTAGATATTGCCAAAGAAACAGCTGATGTTATCCTACTTGATAAGGATCTCATGGTGCTGGAAAAAGGACTTGTTGAAGGTCGTAAGGTCTATGCCAATATGACCAAATATATCAAAATGACAGTGAGTTCTAATTTTGGGAATATCTTATCCCTTTTGGTTTCTGGAATCTTTTTACCATTTTTACCGATGGCTCCAGTCCATTTAATTATCCTAAATCTAGTCTATGATTTGTCTTGTATTGCCTTGCCTTTTGACAAGGTGGATAAAGATTTTTTGAGAAATCCGCATACCTGGGAAGCTAAGTCCATCACACGTTTCATGATTTGGACGGGACCTATCTCTTCCGCCTTTGATATTTTGACCTTTATTTTGCTCTATTTTATCATTGTACCCATGACAACAGGTCAAGCTTATGTCCATGGAGCGGAGTCTGCCGTAGGATTTATTGTCTTGTTTCAGACAGGTTGGTTTATCGAGTCCATGTGGTCGCAGACTATGGTTATCCATATGTTGCGTTCAGCCAAAATTCCTTTTTTACAAAGTCGTCCAGCTTGGCTAGTCCTTGTGACAACCTTATTGGCTGCAGCCTTTGTGACCTTCCTTCCCTACAGTCCACTAGCTAGCCTTCTTCATCTAACTCCTTTGAAGCCGATCTATTTCATCTTTTTGCTTTTCATCATCATTTTGTACATGATTAGCGTGACAATTGTGAAAAAAATCTATATCAATAAATATAAAGAATGGCTGTAAATTTCATTTTGTCAAGAAAAAAGTACGAAAATGACGAAAAAAGTCAAAAAAATTTAAAAATAGGTCGCAAGTCGGATGTTTTTTATGGTATAATAGACTAAACTGATAGTAACATGTAGCGAAAGGGGTAGGTACATGATTAAAATTTATACAGTCTCAAGTTGTACTAGCTGTAAAAAAGCAAAAACCTGGCTCAATGCCCACCAGTTAAGTTATAAAGAACAAAACCTTGGTAAAGAAGGAATTACGAGAGAAGAATTACTGGATATTCTAACCAAAACAGATAACGGAATAGCCAGCATCGTTTCGTCTAAAAATCGCTATGCTAAAGCCCTTGGAGTGGATATTGAAGATTTGAGTGTCAACGAAGTTCTCAATCTGATTATGGAAACACCGAGAATTTTAAAGAGCCCAATCCTTGTAGATGAAAAACGCCTGCAAGTTGGCTATAAGGAAGACGATATTCGTGCCTTCCTACCACGCTCTGTCCGTAATGTAGAAAATGCAGAAGCACGTTTGCGTGCAGCTCTATAAACATCAAGGCTGGGAGTGCTTCCTAGCCTTGTTTGCTCTTTTAATTCAAAAATGATGTGAGGAATTATGAAAAAAATACTGATTACAAGTTTTGCACTACTTTTCTTGCTTGCTGGATGTGGACAAAAAAAAGCGACAACTGCGTCCTCTAGCAGTAAATCTGAAACGTTACAGTCAACTTTACCTGTCCTAGAGAATGCTGAGAAGAATACAGTAGTTACAAAAACATTTATGCTACCGAAGTCAACAGACGGCAGTCAGCAGATTCAAACAGTCACATATAAAGGAAAACAATTTTTAAGTTTGACTATTATTCAAAAAAGACCAGTTACCGATGAATTGAAGACTTTTGTAACTGAGCATGGTGTAGAGGCAACCCAAAAAGCACTCATTGAAGCTGAAGGTAAAGATACCTCAATTCAGGAAGCGCGCAAGTTGCCAGGTTTTACACTTGAGACGAAGCTACTAAGTGAAACAGAAATTCAAACAACAACTACTTATGATTTTCAGGTTTTAGATATCAAAAAAGCTTCACAGGTTGAATATTTAAAGAATATTGGCTTGGAAAATCTTTTGAAAAATGAACCGAGTCAATATGTAGCAGACAGATTGGCAAATGGTGCGACAGAACAGTAGAAAATCCAAATAAATAGACTGCCTGAATTGTAGAACGTAAGGAATTATGCTATAATGGTACTATTCTAAGGAAAGAGGGTGTTAGAATGGGATTTACTGAAGAAACAGTACGTTTTAAATTGGACGATTCCAATAAAAAAGAAATTAGCGAAACTCTGACTGATGTTTATGCTTCGTTGAACGATAAGGGCTACAACCCAATTAACCAAATCGTAGGTTACGTATTGAGTGGAGACCCTGCCTACGTTCCTCGTTATAATAATGCACGAAATCAAATCCGTAAGTATGAGCGTGATGAAATCGTTGAGGAATTAGTCCGCTACTACCTTAAAGGACAAGGAGTCGATCTATAACCTATGAGAATTATGGGATTGGACGTCGGTTCAAAAACGGTAGGGGTGGCGATTAGCGATCCGCTTGGTTTTACAGCTCAAGGACTTGAAATCATCCAAATCAATGAGGAGCAAGGTCAATTTGGTTTTGACCGCGTTAAGGAGTTGGTTGATACTTACAAGGTGGAACGATTTGTAGTGGGCTTGCCTAAAAACATGAACAATACAAGCGGACCGCGCGTGGAAGCTAGTCAAGCCTACGGAGCAAAGCTGGAAGAGCTTTTTGGTTTACCAGTAGACTATCAAGATGAACGCTTGACAACAGTTGCCGCAGAGCGTATGTTGATTGAACAAGCAGATATTAGCCGTAACAAGCGCAAGAAAGTCATTGATAAATTAGCAGCTCAGCTGATTTTACAAAATTATTTAGATAGAAAATTTTAATACAAAGGAGAGGCTATGTCACACGATCATAACCACGACCACGAAGAACGTGAACTAATCACACTAGTAGATGAGCAAGGAAATGAAACCTTGTTTGAAATCCTTTTGACCATTGACGGAAAAGAAGAATTTGGTAAAAACTATGTTCTTCTAGTACCAGTTAATGCAGAAGAAGACGAAGACGGACAAGTTGAAATCCAAGCTTACTCGTTCATCGAAAACGAAGATGGAACAGAAGGCGAATTGCAACCAATTCCAGAAGACTCAGAAGACGAATGGAACATGATTGAAGAAGTCTTCAACAGCTTTATGGAGGAGTGATACAGTCTGGGAGACTGTATCAGCCCAACTCCCAGAAATTGGGAAGAGTTGGAACGTCCGGGGGACGTTTTTAGCCCTGCGCTAGAAATTAGAAACGCAGGCACATTCAGTGGACGTGTTTACCCCACGTTAACTTCATAGTAGCTAGTTATTAGCTAACCAGGTAAGAGGTCGGGACGAAAATCCTGGCCTCGTTTTTGTTAGTTATGAGACTTTATTGAGGCAGTTGATTGAACCTGTAATTAAGGAGATGTATATGTTTGAAGTAGAAGAATGGCTCCATAGTCGAATTGGTTTGAATTTTCGATCAGGTTTGGGCCGAATGCAACAAGCGGTGGATTTGTTGGGGAATCCCGAGAAGTCTTATCCTATTATTCATGTAACCGGGACTAATGGAAAAGGATCTACCATTGCTTTTATGAGGGAGTTATTTATGGGGCATGGCAAAAAAGTTGCGACCTTTACCTCCCCTCATATCGTCTCTATCAATGATCGAATCTGCATTAACGGGCAACCAATAGCTGATGCAGACTTCATCCGTTTGGCTAATCAGGTCAAGGAGATGGAGAAAACGCTTCTGCAAACCCATGATCAGTTGTCCTTTTTTGAATTGCTGACCTTGATTGCTTTTCTTTATTTTAGGGAGCAAGAGGTGGATTTGGTTTTATTAGAAGTGGGAATTGGTGGCTTACTTGATACGACTAATGTGGTAACTGGAAAGATTGCTGTTATCACATCCATCGGGCTAGACCATCAGGAAACCTTGGGTGATAGTCTAGAAGCAATCGCAGAGCAGAAAGCTGGTATTTTCAAGGCTGGTAAAAAGGCAGTGATTGCTAAGTTGCCTTCAGAAGCTAGGCTTGTTTGTCAGAAAAAAGCAGACTCTTTAGCTGTTGACCTTTATCAGGCAGGTCAGGATTTTTCAATGCTGAATGGGGATTTTTCAAGCTCTTTGGCTAACCTTTCACAGTTGAAAATAGGTTTAGAAGGAGCTTATCAGCAGGAAAATGCGGCCTTAGCGTTGCAAACTTTTCTTCTCTTTATGAGGGAAGGAAAGGAAGTTGTTGATGAACAGGCTGTAAGACAAGCTTTGAATCAGACCCATTGGGCTGGGCGTTTGGAGCGTATTCGTCCTCAGATTTACTTGGACGGTGCTCATAACCTCCCTGCCTTGACTCGCTTGGTTGAATTTATTAAAGAAAAAGAGCAGGAAAGATATCGTCCTCAAATCCTATTTGGAGCCTTGAAACGGAAGGATTATCAAGGGATGTTGGCTTATCTGACTGAAAAATTGCCTCAGGTGGAACTCAAGGTGACCGGCTTTGACTATCAAGGTTCTTTGGATGAAACAGATGTAACAGGTTACGATATAGTTCCTTCTTACCGAGAATTTATTAGCAATTTTGAAGCAAGAGCAGATACGCAGGACTTGCTGTTCGTTACAGGGTCTCTCTATTTTATCTCAGAAGTACGGAGTTACCTGCTGGATTGTGAGCAGATAAATTGACCACATTTTTTGAACTTGTTATACTAGGGAAACTACTAGTTAGAAGAAAATTGCTCTAAATTGGTAGAAGAAAGGAAATTCATCATGAAATTAAAAAGATTCACACTTTCTCTTGCTTCTCTAGCAAGTCTTAGTCTCTTAGTAGCTTGTTCACAAAGAGTTCAACAACCAGCAACTCAATCGCAAACACAACAAACTCAGCAATCACAACCTGCTGCATCATCTTCTACAGAAAATAGCAACCAGGCAGCAACAAGTTCTTCACAAAATACAGTTACAGCCCAACCAACCAATATTGATGGAACTTATACTGGTCAGGACGAAGGAGACCGTATCACTTTAGTGGTAACTGGAACAACTGGTACATGGACACAGGTAGAAGCTGACGGAGATCAAGAAATCAAGCAGGTTAGCTTCGATGTCGCCAATCAACGCATGATTATTGGGGATGATGCCAAGATTTATGCAATTAATGGAAATCAGATGATTATTGACGATATGGATAGAGAAGCGTCTGATCGCATTGTTTTATCTAAGTAAAGCTTATTTATCAAAAATTCCGATAAGATGAAAGATATTTGATGTATTACTCGATAAAAGTTAGATAGATTGTACACATAAAGGAATGGGTCTCATACAAGATTCATTCCTTTTCCTTAAATATAAGTTCCACTTTTAGGAGTGGTACTCTTTTTGAGTAGTTCTTTTTAAAAAAATTTGTTATGCTAGATTTATGAAGAGAATCAAAATCGACGTGGTAGTACTCCCTTTAAGTGGACATCTCTTCCCAGCCCTGAATTTACTCGCACCTTTGTTGAAGGATCCTTTGTATGATATTCGATTATTCACAGGACCGCAACGAAAAGCTGTCGCAGAGGAGATGGGATTCCAGGTACTTCCTATTTTAGAAAATTTTGTAGATGAGTTTGAGCGTGTAGCCAACAATGAAGGGCAGCTGAATCTTATTTCTGCTTATCGGCAGTTGTCAGCTAGTCTGGATTTGATCAATGTAGTGTCAGACCAACTAATACAAGAATGGGAGAAAAATCGACCAGATATTGTTATTGCGGATTTTATAACCCTCTCTGGAGGACTAGTGGCGGAACAGTTGGGAATTCCTTGGATAACAACCATGGCGACACAGTTTGCCATTGAAACGACAGATGGACCGCCTTGTTTCTTTGGAGGAATGGGCAGTCCAAAGAATCCTTTTCAGTCTGCCCAGCAATGGCTAGGAAGAAAAGGGACTCGTTTAGGAAAACGAATCGTAACCTTTTTATTGAGAGAACGCTTGAAACGTTACGATTTTAAGCTCTACAATCAAAAAAATCAGGAAACCATTTATTCACCCTATTCCATCTTGGGAATTGGGATGAAAGAGTTGGAGCTGAAAAGTGGTTTTCCAGAGCACTACCTTTGGGTGGGGCCTTTTGGCTCTTCAATCGAGAGAGCAGAGAATTATCCTCTCGATTTGTCTCCCTATGCAAGTTATAAAAAAGTCCTCGTATCCTGTGGAACTCAGCTAGCGTGGGCTAAAGATAACCTCCTCTACCAGACCCAACAATTGGCAAAAGCCCATCCTGACTGTTACTTTTTTGTCACTCTGGGGTTTGGTGGACAAGACTTCCAATGTGAGGAGCTCATGGACAATGTTTCTGTAGTATCCTATCTTCCCTATAAGGAATACATTCCCCAGATGGACTATGTGATTCATCACGGAGGTGCGGGTATTTTTTACCAATGTATTATCTATGGCAAGCCTGCCTTAATTCTCCCTCATGACTATGATCAGTATGACTATGCGGTTCGCGGTCTAGAGGCAGGGATTGCCCTGACTGCTAAACGAGAGGACACGGAAGCGATTGGACGCGCTTTTGATGAGCTATTGGCTAGAGATGGCTGGTCAGACTTGAACAAACTCAGTCGTGTAGCTCAAGACTACCAGCCAACAGAAATCCTCAAGAATGAAATATATCGACTCTTGGGGGGATAAGGAGAAATAAAATATGAAGAAAGTATTGGTAACAGGTGCTACGGGTTTTCTAGGTAAGTATGTTGTTGAAGAGCTCAGTCAGCATGGCTACCAGGTACGAGCTTTTGGACGTAATCGCAAGATTGGTCAGTCTTTAGAGAACTCCTCTGTGGCATTTATCCAGGGAGATTTTACCAAGCAAGAGGATCTGACTCAGGCTTGTCAGGGTATGGACATGGTTGTGCATGCTGGAGCTCTTTCTACCGTCTGGGGACCTTGGGAAGATTTCTACCAGACAAATGTCTTAGGGACCAAGTATGTTCTGGATGCTTGTCGAGAGGATGGTATTCAGCGTTTGGTTTATGTGTCCTCGCCTAGCATATATGCTGCGCCTCGAGACCAGATAGCTATCAAAGAAAGCGATGCGCCTCAGGAAAATAATCTGAACAACTATATTCGTAGTAAACTAGCTTCGGAGAAGCTGTTTAAGGATTATCCCGATGTTCCGAGTATTATTTTACGACCTCGTGGGCTTTTTGGGATTGGGGATACCAGTATTTTACCTCGGGTTCTTGAACTCAGTCAGAAGATTGGTATTCCATTGATAGGGGATGGCCGTCAGCTGATGGACATGACCTGTGTGGAAAATGTCGCTCTGGCCATTCGCTTGGCTCTAGAGGCTCCTCAAGCTAGTGGCGAAGTCTATAATATTACCAACGGGGAACCAAGAGCCTTTAAGGATCTGATAGAAGAAACCTTGAGAGGGCTTGGCTATCCGATAACATACAGAAAAGTGCCGGCTCCTCTTCTTTCAGTTATTGCAAGTAGTTTAGAGTTTCTGTATAATATCTTGAAACTTAAAGGTGAGCCGGCTCTAACACGCTATACCTATTACTTGCTGAGGTATAGCCAGACGCTGGACATCAGCAAGGCGGAGCGAGACTTGGGCTATCGCCCTCAAATCAGTATTTCGGAAGGGATTGAACAATATGTCAAAGATTATAGAAAGCATTGATTATTTCCCAGCAGGATATTGCACGAGTTATACAGGTTTGCTATTTAAGGGAATCAAGAATAAAAAGATGACCTTTCCAGCCGGGGTTTTTCTTATCAAACATAGGGAGAAGGGATACCTCCTCTATGATACGGGCTACCATTACGATATTAAGACTCAGATTCGTTATGGTTTCTATCGTTTGGGAACACCTGTTCAAATGACGGAGAAGGACCAGATTTCATATTTGCTGAAAGCTAAGGGAATTAAACCAGAAGAAATTAATTATATCATCCTATCTCACCTGCATCCAGATCATTTGGGAGGGGCTAGCTTCTTCCCTCATGCAACTTTTATCTTGACTCAGGAAGTGTATGATGTTTACAAGAAACCGACACTGAAAGACTTGATTTTCAAGGAATTTTTGCCAGCTTCATTTGAAAAAAATCTAACCATTATCAGAGCTGACCAGCAAGATTCAACCTTTCCCTATCGTCCGACTAGTGATCTTTTTGGAGATGGAAGTATCCTAGTAGCTTCTGTTGATGGGCATGCAAGGGGGCAAGCTTGTCTGTACCTTCCAGACTTTAATCTCCTCATCGCAGCAGATCTCTGTTGGGGAATTGACCTTTTGCCTTACACCAAGCAGATGCTCCTGATTCCTTCCTTGGTTCAGGACAATAAGGCAGACTATATCAAGGGGACAGAGTTTTTGGAGGAAGTCTTGAGAGATGGTATTGAAGTAGTTGTTAGCCATGACCCTGTAGAAAGGATAGAACGTATCATATATGAAAAAAGGAACCTTTCTTAAAACCTTTGTCCAAACTCGCTGGCTTCACAACTTCAAATCTCGAGAAGCTGTAGAGAACTATCAGAAAAAGCAATTAGCTAATTATATGAACTTTTTAAAGCGAGAGTCGCCCTACTTTAAAAATGGGGTTCCTAGCGACTTTGACCATATGGACAAGGCTTTTATGATGGAGCATTTCAACGAGCTCAACACCCAAGGAGTAGATCGGGATGAAGCCTTGGCCTTGGCTATTGAAAGTGAAAAGACTCGTGATTTCACTGAACTCAAAGGCGATGTGGCAGTCGGACTGTCTTCAGGGACATCTGGACATCGGGGGCTTTTTATCACAACGGAGAAAGAGCGAAGTATGTGGGCAGCAGCTATCTTAGCTAAGATGTTACCCAAGGGCCAGCTTTTTGGACACCGAATCGCCTTTTTCCTGAGAGCTGATAATGAACTCTATCAGACCATCAATACGGCACTTATTCGTTTGGAGTATTTTGATATTTTTAAACCTACAGATGTCCATATTGAGCGGCTGAATACCTACCAGCCGACGATTGTTGTGGCACCAGCCTCTATGTTGATTGAATTGAGCAAGCGTCTCAAGGCTGGAGAGTTAGCTATCCACCCACAAAAAATCGTTTCGGTGGCAGAAATCTTGGAAGATAATGATAGGGAACTCATCGCAGAAGCCTTTTCTCTATCCATTATTGACCAAGTTTATCAGGCAACCGAAGGTTTCCTAGCTTGCACTTGCACAGCTGGCAATCTACATCTCAACGAAGACATTATCTTTGTGGAAAAGCAGTATCTGGATGACCGCCGTTTTTATCCAGTGATTACGGACTTTAAACGAAGTAGTCAGCCTGTTTATCGCTACCAGCTCAATGATATCTTGGTTGAGAATCCAAAGCCTTGTCCGTGTGGCTCCTGCTATACACGAATTGACAAGGTCGAAGGACGCTCTGACGACATCTTCTATTTCGATGGACTGGATGGGGGACAGGTGACCATCTATCCAGACTTTATCAGACGTTGCATCCTCTTTGTGGAGAATATAGGAGATTACCAAGTCAAACAATATTCTGAGAAGTTAGTGGAAGTTTGTCTAAACCAACGAGATGAGAGCATGGAGACAGCTATTTTAGTACAGTTTCAACTCCTGGCCCAGCAAAAGCAGTTTATAGTTCCCGAAATTCAATTTTCAGATTATCACTGGGATACTAGCCATAAACTCAAACGAATCCAACGTTTATGAAAGGATAAAAGACAATGACAGAAGTAAAAAGACATATAGAAATTGCAGGATATGGTGTTTGCCTTCCAAAGCATACCGTCCAATTCAAAGACCAGACGCGTTATCGTGTAGTTGAAAATGAAGAAACGCAGTTAGATTTAGCAGAGGTAGCAATTCAGAGAGCACTCGAATATGCAAACTTAGATATTAAAGATATCGATTGCCTTGTATCAGCTAGTGCAGTTGGTGTTCAGCCTATTCCTTGTACGGCTGCCTTGATTCATGAGCGCGTGGCAAAAGGACTCTCAATCCCAGCTATGGATATCAATACGACCTGTACTAGCTTTATTTCTGCTCTATCGACTATGTCCCACTTGATCGAGGCAGGCGAATACAATCGTGTCTTAATTGTGTCTAGTGAGGTTGGTAGTTTAGGGCTCAATCCTAAGCAAAAAGAAAGTTTTGAACTCTTTAGTGATGGGGCGGCAGCCTTTATTTTCCAAAAAAGCCATCAGGAAAAAGGGGTCATTGCTAGTCTCCAACGTACTTGGTCAGAAGGAGCACACGATACGGAGATTCGTGGAGGTCTGACTTCTTTTCAACCAAAAGAGTACTCTGAAGCGACTAAGACCAACTATATGTTTGATATGAAAGGTAAGAAAATTCTCCTCTTATCTGCTCGTAAAATTCCAGTCATGTTTGAAGAGTTTCAAGAAAAAACGCAGCTAGCATTGTCAGATGTGGACTATATTATTCCCCATCAAGCAAGTCGTGCCCTTCCTTTAGTTATGGAAAAACTAGGTGTTGCGGAGGAACAATATCTCAATCTTGTCACTGATTATGGAAATATGGTGTCAGTATCTGTACCGTTTGGCTTGGCTTATTCATTAGAACAAGGGCTTGTTAAGGAGGGAGATGTCATCTATCTTATGGGAACTGCAGCCGGTATGACGGTCAATATGTTGGCTCTCAAACTGTAATACGCATATGAGATCATAATGGTTGAAACTTTAGCAAGAGTAAATTGTTGCCATCTAGCTATGAACTGATGTATACTAGTGGAAACATCTATTAATTAGGTGGTTAGGGGGAAGGTTAAAAGAAAGGGGATGTATGAAATATAGAAAATTTCAATTATTGATGTCCAAGTATGGCTTTAGTCTTTCGATTATGCTACTTGAACTGTGTCTTGTTTTTGGTCTCTTTCTCTATTTAGGGCGCATGGCCCCTATTCTATGGGTAATTGTCTTAATTTTTATGAGTATGGCGACTATTGTCGCAATTGTCAATCGTTCAATGGCGCCTGAAAGTAAAGTAATGTGGTTAGTGGTAACTTTTGTTCCTGTCATCGGGCCCTTGCTCTATCTGATGTTTGGTGAAAGGCGATTGTCCAAAAAAGAAATCAAGCAGTTGGACAAACTTGGTTCCATGCATTTTCGGGAGGATAACAGTAAAGCTCTCCGCCAGAAATTGAAGGAAGATGATAAGGCGGCTTACGGAGTTATCAAATCTTTGCTAAGTATGGATAGCAATGCCGATGTCTATGATCGAACAGATTCACAATTCTTTTCTTCGGGTGAAAGCATGTGGGAACATATGTTGGAAGACCTCAAGAAAGCTGAGAAATTTATCTTTCTAGAGTACTATATTGTCGAAGAAGGTCTGATGTGGAATAGCATACTAGATATACTAGAGCAAAAGGCAGCTCAGGGTGTAGAGATCAAGATGCTCTATGATGATATCGGTTGTATGGCGACTTTACCTGGAGACTATACTGTTCAGCTTCGTAGTCGAGGAATTGAAGCCCATAAGTTTAACAAGGTGATTCCTCGTTTGACGGTGGCTTATAATAATCGAGACCATCGTAAAATCCTTGTTATAGATGGTCAGGTAGCCTATACAGGAGGTATTAACTTAGCTGATGAGTACATCAACCATGTAGAACGCTTTGGTTATTGGAAGGATAGTGGGATTCGCATAGATGGCCCTGGTGTCAAGGCTCTAACCCGTCTCTTTTTGATGACTTGGTACATCAATCGTGGGGAAATCAGTGATTTTGACCAGTATCACTTGGAAAACCAGCCTCGTTCTAGCCAAGGGCTCTGTATTCCCTATGGTAGTGGTCCCAAGCCCATCTTCCGTACTCAGGTAGGGAAAAAAGTCTATCAAAGTTTGATTAATCAGGCTACTGACTCAGTCTATATCACAACACCCTATTTGATTATTGACTATGATTTAACTGAGAGTATTAAAAACGCGGCCATGAGGGGTGTTGATGTTCGCATCGTGACTCCTTTCATTCCAGATAAAAAATTAATCCAACTCATTACAAGAGGGGCCTATCCGGATTTGTTGTCAGCAGGAGTAAGGATTTTTGAGTATAGTCCAGGCTTCATCCATAGTAAACAAATCTTAGTGGATAAGGACTTTGCTGTAGTTGGAACGATTAATTTAGATTATAGAAGTTTACTTCATCACTATGAAGATGCAGTTTTGCTATATAAAACGGCATCAATCACAGAGATTCAAAAAGATTTTCAGGAGATTTTTTCAGTATCTCAAGAAATTTTCCCTCATACGATAAAAAATAGCTGGTATCAGAAATTGATTAAGGAAATTGCCCAGTTATTCGCCCCTATCTTATAAGAAATCTAGGACTTAGGATACAACCCAGTCCTATTTTTCTTGCCTTTTACGAATAAGAAGATATAGGAGGAACGATGCTGACTCAGAAAGAATTGGATTATATCATGTCATTTAAACAGACGCATTTACACCGATTTCGGGAAATTGAAACCTTTGTGAAACTATGCAAAAAATCGCTCAAACAGCCATCGCAAGCTGACAATTTTAGGTCTTTTTGATATACTAAGACAGATAAATTGAATAGGAGAAACGATATGGCTGTATATGGCAGAATCGAAGAAGTATCCGAAACGATACAGAGTAATGAAATTGAAAATAGACTGGATAGGAACCTTGAATCTCATGTAGAAAAAGAAGAACAGGTAGCTTTCCCGTTTTTCAGACTCATCATTGGAAGTACGATTGCAACGGTTTTTTCTGTGGTGATACCTTTACTTTTAGATATGGTAGATCCCTCTCAGGCGCAGGATTTGTATATAGGGTGGGCTTTACATCAGGGAGGACAGCTTTACAGTAGCTATTATGCAAGTCAAGGTCTTCTTTATTACTTACTACTTTATATTACCCAAGGAGGCATCCTTTTTGCCTTGGTAGAATGGCTAGCCCTCTTAGGAGGAGGTTATTTCCTCTTTTCTTCAACCGACTATCTGACGGGACAAAGGGAACAAGCCAAACAACTCCTAACCATATTTTATATCTTGGTGTCTGGTCTTGGTTTTGGAGGAGGTTATGCTACTATCTTAGCTCTGCCATTCCTGTTTGCAGGATTTTCATTTATAGCAGCTTATCTATCAAATCCTAATCATGACAAGGGATTTCTACGTCTGGGGATCTTTTTGGGCCTATCATTTTTCATAGAGCCTCTTACAAGTCTTCTCTTTGCTGTAGTAGTAACGATTGGTTTATTTGTCTTTAATGTTGGGCATGGTCGTTTTGTCCATGGAGTTTATCAGTTTTTTGCAGCGGCACTTGGTTTTTCTCTCATCTTTTACCCAGTAGGCTACTATGTGCTTACTTCAGGTGGTTTTGGAGAAGCTATAGGAAGTCTTTTGTATCCGATTGATTCCCTTCAGGTCTTTACCAATCCTCAACTAATGGATAATGTTGTATTCTATGGTTTGTTGACCTTTGGTTTAGGAGCTCTCTTCCTTGTTTTTCTAGGATTGTTCCAATCAAAGGCATCAAGATTATATGTTATTTCAGTGCCTGCTAGTTTCACTTTCTTATTTGTATTAGCCTTGTTGCTTTTTTCTCAAGAACCTCTTCACGGTTCGCGTTTGATTCTAATCCTTCCGTCTTTACTCCTTCTTTTGATGACCAGTATTCGTGGGAAACACTCAGCTAGAGGAGATCGTCGTCGGAGAAGAGAGGAGGTTCCAACTTTATGGAAAAAATTCATGAAGGGAAATCTCTACCTACCTATCCTAGTGGTGGTTTATCTGATTGCAATTCCTTTTGTAGCTCGTTTTGTCTTGCATCCAGCTTCTTATAGAGAACAACATCAAGTGGTAGATAGAGTCAAACAAGAGACGAGTGATGGTGACCAAATCTATATTTGGGATTCACATGTTCAAATGTATAAAGAAAGCCAGCGTTTGGCTGGATCCATGTTCCCATCACCTCTTCTTTACACGAGTACAGAAGAGAATAAAACTAGTTTAATCAATGACTTGAAAGAAAACCAACCTAAGGTGATTGTGGTAAACGACAAGGTGGCTCTCTGGTCTGAGGCGGAGACACTCTTGAAAGAAAATTACCAACAAGTAAAGACTGATTACTCAGAGTTTAAAGTCTATAAAATTAAATAACCGAATCAATATCTTGTGTATTTTTAAAATTTTTAGGATTTTTACCACAAGATATTGATTTTTCTTTTTAGAGTGGTATAATACTTTTTAGAAAGAACATTTTAGAAAAGAGCATGCATATGATTGCACTAGAAGAAAAAATTACAATTTTGCCAACTCTCTTCGTTGAAAAACGAGATGGGAGACGTGTTGTATTTGATGTGGACAAGATTGACAAGGCTCTCCACAAGGCGGCTGACAAGGTTATGGATGTGACACCCTTGGTCGAAAAACGCCTCAATGCTCTGACCGAGCGAATTGTCACAGAAATTCATAGTCGCTTTCCAAAGGGGGTTAAGATTTACGAAATTCAAAATATCGTAGAACATGAATTGCTTGAAGCCAAAGAATATGCGCTGGCTGAGGAGTATATTACTTATCGGACACAAAGGGATTTTGAGCGCTCAAAAGCGACGGATATCAACTTTAGTATACATAAGCTTCTCAACAAAGACCAGGCAGTTGTTAATGAAAATGCAAATAAAGACAGCGATGTCTTTAATACCCAGCGTGATTTGACAGCGGGCATCGTTGGAAAATCAATCGGACTGCAAATGCTTCCTAAGCACGTAGCCAATGCCCACCAAAAAGGGGATATCCACTATCACGATTTGGACTACAGTCCTTATACACCTATGACCAACTGCTGTTTGATTGATTTCAAGGGGATGCTGGAAAATGGTTTTAAGATTGGAAATGCAGAGGTAGAAAGTCCTAAGTCTATCCAGACTGCTACAGCTCAGATTTCCCAAATCATCGCCAACGTGGCTTCTAGCCAGTACGGTGGTTGTTCAGCTGACCGTATCGATGAAGTCTTGGCTCCTTATGCAGAGAAGAATTATCAAAAACACCTTAAGGATGCGGAAGAGTGGGTTTTACCTGATAAACGAGAAGATTATGCATGGAAGAAAACTCAGAAAGATATCTACGATGCCATGCAATCTCTTGAGTATGAAATCAACACCCTCTTCACTTCAAATGGACAAACACCTTTTACTTCGTTAGGTTTTGGTCTAGGAACCAATCGTTTTGAGCGGGAAATTCAAAAAACTATCTTGACCATCCGAATCAAGGGGCTTGGTTCGGAGCATCGTACAGCCATCTTCCCTAAGCTCATCTTTACGCTTAAAAGAGGCCTTAACTTGGAAGAAGGGACTCCCAACTATGACATTAAGCAGTTGGCTCTAGAATGTGCAACTAAACGGATGTATCCAGACGTCTTGTCTTACGATAAGATTATCGAATTGACTGGTTCTTTCAAGGTTCCTATGGGTTGCCGTTCGTTCCTTCAAGGATGGAAGGATGAAAATGGTGTCGAGGTTAATTCAGGTCGCATGAATCTGGGTGTTGTGACGGTTAACCTACCTCGTATCGCTCTTGAGTCTGAAGGTGATATGAATAAGTTCTGGGAAATCTTCAACGAGCGAATGAACATTGCGGAAGATGCTCTGGTTTATCGTGTCGAACGGACCAAGGAAGCGACACCAGCCAATGCTCCTATCCTTTATCAATACGGTGCTTTTGGCCATCGTCTAGGTAAAGAAGAAAATGTTGACCAGCTCTTTAAGAATCGTCGTGCGACAGTTTCGCTGGGTTACATCGGTTTGTACGAAGTAGCGACAGTTTTCTTTGGAAATAGCTGGGAACACAATCTAGAAGCTAAGGAATTTACGCTGGATATCATTCGCGATATGAAACGCCGTGTAGAAGAGTGGTCTGACCAATATGGCTACCATTTCTCTATCTACTCAACACCATCTGAAAGTTTGACAGACCGTTTCTGCCGACTAGATACAGAGAAGTTTGGTTCTATTCCTGATATTACAGACAAGGAATACTACACTAACTCTTTCCACTACGATGTTCGTAAAAATCCAACACCATTTGAAAAATTAGACTTTGAGAAAGTCTATCCAGAAGCAGGTGCGTCAGGTGGTTTCATCCATTATTGTGAGTATCCAGTCCTTCAGCAAAATCCTAAGGCTCTGGAAGCTGTTTGGGATTATGCCTATGACCGTGTGGGCTATCTTGGGACCAATACTCCAATAGACCGTTGCTACAAGTGTGACTTTGAAGGGGATTTTGAACCAACTGAGAGGGGCTTTGCTTGTCCTAACTGTGGCAATAGCGACCCTAAAACAGTAGACGTTGTTAAACGGACTTGTGGCTATCTTGGCAATCCTCAAGCCAGACCGATGGTCAACGGCCGTCACAAGGAAATCGCTGCGCGTGTCAAACATATGAATGGTTCAACGATTAAAGTAGCTGGCCATCAAGTAACAAATTAGAAAGAAATGAAATGGGAAAATATCAATTAGACGATAAGGGGCGCGCACAAGTGACCCGTTATCACGAGAAACACTCTAAAGGTGGAGCTGGTAAGAAAGAACGTTTGCTCAACCTCAGAGAACAATTTTTAAACAAGAACAAGAAAAAATAAAAGTGAGAGTCAACTCTCGCTTTTCTCTTAGTGGGAGGTAAGAATGGAACTACGAAGACCAATATTAGCAGATAAAGTAACAGTTTTAGAGATGATGGCAGAGTTTGAAAAATATCAGTCGCCTCACGACGGTGGTTTCTGGGATACAGAGAACTTTGTGTATGAAGAATGGTTGGAAATAAATATGCAAAAAGAGATGGGGATAAACTTGCCTGAAAATCGTGTTCCTTCTATTCAATTTGTATCATTTGATGATGTAGGTCGTGCTCTAGGATTTTTGAATCTGCGATTGAGACTGAATGAGGGGTTATTGAATTATGCTGGCCACATTGGCTACTCCATTCGTCCATCAGAAAGAGGCAAAGGTTATGCTAAAGAGATTCTCCGTCAGGGCTTGCAAGTTGCTAAGGAAAAGAATATTAAACGAGCTTTAGTGACTTGTAGCACAGAAAATCCAGCAAGCCGAGCTGTTATCTTAGCTAATGGTGGGGAGTTGGAGGATGTTCGAAACGGAACGGAGCGCTATTGGATAGACTTGGAGTAGACAGCATGACATGGAATACACCAAAACCAGGCGAGTGGAAAAGTGAAGAACTCAGTCAGGGGCGTATCATTGACTATAAGGCTTTTAACTTTGTGGATGGAGAAGGCGTGCGTAACTCTCTCTATGTCGCAGGCTGTATGTTCCACTGCGAGGGGTGTTATAATGTAGCGACCTGGTCCTTCAATGCCGGAATTCCTTATACAGCAGAATTAGAAAAACAGATCATGGAAGATCTCGCTCAACCTTATGTTCAAGGATTGACCTTGCTGGGAGGGGAGCCTTTCCTCAATACGGGCATTCTCTTACCTCTCGTTAAACGCATCCGAAAGGAATTGCCAGAAAAAGACATCTGGTCCTGGACGGGCTACACTTGGGAAGAAATGATGTTGGAAACTCCAGATAAACTGGAACTCTTATCACTAATTGACATCCTTGTCGATGGACGGTATGACCGAACTAAGAGAAATCTCATGCTCCAGTTTCGAGGTTCTTCCAATCAACGAATTATCGATGTGCAAAAATCGCTCGAAAGTGGGCAAGTAGTGATTTGGGACAGACTCAATGACGGACAAGAAAGTTATGAACAGGTGAAGAGAGAGTAACTTTCTTCCATAAAATACTTAAATAAATGACCCGCCAAAAAAGAAAACATTTTCATGTTAAAAATTTTAAAAAACAGCAACAAATCCCTTGCAATCGCAGGGGCTTTGTGTTATTCTATTATGGTGCTGTAAATTACAGCTTTAGCTTTGATGCAAGAGGTTGCGACACGCTCGGTTGCATTGCCACGCAACACCGCGTCGGTTTTCTTGTGGAGCTAGCCTATTATCTTAAATAGACGAAAAGGAGAAAAAGATGGCAAACAAAAAAATCCGTATCCGTTTGAAAGCTTACGAACACCGTACGCTTGACACAGCGGCTGCAAAAATCGTAGAATCAGCTACTCGTACAGGTGCACAAGTTGCGGGTCCAATCCCACTTCCAACTGAACGTAGCCTCTACACAATCATTCGTGCGACTCACAAATACAAAGACTCTCGCGAACAATTTGAAATGCGTACACACAAACGTTTGATTGATATCGTTAACCCAACTCAAAAAACAGTTGATGCGTTGATGAAATTGGATCTTCCAAGTGGTGTAAACGTAGAAATCAAACTTTAATCTAAAGCTTGATACCTTGAGCATAAAAAACGCTCGTTAAAAACTTTTTGAATAAAAAATATAGAAAAGGAACTATTTTCTCATGACAAAAGGAATCTTAGGGAAAAAAGTGGGAATGACTCAAATCTTCACTGAAGCTGGCGAATTGATCCCTGTAACAGTTATTGAAGCAACTCCAAACGTTGTTCTTCAAGTTAAAACTGTTGAAACAGACGGATACAACGCTATCCAAGTTGGTTTCGATGACAAACGCGAAGTATTGAGCAACAAACCTGCTAAAGGACATGTAGCAAAAGCTAACACGGCTCCTAAGCGCTTCATTCGTGAATTCAAAAACGTTGAAGGCTTAGAAGTTGGTGCTGAAATTACAGTTGAAACATTCGCAGCTGGAGACGTTGTTGACGTAACTGGTACTTCTAAAGGTAAAGGTTTCCAAGGTGTTATCAAGCGCCACGGACAATCACGTGGACCAATGGCTCACGGTTCTCGTTACCACCGTCGTCCAGGTTCAATGGGACCTGTTGCACCTAACCGTGTATTCAAAGGTAAAAACCTTGCAGGACGTATGGGTGGTGACCGCGTAACAATTCAAAACCTTGAAGTTGTACAAGTTGTTCCAGAAAAGAACGTTATCCTTATCAAAGGTAACGTACCAGGTGCTAAGAAATCTCTTATCACTATCAAGTCAGCAGTTAAAGCTGGTAAATAATAAGGAAAGGGGAATACAGTCAAAATGGCAAATGTAACATTATTCGACCAAACTGGTAAACAAGCGGGCGAAGTTGTTCTTAACGATGCAATCTTTGGTATCGAACCAAACCAATCTGTTGTGTTTGATGTGATCATCAGCCAACGTGCTAGCCTTCGTCAAGGAACTCACGCAGTTAAAAACCGCTCAGCTGTTTCAGGTGGCGGACGCAAACCATGGCGTCAAAAAGGAACTGGACGTGCTCGTCAAGGTTCTATCCGCTCTCCACAATGGCGTGGTGGTGGAATCGTCTTCGGACCAACTCCACGTAGCTATGCGTACAAACTTCCTCAAAAAGTTCGTCGCCTTGCACTTAAATCTGTTTACTCAGAAAAAGTTGCTGAAAATAAATTTGTAGCCGTTGATTCTCTTGAATTTACAGCTCCAAAAACTGCTGAATTTGCAAAAGTTCTTGCAGCTTTGAGCATCGATTCTAAAGTCCTTGTTATTCTTGAAGAAGGAAACGAATTCGCAGCTCTCTCAGCTCGTAACCTTCCAAACGTGAAAGTTGCGACTGCTACAACTGCAAGTGTTCTTGACATCGCAAATAGTGACAAACTTCTTGTTACTCAAGCAGCTATCTCTAAAATCGAGGAGGTTCTTGCATAATGAATTTGTATGATGTTATCAAAAAACCTGTCATCACTGAAAGCTCAATGGCTCAACTTGAAGCAGGAAAATATGTATTTGAAGTTGACACTCGTGCACACAAACTTTTGATCAAGCAAGCTGTTGAAGCTGCTTTCGAAGGTGTTAAAGTTGCTAATGTTAACACAATCAACGTAAAACCAAAAGCTAAACGTGTTGGACGTTACACTGGTTTTACTAACAAAACTAAAAAAGCTATCATCACACTTACAGCTGATTCTAAAGCAATCGAGTTGTTTGCTGCTGAAGCTGAATAATCTAAGGAGGAAATATCGTGGGAATTCGTGTTTATAAACCAACAACAAACGGTCGCCGTAATATGACTTCTTTGGATTTCGCTGAAATCACAACAAGCACTCCTGAAAAATCATTGCTTGTTGCATTGAAGAGCAAGGCTGGTCGTAACAACAACGGTCGTATCACAGTTCGTCACCAAGGTGGTGGACACAAACGTTTCTACCGTTTGGTTGACTTCAAACGTAACAAAGACAACGTTGAAGCAGTTGTTAAAACAATCGAGTACGATCCAAACCGTTCTGCAAACATCGCTCTTGTACACTACACTGACGGTGTGAAAGCATACATCATCGCTCCAAAAGGTCTTGAAGTAGGTCAACGTATCGTTTCAGGTCCAGAAGCAGATATCAAAGTCGGAAACGCTCTTCCACTTGCTAACATCCCAGTTGGTACTTTGATCCACAACATCGAGTTGAAACCTGGTCGTGGTGGTGAATTGGTACGTGCTGCTGGTGCATCTGCTCAAGTATTGGGTTCTGAAGGTAAATACGTTCTTGTTCGTCTTCAATCAGGTGAAGTTCGTATGATTCTTGGAACTTGCCGTGCTACAGTTGGTGTTGTCGGAAACGAACAACACGGACTTGTAAACCTTGGTAAAGCAGGACGTAGCCGTTGGAAAGGTATCCGCCCAACAGTTCGTGGTTCTGTAATGAACCCTAACGATCACCCACACGGTGGTGGTGAAGGTAAAGCACCAGTTGGTCGTAAAGCACCATCTACTCCATGGGGCAAACCTGCTCTTGGTCTTAAAACTCGTAACAAGAAAGCGAAATCTGACAAACTTATCGTTCGTCGTCGCAACGAGAAATAATATTAAACTAGTCGCTTAAGCAACTAGTAAATCCGCCAGCTCGGTAGCGCTCCATAGGAGCGCAAGCCGCTGTGGTACAACATTTAAAGGAGAAAATATAAAAATGGGACGCAGTCTTAAAAAAGGACCTTTCGTCGATGAGCATTTGATGAAAAAAGTTGAAGCTCAAGCTAACGACGAAAAGAAAAAAGTTATTAAAACTTGGTCACGTCGTTCGACGATCTTCCCAAGTTTCATTGGTTACACTATTGCAGTTTATGACGGACGTAAACACGTACCTGTTTACATCCAAGAAGACATGGTAGGTCACAAACTTGGTGAATTTGCACCAACTCGTACTTACAAAGGTCACGCTGCAGACGACAAGAAAACACGTAGAAAATAAGGAGAACATAAATGGCAGAAATTACTTCAGCTAAAGCAATGGCTCGTACAGTACGTGTTTCACCTCGTAAATCACGTCTTGTTCTTGATAACATCCGTGGTAAAAGCGTAGCCGATGCAATCGCAATCTTGACATTCACTCCAAACAAAGCTGCTGAAATCATCTTGAAAGTTTTGAACTCAGCTGTAGCTAACGCTGAAAACAACTTTGGTTTGGATAAAGCTAACTTGGTAGTATCTGAAGCATTCGCAAACGAAGGACCAACTATGAAACGTTTCCGTCCACGTGCGAAAGGTTCAGCTTCACCAATCAACAAACGTACAGCTCACATCACTGTAGCTGTTGCAGAAAAATAAGGAGGTAAAATCGTGGGTCAAAAAGTACATCCAATTGGTATGCGTGTCGGCATCATCCGTGATTGGGATGCCAAATGGTATGCTGAAAAAGAATACGCGGATTACCTTCATGAAGATCTTGCAATCCGTAAATTCGTTCAAAAAGAACTTGCTGACGCAGCAGTTTCAACTATCGAAATCGAACGCGCAGTAAACAAAGTTAACGTTTCACTTCACACTGCTAAACCAGGTATGGTTATCGGTAAAGGTGGTGCTAACGTTGATGCACTCCGTGCGAAACTTAACAAATTGACTGGAAAACAAGTACACATCAACATCATCGAAATCAAACAACCTGATTTGGATGCTCACCTTGTAGGTGAAGGAATTGCTCGTCAATTGGAGCAACGTGTTGCTTTCCGTCGTGCACAAAAACAAGCAATCCAACGTGCAATGCGTGCTGGAGCTAAAGGAATCAAAACTCAAGTATCAGGTCGTTTGAACGGTGCAGATATCGCCCGTGCTGAAGGATACTCTGAAGGAACTGTTCCACTTCACACACTTCGTGCAGATATCGATTACGCTTGGGAAGAAGCAGATACTACATACGGTAAACTTGGTGTTAAAGTATGGATCTACCGTGGTGAAGTTCTTCCAGCTCGCAAAAACACTAAAGGAGGTAAATAACCAATGTTAGTACCTAAACGTGTTAAACACCGTCGTGAATTCCGTGGAAAAATGCGCGGTGAAGCAAAAGGTGGAAAAGAAGTAGCATTCGGTGAATACGGTCTTCAAGCTACAACTAGCCACTGGATCACTAACCGCCAAATCGAAGCTGCTCGTATCGCCATGACTCGTTACATGAAACGTGGTGGTAAAGTTTGGATTAAAATCTTCCCACACAAATCATACACTGCTAAAGCTATCGGTGTGCGTATGGGATCTGGTAAAGGGGCACCTGAAGGTTGGGTAGCACCAGTTAAACGTGGTAAAGTGATGTTCGAAATCGCTGGTGTATCTGAAGAGATCGCTCGCGAAGCGCTTCGTCTTGCTAGCCACAAATTGCCAGTTAAATGTAAATTCGTAAAACGTGAAGCAGAATAAGGAGAAGGCATGAAACTTAATGAAGTAAAAGAATTTGTTAAAGAACTTCGTGGTCTTTCTCAAGAAGAACTCGCGAAGCGCGAAAACGAATTGAAAAAAGAATTGTTTGAACTTCGTTTCCAAGCTGCTACTGGTCAATTGGAACAAACAGCTCGCTTGAAAGAAGTTAAAAAACAAATCGCTCGTATCAAAACAGTTCAATCTGAAGCGAAATAATAGACTAGGGAAGGAGAAATTTCAATGGAACGCAATAATCGTAAAGTTCTTGTTGGACGTGTTGTATCTGACAAAATGGACAAGACAATCACAGTTGTAGTTGAAACAAAACGTAACCACCCAGTCTATGGTAAACGTATTAACTACTCTAAAAAATACAAAGCTCATGATGAAAACAATGTTGCCAAAGAAGGCGATATCGTACGTATCATGGAAACTCGTCCGCTTTCAGCTACAAAACGTTTCCGTCTTGTAGAAGTTGTTGAAGAAGCGGTCATCATCTAATCAAACCTGAAAGGAGAAAACTGAAATGATTCAAACAGAAACTCGTTTGAAAGTCGCAGACAACAGCGGTGCTCGCGAAATCTTGACTATCAAAGTTCTTGGTGGTTCAGGACGTAAATTTGCAAACATCGGTGATGTTATCGTGGCATCTGTAAAACAAGCTACTCCTGGTGGTGCGGTTAAAAAAGGTGACGTTGTTAAAGCAGTTATCGTTCGTACTAAATCAGGTGCTCGTCGTGCTGATGGTTCATACATCAAATTTGACGAAAACGCAGCAGTTATCATCCGTGAAGACAAAACTCCTCGCGGAACACGTATCTTTGGCCCAGTTGCACGTGAATTGCGTGAAGGTGGCTTCATGAAGATCGTGTCACTTGCTCCAGAAGTACTTTAATTTTTAGAAACAAACTAGTCCCCTGGATTTACCTCCAGGGTGCCCTTATGGGCGTAAGAAAAATCAAGGAGAAACCTAATGTTTGTAAAAAAAGGCGACAAAGTTCGCGTAATCGCTGGTAAAGATAAGGGAACAGAAGCTGTTGTCCTTACTGCCCTTCCAAAAGTAAACAAAGTTATCGTTGAAGGTGTTAACATCGTTAAGAAACACCAACGTCCAACTAACGAACTTCCTCAAGGTGGTATCATCGAGAAAGAAGCAGCTATCCATGTATCAAACGTTCAAGTTTTGGACAAAAATGGTGTAGCTGGTCGTGTTGGTTACAAATTTGTAGACGGTAAAAAAGTTCGCTACAACAAAAAATCAGGCGAAGTGCTTGATTAATCACGAAGGAAAGGAGAAGTATAATGGCAAATCGTTTAAAAGAAAAATATCTTAATGAAGTAGTTCCTGCTTTGACAGAACAATTCAACTACTCATCAGTGATGGCTGTTCCTAAAGTAGATAAGATCGTTTTGAACATGGGTGTTGGTGAAGCTGTATCAAACGCTAAAAGCCTTGAAAAAGCTGCTGAAGAATTGGCACTTATCTCAGGTCAAAAACCACTTATCACTAAAGCTAAAAAATCAATCGCCGGCTTCCGTCTTCGTGAAGGTGTTGCGATCGGTGCAAAAGTTACCCTTCGTGGTGAACGTATGTACGAATTCTTGGATAAATTGGTTTCAGTTTCACTTCCACGTGTACGTGACTTCCATGGTGTTCCAACAAAATCATTTGACGGACGCGGAAACTACACACTTGGTGTGAAAGAACAATTGATCTTCCCAGAAATCAACTTCGATGACGTTGACAAAACTCGTGGTCTTGACATCGTTATCGTAACAACTGCTAACACTGACGAAGAGTCACGTGCATTGCTTACAGGCCTTGGAATGCCTTTTGCAAAATAATATAGGAGGTAAATCTAATGGCTAAAAAATCAATGATTGCTAAGAACAAACGTCCAGCGAAGTTCTCTACTCAAGCTTATACTCGTTGTGAAAAATGTGGTCGTCCACATTCAGTTTACCGCAAATTTAAACTTTGCCGTGTTTGCTTCCGTGAATTAGCTTACAAAGGACAAATCCCTGGTGTAACAAAAGCATCTTGGTAATTTAAGATATCAAGGGCGTCAAAACTCCAAGTGAAAATAGGAAACTTGACGAAGAAACTGAAGTTTCTAGGAAAGTTTATCTTTTTCACACAGAGTTTAGCCCGGGTTCAGTTGGATTTGCCAATTTGAACACGAGCTACAGCTTTTGGCAAAAAAGACCAATTTGCTTTGGAGCATCGCTCCTGCATCAAATTGCCTATTTTTGCTCGTGCTGTTACGCTCTTTGTATCATGTATTAACTAGCAAGTGCAACTTGCAAACTACTAGTAAGAGGAGAAAAACAAAATGGTTATGACTGACCCAATCGCAGACTTCCTAACTCGTATTCGTAACGCTAACCAAGCTAAACACGAAGTACTTGAAGTACCTGCATCAAACATCAAAAAAGGGATTGCTGAAATCCTTAAACGCGAAGGTTTTGTAAAAAACGTTGAAATCATCGAAGATGACAAACAAGGCATCATCCGAGTATTCCTTAAATACGGACCAAACGGTGAAAAAGTTATCACTAACTTGAAACGTGTTTCTAAACCAGGACTTCGTGTCTACAAAAAACGTGAAGACCTTCCAAAAGTTCTTAACGGACTTGGAATTGCTATCCTTTCAACTTCTGAAGGTTTGCTTACTGATAAAGAAGCACGCCAAAAGAATGTTGGTGGGGAAGTTATCGCTTACGTTTGGTAATTGATGATGTGAGAGCGTTAAAAGAATGCAGTGAAAATAGGAAGTTTGTAGCAGGAGCGATGCTCCAAGACAAACTTATCTTTTTCACCAAATTCTTAGCTCGAACTCAAATCAAGATACAAAGCTCGTTAGAGCGTGTTCAGTTCAGCTCTTGAACTAAATAAGTATCTGAACCCCGTGAAAACTGGCCGTTCTGGCCTGACAATTTAACAGGAGAAAATAAACATGTCACGTATTGGTAATAAAGTTATCGTGTTGCCTGCTGGTGTTGAACTCACTAACAATGACAACGTTGTAACTGTAAAAGGACCTAAAGGAGAACTTACTCGTGAGTTCTCAAAAGATATTGAAATCCGTGTGGAAGGTACTGAAGTAACTCTTCACCGTCCAAACGATTCAAAAGAAATGAAAACTATCCACGGAACTACTCGTGCCCTTTTGAACAACATGGTTGTTGGTGTATCAGAAGGATTCAAGAAAGAACTTGAAATGCGCGGGGTTGGTTACCGTGCACAACTTCAAGGATCTAAACTTGTTTTGGCTGTTGGTAAATCTCATCCAGACGAAGTTGAAGCTCCAGAAGGAATTACTTTTGAACTTCCAAACCCAACAACAATTGTTGTTAGCGGAATTTCAAAAGAAGTAGTTGGTCAAACAGCTGCTTACGTACGTAGCCTTCGTTCACCAGAACCATATAAAGGTAAAGGTATCCGTTACGTTGGTGAATTCGTTCGCCGTAAAGAAGGTAAAACAGGTAAATAATGTTGAGTGGTTGCTTCTCAACCAACAACTTATTTTCCAACTTTGTGCATAGCACACGATTTAAAACTAAAGAGGTGAAAACTGTGATTTCAAAACCAGATAAAAACAAACTCCGCCAAAAACGCCACCGTCGCGTTCGCGGAAAACTCTCTGGAACTGCTGATCGCCCACGTTTGAACGTATTCCGTTCTAATACAGGCATCTACGCTCAAGTGATTGATGACGTAGCGGGTGTAACGCTCGCAAGTGCTTCAACTCTTGACAAAGAAGTTTCAAAAGGAACTAAAACTGAACAAGCCGTTGCTGTCGGTAAACTCGTTGCAGAACGTGCAAACGCTAAAGGTATTTCAGAAGTGGTGTTCGACCGCGGTGGATATCTATATCACGGACGTGTGAAAGCTTTGGCTGATGCAGCTCGTGAAAACGGATTGAAATTCTAATAGGAGGACACTAGAAAATGGCATTTAAAGACAATGCAGTTGAATTAGAAGAACGCGTAGTTGCTGTCAACCGTGTTACAAAAGTTGTTAAAGGTGGACGTCGTCTTCGTTTCGCAGCTCTTGTTGTTGTTGGTGACCACAACGGTCGCGTAGGATTTGGTACTGGTAAAGCTCAAGAAGTTCCAGAAGCAATCCGTAAAGCAGTAGAAGATGCTAAGAAAAACTTGATTGAAGTTCCTATGGTTGGAACAACAATCCCACACGAAGTTCTTTCAGAATTCGGTGGAGCTAAAGTATTGTTGAAACCTGCTGTAGAAGGTTCTGGAGTTGCCGCTGGTGGTGCAGTTCGTGCCGTTGTGGAATTGGCAGGTGTGGCAGATATTACATCTAAATCACTTGGTTCTAACACTCCAATCAACATTGTTCGTGCAACTGTTGAAGGTTTGAAACAATTGAAACGCGCTGAAGAAGTTGCTGCCCTTCGTGGTATTTCAGTTTCTGATTTGGCATAAGAAAGGGGATAAAATGGCTCAAATTAAAATTACTTTGACTAAGTCTCCAATCGGACGCATTCCATCACAACGTAAAACTGTTGTAGCACTTGGACTTGGCAAATTGAACAGCTCTGTTATTAAAGAAGATAACGCTGCTATCCGTGGTATGATCACAGCAGTATCTCACTTGGTAACAGTTGAAGAAGTAAACTAATGAATTTTTAGGGGATGTGCACTATACCATCCCCTAAAACTAGATATAGTCATCTATGATGACGTCGTATAGGCGAGTTGATGGGGGAGACAACCTTTTCTCCCTTATCGGCGCTAGCATTTTACAAAAGAGGAGAAAATAAAAATGAAACTTCATGAATTGAAACCTGCAGAAGGTTCTCGTAAAGTACGTAACCGCGTTGGTCGTGGTACTTCATCAGGTAACGGTAAAACATCTGGTCGTGGTCAAAAAGGTCAAAAAGCTCGTAGCGGTGGCGGAGTTCGCCTTGGTTTTGAAGGTGGACAAACTCCATTGTTCCGTCGTCTTCCAAAACGTGGATTCACTAACATCAACGCTAAAGAATACGCAATTGTGAACCTTGACCAATTGAACGTCTTTGAAGATGGTGCTGAAGTTACTCCAGTTGTTCTTATCGAAGCAGGAATTGTTAAAGCTGAAAAATCAGGTATTAAAATTCTTGGTAACGGTGAGTTGACTAAGAAATTGACTGTGAAAGCAGCTAAATTCTCTAAATCAGCTGAAGAAGCTATCACTGCTAAAGGTGGTTCAGTAGAAGTCATCTAAGAGAGGTGACCTATGTTTTTTAAATTATTAAGAGAAGCTCTTAAAGTCAAGCAGGTTCGATCAAAAATCTTATTTACAATTTTTATCGTCTTGGTCTTTCGTATCGGAACTAGCATTACAGTTCCTGGTGTGAATGCCAATAGCTTGAATGCTTTAAGTGGATTATCCTTCTTAAACATGTTGAGCTTGGTCTCAGGGAATGCCATGAAAAATTTCTCAGTTTTTGCTCTTGGTGTTAGCCCCTACATTACAGCCTCTATCGTTGTCCAACTCTTGCAAATGGATATTTTACCCAAATTTGTAGAGTGGGGTAAACAAGGGGAAGTAGGTCGAAGAAAATTAAATCAAGCTACTCGTTATATTGCTCTTGTTCTAGCCTTTGTGCAATCTATCGGGATTACAGCTGGTTTTAATACTTTGGCTGGAGCTCAATTGTTGAAAACAGCTCTTACACCACAAGTCTTTATCATGATTGGTATCATCTTAACAGCTGGTAGCATGATTGTGACGTGGTTGGGAGAGCAAATTACAGATAAGGGATACGGAAATGGTGTTTCTATGATTATCTTTGCCGGGATTGTTGCCTCAATTCCAGAGATGATTCAGGGCATCTATGTGGACTACTTTGTGAACGTCCCAAGTAGCCGTATCAACTCATCTATCATTTTCGTAATCATTTTGATTATTACTGTATTGCTGATCATTTATTTTACAACTTATGTTCAACAAGCAGAATACAAAATTCCAATCCAATATACTAAGGTTGCACAAGGTGCTCCATCTAGCTCTTACCTTCCTTTGAAGGTAAACCCTGCTGGAGTTATCCCTGTTATCTTTGCAAGTTCGATTACTGCAGCGCCTGCGGCTATTCTTCAGTTTTTAAGCGCTACAGGTCATGATTGGGCTTGGGTAAGAACAGCACAAGAAATGCTGGCAACAACTTCACCAACTGGTATTGCCATGTATGCTTTATTGATTATTCTGTTTACATTCTTCTATACGTTTGTACAGATTAATCCTGAAAAAGCGGCAGAAAACCTACAAAAGAGCGGGGCCTATATCCACGGAGTTCGTCCTGGTAAAGGTACAGAAGAATATATGTCTAAACTTCTTCGTCGTCTTGCCACTGTTGGTTCTCTCTTCCTTGGTGTGATTTCTATTTTACCGATCGTAGCAAAAGATGTTTTCGGACTTTCAGAGGCAGTTGCTTTTGGAGGAACTAGTCTTTTGATCATTATCTCTACAGGTATTGAAGGAATCAAACAATTGGAAGGTTACCTATTGAAACGTAAGTATGTTGGTTTCATGGACAGAACAGAATAAAAGTATTTACGGAATCAGTAAATGCTGAGGGAGTGGAGGTTTAACTCTAACATTTGTGAGAGTTTGGTCTCCCCTCTTCTATTTTGTTTTTAAATAGGGGTGAAAAGAATTTTTGCTTCTATTTAAAAATAAAATAAGGAGATCAAATCATGAATCTTTTGATTATGGGCTTACCTGGTGCAGGTAAGGGAACTCAAGCAGCAAAAATCGTAGAACAATTCCATGTTGCACATATCTCAACAGGTGATATGTTCCGCGCTGCAATGGCAAATCAAACTGAAATGGGTGTTCTTGCTAAGTCATACATTGACAAGGGTGAATTGGTTCCTGACGAAGTTACAAATGGAATCGTAAAAGAACGTCTTTCACAAGATGATATTAAAGAAACAGGATTCTTGTTGGATGGTTACCCACGTACAATCGAACAAGCTCATGCCTTGGACAAAACATTGGCTGAACTTGGCATTGAACTAGAAGGTGTCATCAACATTGAAGTGAATCCTGACAGCCTCTTGGAACGTTTGAGTGGTCGTATCATCCACCGCGTAACTGGAGAAACTTTCCACAAGGTCTTTAACCCACCAGTTGACTATAAAGAAGAAGATTACTACCAACGTGAAGATGATAAACCTGAGACAGTGAAACGTCGTTTGGATGTGAATATTGCTCAAGGAGAACCAATCATTGCTCACTACCGTGCCAAAGGTTTGGTTCATGACATCGAAGGTAATCAAGATATCAATGATGTCTTCTCAGATATCGAAAAAGTATTGACAAATTTGAAATAAAGCGTTTTTCACACTTGCAAAAATCCGCTACAAATGTTATACTGAGATAGTCTGACTTATAATTGTTGTCTCTGTGTCTAGAGGCATCGAATCGAAATTTATGGAGGTGCTTTTGCGTGGCAAAAGACGATGTGATTGAAGTTGAAGGCAAAGTAGTTGATACAATGCCGAATGCAATGTTTACGGTTGAACTTGAAAATGGACATCAGATTTTAGCAACAGTTTCTGGTAAAATTCGTAAAAACTATATTCGTATTTTAGCGGGAGATCGTGTTACTGTCGAAATGAGTCCATATGACTTGACACGTGGACGTATCACTTACCGCTTTAAATAATCGAAAAACTTGGAGGGATAAGAAATGAAAGTAAGACCATCGGTCAAACCAATTTGCGAATACTGTAAAGTTATTCGTCGTAATGGTCGTGTTATGGTAATTTGCCCAGCAAATCCAAAACACAAACAACGTCAAGGATAAGATAGAAAGGAGAAAACATGGCTCGTATTGCTGGAGTTGACATTCCAAATGACAAACGCGTAGTAATCTCATTGACTTATGTTTATGGTATCGGACTTGCAACATCTAAGAAAATTTTGGCTGCTGCTGGAATCTCAGAAGATGTTCGTGTACGTGATCTTACATCAGATCAAGAAGATGCTATCCGTCGTGAAGTGGATGCAATCAAAGTTGAAGGTGACCTTCGTCGTGAAGTAAACTTGAACATCAAACGTTTGATGGAAATCGGTTCATACCGTGGTATCCGTCACCGTCGTGGACTTCCTGTCCGTGGACAAAATACTAAAAACAACGCTCGCACTCGTAAAGGTAAAGCTGTTGCGATTGCTGGTAAGAAAAAATAATATAGGAGGTAAAAGTCTTGGCTAAACCAACACGTAAACGTCGTGTGAAAAAGAATATCGAATCTGGTATTGCTCATATTCACGCTACATTTAATAACACTATTGTTATGATTACTGATGTGCATGGTAATGCAATTGCTTGGTCATCAGCTGGTGCTCTTGGTTTCAAAGGTTCTCGTAAATCTACACCATTCGCTGCTCAAATGGCTTCTGAAGCTGCTGCTAAATCTGCACAAGAACACGGTCTTAAATCAGTTGAAGTTACTGTAAAAGGTCCAGGTTCTGGTCGTGAGTCAGCTATTCGTGCGCTTGCTGCCGCTGGTCTTGAAGTAACAGCAATTCGTGATGTGACTCCAGTGCCACACAATGGTGCTCGTCCTCCAAAACGTCGCCGTGTATAATCATCGCATTACACTGCTTTTCGTTTAAGAGGGAGTAACTAAATGATCGAGTTTGAAAAACCAAATATAACAAAAATTGATGAAAATAAAGATTATGGCAAGTTTGTAATCGAACCACTTGAACGTGGCTACGGTACAACTCTTGGTAACTCTCTTCGTCGTGTACTTCTAGCTTCTCTACCAGGAGCAGCTGTGACATCTATCAATATTGATGGTGTGTTACATGAATTTGACACAGTTCCAGGTGTTCGTGAAGACGTGATGCAAATCATTCTGAACATTAAAGGAATTGCAGTGAAATCGTACGTTGAAGACGAAAAAATCATCGAACTGGATGTTGAAGGTCCTGCTGAAGTAACAGCTGGTGACATTTTGACAGATAGCGATATTGAAATTGTAAATCCAGATCATTATCTCTTTACAATTGGTGAAGGTTCTTCTCTAAAAGCGACTATGACTGTTAACAGTGGTCGTGGATATGTACCTGCTGATGAAAATAAAAAAGATAATGCACCAGTTGGAACACTTGCTGTAGATTCTATTTATACACCAGTTACAAAAGTCAACTATCAAGTGGAACCTGCTCGTGTAGGTAGCAATGATGGATTTGACAAATTAACCCTTGAAATCTTGACAAATGGAACAATTATTCCAGAAGATGCTTTAGGGCTTTCAGCACGTATTTTGACAGAACATCTTGATTTGTTTACAAATCTTACTGAGATTGCTAAGTCAACTGAAGTGATGAAAGAAGCTGATACTGAATCTGACGACCGTATTTTGGATCGTACGATTGAGGAACTGGACTTGTCTGTGCGTTCATACAACTGTTTGAAACGTGCCGGTATCAATACTGTGCATGATTTGACAGAAAAATCTGAAGCAGAGATGATGAAAGTACGAAATCTTGGACGCAAGAGTTTGGAAGAAGTGAAACTCAAACTCATTGATTTGGGTCTTGGATTAAAAGATAAATAAAGGAGGAATACATGGCTTACCGTAAACTAGGACGCACTAGCTCACAACGTAAAGCAATGCTTCGCGATTTGACAACTGACCTTTTGATCAACGAATCAATCGTGACAACTGAAGCTCGTGCTAAAGAAATCCGTAAAACTGTTGAAAAAATGATTACTCTAGGTAAACGTGGTGATTTGCATGCACGTCGTCAAGCAGCTGCTTTCGTACGTAATGAAATCGCATCTGAAAACTATGATGAAGCAACTGATAAGTACACTTCTACTACAGCACTTCAAAAATTGTTCTCAGAAATCGCACCTCGTTATGCTGAACGTAACGGTGGATACACTCGTATCCTTAAAACTGAACCACGTCGTGGTGATGCAGCGCCAATGGCGATCATCGAATTAGTATAAAATCATCAATTTTGTTGAGTGTTATGATGATGGAGTCTTGTGCTCTTAGTCTAGCTCTGGTCTACCGCTAGGATTTCGGTCCTAGCGGGAACACTCATCATAAGTTGGGATAGTAGACGCTTGTTTACGAAATTGTTTTTTGCTTAAGAACAACTTCGTAAGCAGGCGTTTTTGAGTATTTTAGTTAGAATTATGCTATACTATTTGAAAAGAATCCTGTTTAATGTTCAGGTTTCCTATTAAAAGAAGAATTGGAGTTTGCTTATGAAAGCGATTATAACTGTTATTGGTAAAGATAAATCTGGAATTGTTGCAGGTGTTTCTGGTAAAATTGCAGAATTAGGTTTGAATATTGATGATATCTCTCAAACTGTCTTGGATGAATACTTCACAATGATGGCTGTCGTCTCTAGTGATGAAAAGCAAGATTTTACATGTCTTCGTAATGAATTTGAAGCTTTTGGGGAAACTTTGAATGTAAAAATTAATATTCAGAGTGCAGCCATTTTCGAAGCTATGTATAATATCTAGGAGGCGCACATGGATATTAGACAAGTTACTGAAACCATTGCTATGATTGAGGAACAAAACTTCGATATCAGGACTATTACCATGGGCATTTCCCTTTTGGACTGTATTGATCCAGATATCAATCGTGCTGCGGAGAAAATTTATCAAAAGATTACGACCAAGGCAACTAATTTAGTGGCTGTTGGCGATGAAATTGCAGCTGAGTTGGGAATTCCTATCGTTAATAAGCGTGTATCGGTGACTCCTATTTCTCTGATTGGGGCAGCGACAGATGCAACAGACTATGTAGTTTTGGCAAAAGCGCTTGATAAGGCTGCGAAAGAGATTGGTGTGGACTTTATTGGTGGTTTCTCTGCCTTGGTACAAAAAGGGTATCAAAAGGGAGATGAGATTCTCATCAATTCTATTCCTCGAGCTTTGGCTGAAACGGACAAGGTCTGCTCGTCAGTCAATATCGGCTCAACCAAGTCTGGTATTAATATGACGGCTGTGGCAGATATGGGACGAATTATCAAGGAAACGGCAAATCTTTCAGATATGGGAGCGGCCAAGTTGGTTGTATTCGCTAATGCTGTTGAGGACAATCCATTTATGGCGGGTGCCTTCCATGGTGTTGGGGAGGCAGATGTTATCATCAATGTCGGAGTTTCTGGTCCTGGTGTGGTAAAACGTGCCTTGGAAAAAGTTCGTGGACAGAGCTTTGATGTAGTAGCCGAAACAGTTAAGAAAACTGCCTTTAAAATCACTCGTATCGGTCAATTGGTTGGTCAAATGGCCAGTGAGAGACTAGGTGTGGAGTTTGGTATTGTGGACTTGAGTTTGGCGCCAACTCCTGCGGTTGGAGATTCTGTTGCACGTGTCCTTGAAGAAATGGGGCTAGAAACAGTTGGTACGCATGGGACGACGGCTGCCTTGGCTCTCTTGAATGACCAAGTTAAGAAGGGCGGAGTTATGGCCTGCAACCAAGTCGGTGGTTTGTCTGGTGCCTTTATCCCTGTTTCAGAGGATGAAGGAATGATTGCTGCAGTGCAAAATGGCTCTCTTAATTTAGAAAAACTAGAAGCTATGACGGCTATCTGTTCCGTTGGTTTGGATATGATTGCCATCCCAGAAGATACTCCTGCTGAAACCATTGCCGCCATGATTGCGGATGAGGCTGCAATTGGTGTCATTAACATGAAAACAACAGCTGTACGTATCATTCCCAAAGGAAAAGAAGGCGATATGATTGAATTTGGTGGCCTATTAGGTACGGCTCCAGTAATGAAAGTCAATGGGGCTTCGTCTGTTGATTTCATCTCTCGTGGAGGACAAATCCCAGCACCAATTCATAGTTTTAAAAATTAAAAAAATAAGAGAAATTTTAAGTTCTATTTAAGGTTGGATGTGTATACTATAATCATTAAATAAAGACCTCCTAATATTATTTGAAACAGATAACTCTGATTTAGTTTGAATTTGATTTTCATCTAATATCTTTATTTAATAGAACTCCTAAACTTTTTCATAATAATCTCCTGCAAAAGTCGCCTGTATGGGTGGCTTTTGTTTTATCATCCATGATATAATAGAAGCAAACGGAGGACGGAAAATGGTAAAAGTACGATTGTATTTGGTACGTCATGGCAAGACTATGTTTAACACGATTGGTCGCGCGCAAGGTTGGAGCGATACTCCCTTAACAGCTGAAGGTGAGCGAGGGATTCAAGAATTAGGAATCGGTTTGCGAGAATCTGGTTTACAGTTTGAACGTGCTTATTCCAGTGATTCAGGGCGCACCATTCAGACAATGGGAATCATCCTTGAAGAACTTGGATTGCAAGGGAAAATCCCTTATCGCATGGACAAGCGTATCAGAGAATGGTGTTTTGGTAGCTTTGATGGAGCCTACGATGGTGATCTTTTCATGGGTATTATTCCTCGCATCTTTAATGTTGACCACGTTCACCAATTGTCTTATGCTGAACTGGCTGAGGGTTTGGTAGAGGTCGATACAGCTGGTTGGGCTGAAGGATGGGAAAAACTCAGTGGCCGAATCAAGGAAGGTTTTGAAGCGATTGCCAAAGAAATGGAAGAACAAGGTGGGGGCAACGCTCTCGTTGTCAGTCACGGAATGACCATTGGAACCATTGTTTATCTGATTAATGGCATGCATCCGCATGGTCTAGATAATGGTAGCGTGACGATACTTGAATATGAGGACGGCCAGTTTAGCGTTGAGGTTGTTGGTGACCGTAGTTACCGAGAACTAGGACGTGAGAAGATGCTAGAGAAAAATAATTGATAGAAGTTAGCTCCAAACGGGGGCTAATTTTTTATACTGTTACATAAGCTGGATTTGCGATTCGGTCTTTCTTGGCATACAAGACCAAAAGAACATTTCTCGTCTTTCAAATTCCCTCAAAAATGGTATAATAGTAACATCACAAAATTGGAGAGAGACCATGAGTTTTTACAATCATAAAGAAATTGAGCCTAAGTGGCAGGGCTACTGGGCAGAACATCATACATTTAAGACAGGAACAGACGCATCAAAACCTAAGTTTTATGCTCTCGATATGTTCCCTTATCCGTCTGGAGCGGGTCTGCACGTAGGACACCCAGAAGGTTATACCGCAACCGATATCCTCAGCCGTTACAAACGTGCGCAAGGCCACAATGTCCTTCACCCAATGGGTTGGGATGCCTTTGGTTTGCCTGCAGAGCAATACGCTATGGATACTGGTAATGACCCAGCAGAATTTACAGCTGAGAACATTGCCAACTTCAAACGCCAAATCAATGCGCTTGGATTTTCTTACGACTGGGATCGTGAAGTTAACACGACAGATCCAAACTACTACAAGTGGACGCAATGGATTTTCACTAAGCTTTACGAAAAAGGCTTGGCCTATGAAGCTGAAGTGCCAGTAAACTGGGTTGAAGAGTTGGGAACAGCCATCGCTAACGAAGAAGTTCTTCCTGACGGAACATCTGAGCGTGGAGGTTATCCAGTTGTCCGCAAACCAATGCGCCAATGGATGCTCAGAATCACAGCCTACGCGGAGCGTCTGCTTAATGACTTAGATGAACTTGACTGGCCAGAGTCTATCAAGGACATGCAACGCAACTGGATTGGGAAGTCAACTGGTGCTAATGTAACTTTCAAAGTAAAAGGAACAGACAAGGAATTTACAGTCTTTACTACTCGTCCGGACACCCTTTTCGGTGCTACTTTCACTGTTTTGGCTCCTGAGCATGAATTGGTTGACGCTATCACAAGTCCAGAGCAAGCAGAAGCAGTAGCAGACTACAAACACCAAGCTAGCCTCAAGTCTGACTTGGCTCGTACAGACCTTGCCAAAGAAAAAACAGGGGTTTGGACTGGTGCTTATGCTATCAACCCTGTCAATGGCAAGGAAATTCCAATCTGGATTGCAGACTATGTTCTTGCTAGCTATGGGACAGGTGCGGTAATGGCTGTTCCTGCCCACGATCAACGTGACTGGGAATTTGCCAAACAATTTGACCTTCCAATCGTCGAAGTACTTGAAGGTGGAAACGTTGAAGAAGTTGCCTACACAGAAGATGGCCTTCACGTTAATTCAGACTTCCTAGATGGACTCAACAAAGAAGACGCTATTGCCAAGATTGTGGTTTGGTTGGAAGAAAAAGGCTGTGGACAAGAGAAGGTGACCTACCGTCTCCGCGACTGGCTCTTTAGCCGTCAACGTTACTGGGGTGAGCCAATTCCTATCATTCATTGGGAAGATGGAACTTCAACAGCTGTTCCTGAAAGTGAATTGCCACTTGTCTTGCCTGTAACCAAGGACATCCGTCCTTCAGGTACTGGTGAAAGTCCACTAGCTAACTTGACAGACTGGCTTGAAGTGACTCGTGAAGATGGTGTCAAAGGTCGTCGTGAGACTAATACTATGCCACAATGGGCAGGTTCAAGCTGGTACTACCTCCGCTATATCGATCCACACAATACTGAGAAATTGGCTGATGAGGACCTCCTCAAACAATGGTTGCCAGTAGATATCTACGTGGGTGGTGCAGAGCATGCCGTTCTTCACTTGCTTTACGCTCGTTTCTGGCATAAATTCCTCTATGACCTCGGTGTTGTTCCGACTAAGGAACCATTCCAAAAACTCTTTAACCAAGGAATGATTTTGGGAACAAGCTATCGTGACCACCGTGGGGCTCTTGTGGCGACTGACAAGGTTGAAAAACGTGACGGTTCTTTCTTCCATGTGGAAACAGGAGAAGAGTTGGAGCAAGCGCCTGCCAAGATGTCTAAGTCCCTCAAGAACGTTGTTAACCCAGACGATGTGGTGGAACAATATGGTGCTGATACCCTTCGTGTCTATGAAATGTTTATGGGTCCCCTTGATGCTTCGATTGCTTGGTCAGAAGAAGGTCTGGAAGGAAGTCGTAAGTTCCTTGACCGTGTTTACCGTTTGATTACAAGTAAAGAAATCCTTGCGGAAAACAATGGCGCTCTTGACAAGGTTTACAACGAAACAGTCAAAGCTGTCACAGAGCAAATCGAATCATTGAAATTCAACACAGCTATTGCCCAACTTATGGTTTTTGTCAATGCGGCTAACAAGGAAGATAAGCTCTATGTAGACTACGCTAAAGGCTTTATCCAATTGATTGCTCCATTTGCGCCTCACTTGGCAGAAGAGCTCTGGCAAACAGTTGCAGCAACAGGTGAGTCAATCTCTTACGTGGCTTGGCCAACATGGGACGAAAGCAAATTGGTTGAAGACGAAATTGAAATCGTTGTCCAAATCAAAGGTAAAGTCCGTGCCAAACTCATGGTCGCTAAAGACCTATCACGCGAAGAATTACAAGAAATTGCTCTCGCTGATGAAAAAGTCAAAGCAGAAATTGACGGTAAGGAAATTGTGAAAGTGATTGCGGTACCTAATAAACTTGTTAATATCGTCGTTAAATAACGAATTTATTAACCCTATCTGCCACCTTCAATAGTCCACTGGACTATTGAAGCCAACTAAACTCGTTAATATTGTTGTGAAATAAGAAATGAATCCTTCAGAGTAGAATCTGGGGGATTTTTTGAATCTTCTTATGAAAGTATGATATACTATGGGCAACTATAAAGTTTGAAAAGCGAAACAAGGAGAAGAAAAATGCCAGTAAACGAATATGGTCAGATGATTGGGGAGTCAATGGAAGGTTATACTCCAGGTGAATTGCCTTCTATTGATTTCTTAGAAGGGCGTTATGCTCGAATAGAAGCTCTTTCAGTGGAGAAGCATGCGGAGGATTTGCTAGCTGTTTATGGTCCTGATACGCCTCGGGAGATGTGGACCTACCTCTTTCAGGAGCCAGTAGCAGGCATGGAGGAACTGGTCAGCCTTTTAAATCAGATGTTGACTCGTAAGGACCATTTTTACTATGCAATCATAGACAAGGCAACTGGTAAGGCTTTGGGAACTTTTTCTCTCATGCGCATTGATCAGAATAACCGAGTGATAGAAGTGGGAGCTGTTACTTTTTCTCCAGAACTTAGGGGGACACGGATAGGGACAGAAGCTCAGTATCTCTTGGCTTGCTATGTCTTTGAAGAACTCCACTATCGTCGCTATGAGTGGAAATGCGATGCTCTTAACCTGCCATCAAGACGAGCAGCGGAACGTTTGGGCTTTATTTATGAAGGAACCTTCCGTCAGGCAGTGGTTTATAAGGAGCGTACGAGGGATACGGATTGGTTGTCTATGATTGATAAGGACTGGCCCAAAGTCAAATCTCGTTTGGAAGCATGGCTGACTCCTGAAAACTTTGATAAAAATGGACAGCAGTACAAGAGCTTGAGAGAGCTTTAAGAGGTGTTGAGATGATTACTATTAAAAAGCAAGAAATTGTCAAGCTAGAGGATGTTTTGCATCTCTATCAGGCTGTCGGTTGGACAAATTATACCCATCAACCAGAGATGCTGGAGCAGGCCTTATCTCATTCATTAGTGATTTATGTGGCGCTTGATGGCGATGCTGTGGTGGGCTTGATTCGCTTGGTTGGAGATGGATTCTCATCAGTTTTTGTACAGGATTTAATTGTTTTGCCTAGCTATCAGCGCCAAGGGATTGGTAGTGCCTTGATGAAAGAGGCTTTAGAGGATTACAAAGATGCCTATCAAGTCCAGCTGGTGACAGACCAGACAGAAAGAACCTTGGGATTCTATCGTTCTATGGGCTTTGAAATCTTATCCACCTATAATTGTATAGGAATGACTTGGATGAATCGAGAAAAATAATAAAACTTGTTTTTCTTAAGCAAAATTTAAGACTGGTCTAGTATTATATAATCATTAAATAAAGACCTCCTAACTTTATTTAATGAAATCCTAAAACTTTTCTCATCATAATCTCCTAATGAAGTCACCCAATCAGGTGGCTTTTTTCGTAGGTAGGTGATGGTGATAGAAATTTTTTGCAAAATAGTAAAATATGAGAAAAGTTAAGCTAGTTTTAAGCTTCGTCTTGTATCATATAGTTATTAAATAAAGACCTCCTAACTTTATTTAATAAAATCCTAAACTTTTCTTTTTCATAATAATCTCCCTTAACTCCACCCAATCAGGTGGAGTTTTTTTGCTCTATTTCAGGCTTTTTGGGACTGTTCTAAAAATAATTTTTCGATATTTTTCGGATTTTGGTCGGGGAATTGGCGGGGATCTTTTTAGCGAATATGATTAAGAAATAGGTCTGTTGTAGCTTCATCTACTTCAACCTCACTTTGAATGTAAGTGACTGTTAATTGAAGAACTAGAACTGCTGTAATAATGCTCTTGGTTTTCAAGGAGTGAGTCATCATATTGTTGTACAGCGGTTAGAGCTTGAAAAGCCGAGAATATAAACTTTTGACAAATTTTGTGAACTGTAGGATAATAAAAAGGAATTGAGTACTAGTTCTATATCATAGGCTAGAAAAGACCCCAAGCTAACTTCCACATTAAGCTTAGGGTCTTTTTTGACACTATTTGTCCTTGTTTAGCCATTTATCGACTAATCGAAGAACGACACCGACCACAATTGGTCCGATGATAGTTTTGAGTACTAATTCCATCATGGGCTATCTTACCTCTTTTCGTAGGCGGTGTAGAAGTGCCGTATAATATTATACAACATAAGTGCTAAACTCAGGAGTCACCCAATCGGGTGGCTTTTTTGTTTGTGGCTTGGATTTTTGATATAATAGAGTCATGAGTAGAATTTTAGGTAATGAGATAATGGGGGATGAGGAGTTAGTAGAACGCACGCTCCGTCCTCAGTACTTACGTGAATATATTGGGCAGGATAAGGTCAAGGATCAGCTCCAAATCTTTATCGAAGCTGCTAAAATGAGAGATGAAGCGCTGGATCATGTCCTCTTATTTGGGCCTCCAGGTCTCGGGAAAACGACGATGGCTTTTGTTATTGCCAATGAACTGGGCGTAAATCTTAAGCAAACTTCTGGCCCAGTCATTGAAAAAGCTGGTGATTTGGTAGCGATTTTGAATGACTTGGAGCCTGGGGATGTCCTTTTTATTGATGAGATTCATCGTTTGCCCATGTCAGTGGAAGAGGTGCTTTATAGCGCCATGGAGGACTTCTACATCGATATCATGATTGGGGCTGGTGAAGGCAGTCGCAGTGTTCATTTGGAGTTGCCACCTTTTACCTTGATTGGTGCGACGACTCGAGCTGGTATGCTTTCCAATCCTTTACGGGCACGTTTTGGGATTACAGGTCATATGGAGTATTATGCCCATGCTGACTTGACAGAAATTGTTGAGCGGACGGCAGATATTTTTGAGATGGAAATCACTCATGAGGCAGCGTCTGAGTTAGCCCTGCGTAGTCGTGGAACTCCCCGTATTGCCAATCGTCTCCTTAAGCGCGTGCGTGATTTTGCCCAGATTATGGGGAATGGGACTATCGATGATCTTATTACGGATAAGGCTTTGACCATGCTGGATGTTGACCATGAAGGTCTGGACTATGTGGATCAAAAAATCCTTCGCACCATGATTGAGATGTACGGTGGTGGTCCTGTCGGCTTAGGAACTCTTTCCGTGAATATCGCCGAAGAGCGCGAGACTGTCGAAGACATGTATGAACCTTACTTAATCCAAAAAGGTTTTATCATGCGGACACGGTCTGGACGGGTGGCGACTGCTAAGGCATATGAGCATTTGGGTTATGAATATAGTGAAAAATAAGAAAGAAATTCTAGAGGCTTTTAGAGAAAATTCGGATATGATGGCTATTCTGACGATCATCCGAAACCATGGTCTGAAAGACTCGTGGTTGGCAGCAGGTTCTGTCAGAAATTTTATCTGGAATCTCTTGTCAGACAAATCACCTTTTGACTGTGAAACAGATGTGGATGTCATTTTCTTTGATCCGGATATTTCTTATGAGGAAACTTTATTACTGGAGAAAAAGCTGCGAGAGGACTTTCCTCAGTATCAGTGGGAATTGAAAAATCAGGTCTATATGCACCAGTATAGCCCTCATACTGCTCCCTATAGCAGTTCCCGTGATGCTATGAGTAAGTATCCAGAACGGTGTACGGCGCTTGAATGAAGAATCCGCTTTGGAACTCTTTTCACCTTATGGTCTCGAGGATATTTTGAATTTTCAAGTTCGTCCAACTCCTCATTTCATAGAAAATGAAGACCGAATGGAACTTTACCAAATACGTCTATCCAAGAAAAAGTGGCAGGAGAAATGGAAAAATTTGATTTTTAAAAATACTTAAGGAAACTTTAAGCTAGGAAGTGTATACTAAGTCCATAAGTTAAGAAGACCTTAACTTAAACTCCTAAAACTTTTTCATAATAATCTCCCTATAAAAAAATAAAGTCGCCCAATCAGGCGGCTTATTTTTTTGGAAATGGGCTTTGTGCCTGAGAATAATACTCAATGAAAATCAAAGTGCAAACTAGGAAGCTAGCCGCAGGTTGCTCAAAACACTGTTTTGAGGTTGCAGATAGAGCTGACGTGGTTTGAATTTGATTTTCGAAGAGTATAAATAGCTTAGTGATAGAAGAAAATAGGGAAATATGGTATAATGAAACGATAGATTTTTGAATAGGAATAAGATCATGTTTGGATTTTTTAAGAAAGATAAGGCTGTGGAAGTAGAGGTTCCGACACAGGTTCCTGCTCATATCGGCATCATCATGGATGGCAATGGCCGCTGGGCTAAAAAACGTATGCAACCGCGAGTCTTCGGACATAAGGCGGGCATGGAAGCGTTGCAAACTGTGACCAAGGCAGCCAACAAACTAGGCGTTAAGGTGATTACGGTCTATGCTTTTTCTACGGAAAATTGGACCCGTCCAGATCAGGAAGTCAAGTTTATCATGAACTTGCCAGTAGAGTTTTATGACAATTATGTCCCGGAATTGCATGCCAATAATGTTAAGATTCAAATGATTGGGGAAACGGACCGCCTACCTAAGCAAACCTTTGAAGCTCTGACTAAGGCTGAGGAATTGACTAAGAACAACACCGGTTTGATTCTTAATTTTGCCCTCAACTATGGTGGACGTGCTGAGATTACACAAGCTCTTAAATTGATTTCCCAGGATGTGTTAGATGCCAAAATCAACCCAGGCGACATCACAGAGGAATTGATTGGTAATTATCTTTTTACCCAGCATTTACCTAAGGACTTACGAGATCCAGACTTGATTATCCGTACTAGTGGAGAATTGCGTTTGAGCAATTTCCTTCCATGGCAGGGAGCCTACAGTGAGCTCTATTTTACGGATACCTTGTGGCCTGATTTTGACGAGGTGGCCTTGCAGGAAGCTATTCTTGCCTACAATCGTCGACAACGCCGATTTGGAGGAGTTTAGGAGGAAATATGACACAGGATTTACAGAAAAGAACCTTGTTTGCAGGGCTTGCTCTGGCTATTTTCCTACCAATTTTAATGATTGGTGGACTCTTGCTTCAGATAGCAATTGGAATCATAGCCATGCTAGCCATGCATGAACTTTTGAAGATGAGAGGTCTAGAGACCATGACGATGGAGGGCCTCTTGACCCTCTTTGCAACCTTTGCCTTGACCATTCCTTTGGAGAATTACCTGACTTTTTTACCAGTTGATGGGAATGTTGTTGCTTATAGTGTGTTGATTTCAATCATGTTAGGAACGACCGTTTTTAGCAAGTCTTATACGATTGAGGATGCGGTTTTTCCTCTTGCTATGAGTTTTTATGTTGGCTTTGGATTTAATGCTTTACTAGATGCTCGCGTTGCAGGTTTAGATAAGGCTCTCTTGGCCTTGTGTATCGTCTGGGCGACAGACAGTGGTGCCTATCTTGCTGGGATGAACTTTGGGAAACGGAAACTGGCTCCAACGGTTTCTCCAAATAAAACCTTTGAGGGTGCCTTGGGTGGTATTTTAGGCGCTATTTTAGTAACCATCATCTTTATGATGTTTGACAGAACAGTTGCTCTTCCGTATGGAATTTACAAGATGTCGGTCTTTGCTATTTTCTTTAGCATTGCTGGACAATTTGGTGATTTACTAGAAAGTTCGATCAAACGTCATTTTGGTGTCAAGGATTCTGGGAAATTTATCCCTGGACATGGTGGTGTTTTGGATCGTTTTGATAGTATGTTGCTTGTATTTCCAATCATGCACTTATTTGGACTCTTTTAATCAAAAGACGGAGGAAATACTATGCTCGGAATTTTAACCTTTATTCTGGTTTTTGGGATTATTGTAGTGGTGCACGAGTTCGGACACTTCTACTTTGCCAAGAAATCAGGGATTCTAGTGCGTGAATTTGCCATTGGCATGGGACCCAAGATCTTTGCTCATATTGGCAAGGACGGGACGGCCTATACCATTCGAATCTTGCCTCTGGGTGGCTATGTCCGTATGGCCGGTTGGGGTGATGATACAACTGAAATTAAGACAGGAACTCCTGTCAGTTTGACGCTTACTGATGATGGTAAGGTTAAACGCATCAATCTCTCAGGTAAAAAATTGGATCAAACAGCTCTTCCTATGCAGGTGACCCAATTTGACTTTGAAGACAAGCTCTTTATCAAAGGACTGGTTCTGGAAGAAGAAAAAACATTTGCAGTGGATCACGATGCAACGGTTGTGGAAGCAGACGGTACTGAGGTTCGGATTGCACCTTTAGATGTTCAATATCAAAATGCGACTATCTGGGGGAAACTCATTACTAATTTTGCAGGCCCTATGAACAACTTTATCTTAGGGGTTGTTGTTTTCTGGATTTTAATCTTCATGCAGGGTGGTGTCAGAGATGTCGATACCAACCAGTTCCATATTATGCCCCAAGGGGCCTTGGCTAAGGTGGGAGTACCAGAAACGGCACAAATTACCAAAATTGGCTCACATGAGGTTAGCAACTGGGAAAGTTTGATTCAGGCTGTGGAATCAGAAACCAAAGATAAGACGGCCCCGACCTTGGATGTGACTATTTCTGAAAAGGGTAGTGACAAACAAGTCACTGTTACTCCGGAAGAAAGTCAAGGCCGTTACCTTCTAGGTGTTCAACCGGGGATTAAGTCAGATTTTGTATCTATGTTTGTAGGTGGTTTTACAACTGCTGCTGACTCGGCCCTCCGAATTCTCTCAGCACTGAAAAATCTGATTTTCCAACCGGATTTGAACAAGCTAGGTGGACCTGTTGCCCTCTTTAAGGCAAGTAGTGATGCTGCTAAAAATGGAATTGAGAATGTCTTGTACTTCTTGGCAATAATTTCCATCAATATTGGGATTTTTAATCTTATTCCGATTCCAGCCCTGGATGGTGGTAAGATTGTGCTCAATATCCTAGAAGCCATTCGCCGCAAACCATTGAAACAAGAAATTGAAACCTATGTCACCTTGGCCGGAGTGGTCATCATGGTTGTCTTGATGATTGCTGTGACCTGGAATGACATCATGCGACTCTTTTTTAGATAATCGAGGAATATTATGAAACAAAGTAAAATGCCTATCCCAACGCTTCGCGAAATGCCAAGCGATGCTCAAGTTATCAGCCACGCTCTTATGTTGCGAGCTGGTTATGTTCGCCAAGTTTCAGCAGGCGTTTATTCTTACCTACCACTTGCTAACCGTGTGATTGAAAAAGCTAAAAACATCATGCGCCAAGAATTCGACAAGATTGGTGCCGTTGAGATGTTGGCTCCTGCCCTTCTTAGTGCAGAATTGTGGCGCGAATCAGGTCGTTATGAAACTTATGGTGAAGACCTTTACAAACTAAAAAACCGTGAAAAATCAGACTTTATCCTAGGTCCAACTCACGAAGAAACCTTTACAGCTATTGTCCGTGATTCTGTTAAGTCTTACAAGCAATTGCCGCTTAACCTTTATCAAATCCAGCCTAAGTATCGTGATGAAAAACGCCCACGTAATGGACTACTCCGTACACGTGAGTTTATCATGAAAGATGCTTACAGTTTCCACGCTAACTATGATAGCTTGGACAGTGTTTACGATGAGTACAAGGCTGCTTATGAGCGTATTTTCACTCGTAGTGGTTTAGATTTCAAGGCTATCATCGGTGACGGTGGAGCCATGGGTGGTAAGGACAGCCAAGAATTTATGGCTATTACACCTGCTCGTACAGACCTTGACCGATGGGTTGTTTTGGACAAGTCAGTTACCTCATTTGATGAAATTCCTGCAGAAGTGCAAGAAGAAATCAAGGCAGAATTGCTCAAATGGATGGTTTCTGGTGAAGATACCATTGCTTACTCAAGTGAGTCTAGCTATGCAGCTAACTTGGAAATGGCAACAAACGAGTACAAACCAAGCAACCGTGTTGTCGCTGAAGAAGAAGTGACTCGTGTCGCAACACCAGATGTTAAATCAATTGATGAAGTGGCAGCCTTCCTCAATGTTCCAGAAGAACAAACGATCAAAACCCTCTTCTATATGGCAGATGGGGAGCTTGTTGCAGCCCTTCTAGTTGGAAATGACCAGCTCAATGAAGTCAAGTTGAAAAACCATTTGGGAGCAGATTTCTTTGACGTTGCTAGCGAAGAAGAAGTGGCAAGTGTTGTTCAAGCAGGATTTGGTTCACTTGGCCCAGTTGGTTTACCAGAGAATGTTAAAATCATTGCAGACCGTAAGGTGCAAGATGTTCGCAATGCAGTTGTGGGTGCTAACGAGGATGGCTACCACTTGACTGGTGTGAACCCAGGTCGTGACTTTACTGCAGAATATGTGGATATTCGTGAAGTCCGTGAGGGTGAAATTTCCCCAGACGGGCAAGGTGTCCTTAACTTTGCGCGTGGTATCGAAATTGGTCACATCTTCAAACTCGGTACTCGTTACTCAGCAAGCATGGGAGCAGATGTTTTGGATGAAAATGGCCGTGCTGTGCCAATTATCATGGGATGTTACGGTATCGGTGTCAGCCGTCTCCTTTCAGCAGTGATGGAGCAACACGCTCGCCTCTTTGTTAATAAAACGCCAAAAGGTGAATACCGTTACGCTTGGGGAATCAATTTCCCTAAAGAATTGGCGCCATTTGATGTTCACTTGATCACTGTCAATGTCAAGGACGAAGAAGCGCAAGCTTTGACAGAAAAGCTTGAAGCAAGCTTGATGGGAGCTGGTTACGAAGTCTTGACGGATGACCGCAACGAACGTGTGGGAGTTAAATTTAGCGACAGTGACTTGATTGGATTGCCAATCCGTATCACTGTTGGTAAAAAAGCAGCCGATGGCATCGTAGAAGTGAAGATTAAAGCGACTGGTGACACCATCGAAGTTCATGCAGATAACTTGCTCGAAACGCTTGAAATTCTCAGCAAGAAATAAAAACTATAATCAGAAGAAAAACAAGGAAAAAATGTAACTAGTTTTTACCTTGTTTTTTCTGTATAATGGGAAAAATGACTAGATAAAGAGGTAAATGTATGCTAAGATTTCCAAAGGATTTTGTCTGGGGATCCTCTACTTCTGGACCACAAACAGAAGGACGTGTAGCTGGTGACGGTAAGGGAGATAATCTCTGGGATTATTGGTACCAAGTGGAGCCAAATCGCTACTATAATGGAATTGGTCCAGATAAGACATCGACTTTTTATGAAAACTGGGAAAAGGATATCGAGCTCTTGTTGGAAACTGGTCACACGGCCTTTCGGACTTCTATTCAGTGGTCACGGATTTTTCCACAAGGGCGTGGGAAAGTCAATTCTCAAGGTGTAGATTTTTACCGTAAGGCTTTTGAGGCTATTAAGGCTAAAGGGATTCGTCTTTTAGTCAATCTTTATCATTTTGATCTGCCTTTTGCTCTTCAAGAAGATGGTGATGGTTGGGAAAATAAGGAGACTGTCTCAGCCTATGAAGACTATGCTCGTTTTTGTTTTGAGACTTATGGAGATTTAGTGGATCAATGGATTACCTTTAACGAGCCAATCGTTCCAGTAGAATTTGGATATTTTTACGATGCCCATTATCCACATAAGGTGGATGCAGAGGCAGCCGTTAAAGTAGCTTATCATACACAATTGGCCAGCAGTCGGGCGGTTAAGGCCTGTCATGAACTCTTGCCTGATTCCAAGATTGGGATTGTCCTCAACTTGACACCGGCTTATCCACGTAGCCAGCATCCTGCTGATGTCAAGGCTGCTCGCATTGCGGATCTTTTTCAGGCCCAATCTTTCTTAGATCCGTCTGTTTTGGGGACTTATCCACAGGAGTTGGTAGAAATCTTGCATGAACAAGGTCTCTTGCCTGATGCTATAGAGGAGGAGTTGAAGCTCATTCGTGACAATACAGTGGACTTCCTTGGTGTCAACTACTATCAACCTTTACGTGTTATGGCGCCTCGATTTGCTAAGCATCCAGAGAGTCCACTCTTACCAGAACATTTTTACGAGCCTTATGTGATGCCTGGACGTAAAATCAATCCTCATCGTGGCTGGGAGATTTATGAACAAGGGATTTATGACATTGCTCAAAATATCAAGGAAAATTATGGCAATATTGAGTGGATGTTGACAGAGAATGGTATGGGTGTTGAAGGGGAAGAAAAATTCCGTGAGAATGGAATGATTCAAGATGATTATCGTATTGACTTTGTAAAAGGTCATCTTCGTGAACTTCACCGTGCCATTGAAGACGGAGCCAATTGTAAGGGCTACTTGATTTGGACCTTTATCGATTGCTGGTCATGGCTCAATAGTTATAAAAATCGCTACGGTTTGGTCGAACTAGACTTGGAAACGCAAGAACGTCGTCTGAAAAAGTCAGGGCACTGGTTCAAGGAATTAAGCGATAATAATGGATTTTAAAAAGGACTTTGACTGATTATTCTAATTGGTCAGAGTTTTTTTAATTTCAGGAAGTTGATATGAACTATACCAATTTTTACTCTTGACAAGTGAAAGAAACAAGTATATACTGTTTTTGCTGATTCTATAAAAGAGGAATTAGACTATACCAATTTTAAGGAGAAAGCACAGCTGGTCTGTGTCGTATATACTATGTGTGGAATTGTTGGTGTTGTTGGAAACACAAATGCAACTGATATTTTGATTCAAGGGCTTGAAAAGCTCGAATACCGTGGCTATGATTCTGCGGGAATTTTTGTCCTAGGTGGTGCTGAAAATCACCTAGTCAAGGCTGTCGGTCGTATTGCAGAATTGTCTGCTAAGACAGCTGGTGTTGAGGGAATAACTGGTATCGGACATACTCGTTGGGCTACTCATGGAAAACCAACTGAAGACAATGCTCACCCACACCGTTCTGAGACAGAACGTTTTGTCTTGGTTCACAATGGGGTCATTGAAAACTACCTCGAAATCAAGGAAGAATACCTTGTAGGTCACCATTTCAAGGGGCAAACAGATACTGAAATCGCCGTTCACTTGATTGGAAAATTTGCGGAAGAAGATGGCTTGTCAGTGCTTGAAGCCTTCAAAAAAGCTCTTCACATCATCCGTGGTTCTTATGCCTTTGCCTTGGTTGACTCACAAGATCCTGAAGTCATCTACGTGGCTAAGAATAAATCACCACTTTTGATTGGTCTTGGGGAAGGCTATAACATGGTCTGCTCAGACGCCATGGCTATGATTCGTGAGACCAACCAGTACATGGAAATCCATGACCAAGAGTTGGTCATCGTCAAGGCTGATAGTGTAGAGGTTCAAGACTATGATGGTAATGGTCGTGAGCGTGCTAACTATACTGCTGAGCTTGACTTGTCAGATATCGGTAAGGGAACTTACCCTTACTACATGCTAAAGGAAATTGACGAGCAACCAACGGTGATGCGTAAACTCATCCAAGCCTACACAGATGAGGCTGGTCAAGTTGTTGTAGACCCAGCTATTATCAAGGCCGTTCAAGACGCAGACCGCATCTACATTCTTGCAGCTGGAACATCTTACCACGCAGGATTTGCTTCTAAGAAGATGCTGGAAGAATTGACTGATACACCAGTGGAGCTTGGAATTTCATCTGAGTGGGGCTATGGTATGCCACTTCTCAGCAAGAAACCACTTTTCATCTTTATCAGCCAGTCTGGTGAAACAGCGGATAGCCGTCAGGTTTTGGTTAAGGCTAATGAAATGGGAATCCCAAGCTTGACAGTGACAAATGTCCCAGGTTCAACTCTTTCTCGTGAAGCTAATCATACCATGCTTCTTCATGCAGGTCCTGAAATTGCCGTGGCATCAACTAAGGCTTATACAGCGCAAATCGCAGCCCTTGCCTTCCTTGCAAAAGCAGTCGGAGAAGCAAATGGTAATGCTAAAGCGCAAGCATTTGACCTAGTTCATGAGTTGTCAATCGTAGCTCAATCTATCGAATCAACTCTTTCAGAGAAAGAAACCATTGAAGCCAAGGTTCGTGAGCTTCTTGAAACAACTCGCAACGCCTTTTATATCGGACGTGGTCAAGATTACTATGTAGCCATGGAAGCAAGTCTCAAACTCAAAGAGATTTCTTACATCCAGTGTGAAGGTTTTGCGGCAGGAGAACTTAAGCACGGGACTATTGCCTTGATTGAAGAAGGAACACCTGTCTTGGCGCTCTTGTCAGATCCAGTTCTTGCCAACCACACTCGTGGAAATATCCAAGAGGTGGCAGCTCGTGGTGCCAAGGTGCTTACTATCGCAGAAGAAAATGTTGCCAAAGATACAGACGATATCGTCCTTACGACTGTACACCCTTACCTCTCACCAATTTCAATGGTTGTGCCAACGCAATTGGTCGCTTACTTTGCAACTCTGCACCGTGGGCTAGATGTGGATAAACCACGTAACCTTGCTAAATCAGTAACGGTAGAATAAGCTAAAAAGTCTAGTTATCTAGGCTTTTTCTTGTGAGCAAATCGGTTGCTTGTAGTCAAGTTTCGTGTTAGAATAATTTTTCAAATTGAAGGACAGAGGTAGATAGGGAGAATCACAATGGTAGAATTAGGGATTTCAACATTTGGGGAAACAACGGCGCTTGAAAGGACTGGGAAGGCTTACAGTCATGCTGAACGCATTCGCCAGTTGGTGGCAGAGATTGAGCTGGCTGACAAGGTTGGTTTGGATGTATATGGAATTGGTGAGCATCATCGAGCAGATTTTGCAGTATCAGCTCCAGAGATTGTACTAGCAGCTGGGGCAGTTAATACCAAGAAAATCCGTTTGACCAGTGCAGTCAGCATACTCTCGAGCATGGATTCGATTCGCTTGTTCCAACAGTATGCCACTATCGATGCTTTGTCAAATGGACGTGCGGAGATTATTGCCGGAAGGGGTTCTTTCACGGAATCTTTCTCCTTGTTTGGCTATGATTTGAAAGACTACGAAGCCCTCTTTGATGAGAAATTAGACTTGCTCCAGTTAGTCAATGAGAAGACCAAGTTAGACTGGAAAGGGCGATTGACTCAAACAATCTCTGGCAAAGAAGTCTATCCTCGTCCAGTTCAGGACAAATTACCCTTGTGGATAGCGACAGGTGGTCATGTCGAATCAACTGTGAAGATTGCTCAGGCAGGCTTGCCGATTGTCTATGCCATTATTGGTGGTAACCCTCGTTATTTTAAAAAGTTGATTCAGGCTTATCGTGAGATTGGGAGCGAGGCAGGCCATGCCAGTCATCAACTAAAGGTCGGGGCTCATTCTTGGGGTTGGATTGCTGAGGATGGCGATCAGGCTGTGAAAGATTATTTCCATCCGACCAAGCAAGTGGTTTATGCTATTTCCAAAGACCGTCCGCACTGGCAGGAATTGCGTTATGAGCAATATTTGGAGCAAGTTGGCCAAATGGTGCTATGTTTGTGGGCAATCCAGATCAGGTGGCAGAAAAATTGATTCGCATGATTGAGGATTTAGGTTTGGACCGCTTTATGTTGCACCTACCTCTAGGTTCCATGCCTCATGAACAAGTTTTGAGAGCTATTGAACTCTTCGGAACGCAAGTGGCTCCAAAAGTACGGGCTTATTTTGCCATGAAAGAGGCTTATACTCAATGAAAATCAAAGAGCAAACTAGGAAGCTAGCCGCAGGCTGTACTTGAGTACGGCAAGGTGAAGCTGACGTGGTTTGAAGAGATTTTCGAAGAGTATTAATAAAAAATCCTAATCAAGCTTATTAGGACGACAAATATTGTATAAAAATCAATCCCCCGAGCGTTATGGCTTGGGGGATAGTTCTATAGGAGGGCTAGTTTAGTTCTCTTTTTTGTTTTTTAGCAAGAACCCGAGACCTAGAAGAGCAAGGAGACTAATTCCTGCAAACAGGAGTTTGTGATCATTTTTGGTTCCTGTATTTGGTAGTTCAGCTTGTGAATCAGCTGTAGCTTGGTTAGGTTTATTTTCTGCATCAGCTACTTTTGTATCTGGTTTTGCAGAATCAGGTTTAGTTTGTGGAGCAGGAGTTTGCTGTTCCGGTTTGACTACTCGGTTTGACATATTGTCTTGGCTGTTATTTTGACCGTGTTCTTGTTTTAAGCTAGAAAGATCAAATTCTGGTTTTTCTTCCACAGCTGGGGCAACGATAGCACCGCCTTGAGCGATTCGAAGAACAGTAGCTGTAAGGGCATTTAATTTCAAGCCTTTTTCGGTCCATTCAAGTCCTTTCGGGTTGGCAATTCCTACTGGTCCTGCTTGGTTTTCATCTGCCAAAACTTCAGCATTTCTGAGGTGGTCGAAGGCAGTTCCCAAATTAAATTCGCGAGCTTTTTCGTCTGCATTGACAAAGACTGCGTAGATATCACCGTTTGGAGCAGTAATTTGGTAGCCAATTACTACATCCTCTTTTTCTACACCATTTTGACCCGGGACAGTGATGAGTTGGACACGGTCTTTGATATCTTGGAGACTCTTAAGTCGGAAGGCATCTGTAGATTGACGTAGGGCGATCAGACCTTTCATGTAGTCACGGCTCTTGACATTTTCAGGATATGCTTTTCCATCTGTAGCCTTAGTCCAGTCAAACTTGTTAATAGCATCACTCGAATCGTAAGAGTCGTGGATGAAGTAAGGATAGTCAAATGGATTGCCGTCCTTATCACGCAACAAGTGAGATTTGTTTGGAACCTTATCCTCTGCTACTGGAGTCTTGTAGGCTGGGTCACGGAATTGTTTAGTACGTCCGTATTCCTGACCAGAGTGGATAAATGGAGTTCCTTGAGCTGTCAAGACCATGAGATTTCCAAGTCGCAAACGACGGTGGATTTCAGCATAGTTCTCAGCCTTGCTTGGGTCTTTTTTGATAGACTGGGCAATGATGTCAAAGAGGGTCAAGTTATCATGGGCTGCGATGTATTGAATCACATCTCCAGGACTATCTGCTTCAAAGTTGGTTGGTTGTGCAATCAGATTTTTAAAGATGGTGTTGACATCACGCTTGCCACCTGTGATAAAGGCAGGTTGACCTTCGTTTGGATAACCAGACTTGAGGTTGTTACGGATGTCGTCTGAGAAGACTGCTACAGTATCGGTATGTTTCATCCAATCTTGGTCAGCAGCTTTAGTAGGCATATTTTCATCACCAGCATAGGTTCTCCAACCTTCACCAAGCATGATTAGATTTGGATTGAGGGCGCGTGCAGCCTTGTAAGCTTCTTCGATAGAAGCGGCATCATGGTCTCCCATCATATCGAAACGGAATCCATCAACTTTGTAGGTATCAACTAGATACTTGATAGAATCAACTAGGAGGCGTTTGGTCATATAGTGAGTTGTCCCCAAACGTCCACCACCAAAGCTAGTTCGAGGTGTTCCATCAGCATCCATAAAGTGATAGTAGTTTGGTTCCAAATCTTCAAAAATATCGACTTTGGCTGTATGGTTATAAACTACGTCCAGGATAGCTCCCATGCCACGTTTGTGGATTTCGTTGATGAGGTTTTTAAATTCTGCGATTCGTTTTTCTGGATTCTTAGGATCGCTTGAATACATACCAGTCAAGGAGAAGTAGTTTTGAGGGTCATATCCCCAGTTGTAGTTGCTGTTGCTTGAAGCATAGTCAGACAAGCGTTCATGGTTTTTCAATTCATTGACAAAGTAGTAAGACAAGACTGGAAGGAGCTGGATGTGGGTTACACCCAAGTCTTTGAGGTAGTCTAGTTTTTCGATAAAGGCTTCAAAAGTACCAAATGGCTTAGTCAAATCTTTTGCGATGGCAGGATCTGAAGTGAAGTCACGCACATGAGCTTCATAGATGACAGCATCTTCGCGCGATTTGAAGTTGCGAATCTTACCATAAGTCAAGTCTTGAGGTCCTAGTTTTGCTGGATCTACAAAGGCAGCTTTAGCCACTTTATGGGCATCGTCGATCTTAGCATTGTCACTATTCCAAGCAGCGAGAGATTTAGCGTAAGGATCGAGTGCAAGAACAGTTTTCCCCTGACGCTCGATTTGGTAGTGGTAGTAGTAGCCAGTATAGTTGCTGATACCGAGACCAGAGTTTTCATTCAGAGTTTGTTTCCAAGTTCCTCTTTTACCTTTTTCAAGAGCAACAGTTCCAACCACTTTTTCAGGGTCATTCTTGTCGTAGACAACGACAGAGACCTTATCAGCACTTGGTGACCAAAGGGTTAAATCAACTTGTTTTCCTTCTTCTTTTAGGTCAGCTCCCAGTTTACCATTATAGCTGTAAGTCTCATCTTTAAGACGCCAGCTTGTTTTGGTAGTGAATTTGTCAGAGTTGTAGCTAACGGTATAAGGATGTTTTGTATCAGAGAAATCTCCGCTGTAGGTCACTTTCTTGCCAACTTCATCGATTGCAACATCGGTGATAGTTACCTTATTTCCTAGGTGATTAGTAATGTTGGAGTGTTTGAGGATATCCTCTTTTTTAGCACCGACAAGTGTTGAAAAACTACTCTCAATGCTAGAAGTGCCTACGTGTTGGGCTCCTGTCATACGGATATCATGGACATAGTATGGATTTGTGTAAATCGATTCATCATCGTCTTTTAGGAAAATTTGGCTATGATTTTTCAAATCTGTGAACTTATAATCTTCTTTACGGATTTTCACATCGTCTCCTTGTTTGTTTCTGTCTAATAATAAAAATCCAAGATCTTTAGCTGCATCTTTGAGTGGAATATCAATATAGCGACCATATTTGCCTGTAGCCGTAAAGTCTGTTCCGTTAGGCCATTCACCACTACTTGGATTTTTCACATCTCCCCAGTACCAGAGAGATTTCTTGTCATAGTTGGCATCTGTACGGTAGTAGTTGACGCGAATAGTTCCTGCAGGTTGTGGCTCGTAAGAGAAAACCTTGTGATCTTGGTCCAACCAAGCCTCATTCATTTTTGGTGCCAGTTTCTCTACCGATTTATCGCCGGTTAGATTTTTCCCAGCTGTATTATTGATGAGGAAGCTAATTTTCTTGGCTTGTTCTCCCTTTAATTTGACATCTAGGTAGTAGCCGTAGTCATCTTTTTTGGCATCCTTGAAGGATAAGGCTCCGTTAGGCCAATTTTCAGATGGTTTTTCAACATCATCCCAAGTCCATAGTCCTTGACTATCCTTGTTTTCTTCAGGAAGTTTTTTGACATGGATGCGGAAGTAATTGTCTTCGATTGGCTCTTCTGCCTTAGTTTCAGTCGTTACTGGACTCGTAGAAGTAGTTGGCTCATTGGAACGTTCTTGCCCGGTTTGTGGTGCGGAATCGGCGGGAGTTGCAGCCGGAGTGGGTGCCTCTGTTGCAGGTTGTTTTTCTTCTTTTTTCTCTAGGGAAGCGTTTGCATTTTTTGGCGAAGAAATATCACTTTCCTTCTTACCAGAGCTCGTTGCTGTATCAGTAAGAGGCTGTGCAAGGGCAGTAGTGGTTTCATTACTAGTTCCCTTATTGCTTGTAGTATTTTCGTTGGCTGAAATAGTTGGTGTAGCCATGGCAAGCAGAACAAGGCTTGCTCCAATAAGGACAGAACCAGTTCCATTTTTGAGGGAACGGATGCTGTAAACCATTTTTTTCTCAGTGTGAGATGGTGTTTTTCTCATAATGATTCTCCAATCAATAAATTTCTATATCAGTATAGCACTTAGTAAAAGAATATGCAAGCGTTTTCCTGAAACTAAAATAAAAGAAAAATCGCAACAGATTTTGTTACGATTTAGCTAGTCTTTCTAATAGGAAAAGATTTTGTCAAAAATTCGTCAATCCCCTTGAAAAATCTAGCTAAATAGGGTATAATATGAGTAATCATTTGTCGTAGGTTTTGTCTGAAATATTGTCCAGACAAGGCTCACAGCAGTTAAATCTTCTGAAAAAGTCAGATTTAGCTGCTCTTTTTGTGCTTTTTTTCAGGATTTTGAGTACTTGTAATAAAGACTTAAAGATTCTGAAAATTTATCAAAGGGACACGGTGATAGGGGTTTTAAAAACCATATGACGATTAGAAAAGCCTGATCGATAAGGCTTGGAACTTATTTACAAAGGAGAATCATCTTGGCAGGACATGACGTTCAATACGGGAAACATCGTACCCGTCGTAGTTTTTCAAGAATCAAAGAAGTTCTTGACTTACCAAATTTGATTGAAATTCAAACTGACTCATTCAAAGATTTCCTAGACCACGGTCTGAAGGAAGTATTTGAAGATGTATTGCCAATTTCAAACTTCACAGACACAATGGAGTTGGAATTTGTTGGATATGAAATCAAGGAACCAAAATACACGCTAGAAGAGGCTCGTATCCACGATGCTAGCTACTCAGCACCAATTTTTGTAACCTTCCGCTTGATTAATAAAGAAACAGGCGAAATCAAAACTCAAGAAGTTTTCTTTGGTGATTTCCCAATCATGACAGAAATGGGTACTTTCATCATCAATGGTGGTGAACGTATCATCGTATCTCAGTTGGTCCGCTCACCAGGTGTTTACTTTAACGATAAAGTTGATAAAAACGGTAAAGTGGGCTACGGTTCAACTGTTATCCCTAACCGTGGAGCTTGGTTGGAACTTGAAAGTGACTCAAAAGATATCGCCTACACTCGTATCGACCGTACTCGTAAGATTCCATTTACGACCTTGGTTCGTGCGCTTGGTTTCTCAGGTGATGATGAAATCTTTGATATCTTTGGTGATAGCGAATTGGTTCGCAACACTGTTGAAAAAGATATCCACAAGAACCCAATGGACTCTCGTACCGACGAAGCTTTGAAAGAAATTTACGAACGCCTTCGTCCAGGTGAGCCTAAGACTGCTGAAAGTTCACGTAGCTTGCTTGTGGCTCGTTTCTTTGACCCACGTCGCTATGACCTAGCAGCAGTTGGTCGTTACAAGATCAATAAAAAACTCAATGTTAAAACACGCTTGCTCAACCAAACTATTGCTGAGCCATTGGTAGACCCTGAAACAGGCGAAATCTTGGTAGAAGCTGGAACAGTCATGACTCGTAGCGTGATTGAAAGCATTGAAAGCCATTTGGATGGCGACTTGAACAAGATTGTCTACATTCCAAATGATGCAGCCGTTGTGACTGAGCCAGTTGTTCTTCAAAAATTCAAGGTTGTTGCTCCAACTGATCCAGACCGTGTTGTAACTATTATTGGTAATGCTAATCCAGATGACAAGGTTCGTATCGTCACTCCTGCAGATATTCTTGCCGAGATGAGCTACTTCCTCAACTTGGCTGAAGGGCTTGGCCGTGTAGATGACATCGACCACCTTGGAAACCGTCGTATCCGTGCGGTTGGTGAATTGCTTGCTAACCAAGTACGTCTTGGACTTTCTCGTATGGAACGTAATGTCCGTGAACGTATGTCTGTTCAAGACAACGAAGTCTTGACACCACAACAAATTATCAATATCCGTCCTGTAACAGCTGCGGTTAAAGAATTCTTTGGTTCATCACAGTTGTCACAGTTCATGGACCAACACAACCCACTTTCTGAGTTGTCTCACAAACGCCGTTTGTCAGCCTTGGGGCCTGGTGGTTTGACACGTGACCGTGCTGGATATGAAGTACGTGACGTGCACTACACTCACTACGGTCGTATGTGTCCAATCGAGACACCTGAAGGACCTAATATCGGTTTGATCAATAACTTGTCATCTTACGGACACTTGAACAAATATGGTTTTGTTCAAACACCATACCGTAAAGTTGACCGTGAAACAGGTGTTGTTACGAACGAAATCGTTTGGTTGACAGCCGATGAAGAAGATGAATTTACTGTAGCACAGGCTAATTCTCGTCTGAATGAAGATGGAACATTTGCTGAGAAAGTTGTCATGGGTCGTCACCAAGGGGTCAACCAAGAGTATCCAGCTAATGTTGTTGACTACATGGACGTATCACCAAAACAGGTAGTTGCCGTTGCGACAGCATGTATTCCTTTCTTGGAAAACGATGACTCCAACCGTGCCCTCATGGGAGCTAACATGCAACGTCAGGCTGTGCCATTGATTAATCCAAAAGCACCTTACGTTGGTACTGGTATGGAATACCAAGCAGCCCACGATTCAGGAGCTGCTGTGATTGCTCAGTATGACGGTAAAGTTACCTATGCAGATGCTGACAAGGTAGAAGTTCGTCGTGAAGATGGTTCATTGGACGTTTACCACATCCAGAAATTCCGTCGTTCAAACTCAGGTACGGCTTACAACCAACGTACGCTTGTAAAAGTTGGCGATGTCGTTGAAAAAGGCGATTTCATTGCTGACGGACCTTCCATGGAAAATGGAGAAATGGCGCTTGGACAAAACCCAATCGTTGCCTACATGACTTGGGAAGGTTACAACTTCGAGGATGCCGTTATCATGAGCGAACGCTTGGTTAAAGACGATGTTTACACATCTGTCCACCTTGAAGAATACGAATCAGAAACGCGCGATACAAAGCTTGGACCTGAAGAAATTACTCGTGAAATTCCAAACGTTGGTGAAGATGCCCTTAAAGACCTTGACGAAATGGGTATTATCCGTATCGGTGCTGAGGTTAAAGAAGGTGATATCCTTGTAGGTAAAGTAACACCTAAGGGTGAGAAAGACCTTTCAGCTGAAGAACGTCTCTTGCACGCTATCTTTGGAGACAAGTCACGTGAAGTGCGTGATACTTCTCTTCGTGTACCACACGGTGCCGATGGTGTCGTTCGTGATGTTAAAATCTTTACACGTGCAAATGGAGATGAGCTGCAATCAGGTGTTAACATGCTGGTTCGCGTCTACATCGCTCAAAAACGTAAGATTAAGGTCGGAGATAAGATGGCCGGACGTCACGGAAACAAAGGGGTTGTCTCTCGTATCGTTCCTGTAGAAGATATGCCTTACCTTCCAGACGGAACTCCAGTCGATATCATGTTGAACCCACTTGGGGTGCCATCACGTATGAATATCGGTCAGGTTATGGAGCTCCACCTTGGTATGGCGGCTCGTACTCTTGGTATTCACATCGCAACACCAGTCTTTGACGGAGCAAGTTCTGAAGACCTTTGGTCAACTGTTAAAGAAGCTGGTATGGATAGTGATGCCAAAACAATCCTTTATGATGGACGTACTGGTGAACCGTTTGATAACCGTGTTTCTGTCGGAGTCATGTACATGATCAAACTCCACCACATGGTTGATGATAAATTGCACGCGCGTTCAGTCGGACCTTACTCAACTGTTACCCAACAACCACTAGGAGGGAAAGCTCAGTTTGGTGGACAACGTTTCGGTGAGATGGAGGTTTGGGCTCTTGAAGCTTACGGTGCGTCAAATGTCCTTCAAGAAATCTTGACTTACAAGTCTGACGATATCAATGGACGTCTGAAAGCTTATGAAGCCATTACAAAAGGAAAACCAATTCCAAAACCAGGTGTTCCAGAATCCTTCCGAGTTCTTGTCAAAGAATTGCAATCTCTTGGTCTTGACATGCGTGTCCTAGATGAAGATGACCAAGAAGTGGAACTTCGTGACTTGGATGAAGGAATGGACGAAGATGTCATCCACGTAGATGACCTTGAAAAAGCCCGCGAAAAAGCAGCCCAAGAGGCTAAAGCAGCCTTTGAAGCTGAAGAAGCTGAAAAAGCAACAAAAGCGGAAGCAACAGAAGAAGCTGCTGAACAAGAATAAGCAGTTCACTTAGAATAGAAAGGGAAGAAATAGTGGTTGATGTAAATCGTTTTAAAAGTATGCAAATAACCCTAGCTTCTCCAAGTAAAGTCCGTTCATGGTCTTATGGAGAAGTCAAAAAACCTGAAACAATCAATTACCGTACCTTGAAACCAGAACGTGAAGGACTCTTTGATGAAGTTATCTTTGGTCCTACAAAAGACTGGGAATGTGCTTGTGGTAAGTACAAACGCATTCGTTACAGAGGAATTGTTTGTGACCGTTGTGGGGTTGAAGTAACGCGTACAAAAGTTCGTCGTGAGCGTATGGGGCATATCGAATTGAAAGCTCCTGTATCTCACATCTGGTACTTCAAGGGAATTCCAAGCCGTATGGGCTTGACCCTTGATATGAGCCCTCGTGCCCTCGAGGAAGTTATCTACTTTGCGGCTTATGTGGTGATTGATCCCAAGGATACACCACTTGAGCACAAGTCTATTATGACAGAGCGCGAATACCGTGAGCGCTTGCGTGAGTATGGTTATGGTTCATTCGTTGCCAAGATGGGTGCCGAAGCTATCCAAGACCTCTTGAAACAAGTAGATCTTGAAAAAGAAATTGCTGAACTCAAAGAAGAGTTGAAAACAGCGACTGGACAAAAACGTGTCAAAGCCATCCGTCGTTTGGATGTTTTGGATGCCTTTTACAAGTCTGGAAACAAACCTGAATGGATGATTCTAAACATCCTTCCGGTTATTCCACCAGATCTTCGTCCAATGTTGCAGTTGGATGGTGGCCGTTTTGCCTCATCTGACCTGAATGACCTTTACCGCCGTGTTATCAACCGTAACAACCGTTTGGCTCGTTTGCTTGAGTTGAATGCACCAGGTATTATCGTTCAAAATGAGAAGCGTATGCTTCAAGAAGCAGTTGATGCTTTGATTGACAATGGTCGTCGTGGTCGTCCAATCACAGGACCAGGTAGCCGTCCATTGAAATCATTGAGCCACATGCTTAAAGGTAAACAAGGACGCTTCCGTCAAAACTTGCTCGGTAAACGTGTTGACTTCTCAGGACGTTCCGTTATCGCCGTTGGTCCAACGCTTAAGATGTATCAATGTGGTGTGCCACGTGAAATGGCGATCGAGCTCTTTAAACCATTCGTGATGCGTGAAATTGTTGCCCGTGATATCGTGCAAAACGTCAAAGCGGCTAAACGCTTGGTGGAACGCGGAGATGAGCGTATCTGGGATATTCTTGAAGAAGTGATTAAAGAACACCCAGTGCTTTTGAACCGCGCACCGACCCTTCACCGTTTGGGTATCCAAGCCTTCGAGCCAGTCTTGATTGATGGTAAGGCCCTTCGCTTGCACCCGCTTGTCTGTGAAGCCTACAATGCCGACTTTGACGGGGACCAAATGGCCATTCACGTACCACTTTCAGAAGAGGCCCAAGCAGAAGCTCGTATTCTCATGCTTGCTGCGGAGCATATCTTGAACCCGAAAGATGGTAAACCAGTTGTTACTCCATCTCAGGACATGGTTTTGGGTAACTACTACTTGACCATGGAAGAAGCTGGTCGTGAAGGTGAAGGAATGGTCTTCAAAGACCGTGATGAAGCGGTTATGGCTTACCGTAATGGTTATGTTCACCTCCATTCACGTGTTGGTATCGCAACAGATAGTCTTAACAAACCATGGACAGAAGAGCAAAAACACAAGGTCTTGCTGACAACAGTTGGTAAAATCCTCTTCAACGACATCATGCCAGAGGGTCTACCATACTTGCAAGAACCAAACAATGCCAACTTGACAGAAGGCGTTCCAGCTAAATACTTCTTGCCACTTGGTGGAGATATCAAGGAAGCTATCAGCAATCTTGAACTTAACCCTCCATTCAAGAAGAAAAATCTTGGAAATATCATCGCTGAAATCTTCAAACGTTTCCGTACGACAGAAACTTCTGCCCTACTTGACCGTATGAAGAACCTCGGTTACCACCACTCAACTCTTGCAGGATTGACAGTGGGGATTGCCGATATCCCAGTCGTTGATGACAAAGCTGAAATCATTGAAGAATCACACAAACGTGTAGAACAAATCACCAAACAATTCCGTCGCGGTATGATCACAGACGACGAGCGTTACAATGCCGTTACAGCTGAATGGCGTGCTGCCCGTGAAAAACTTGAGAAACGCTTGATTGCCAACCAAGATCCTAAGAACCCAATCGTTATGATGATGGACTCTGGAGCCCGTGGTAATATCTCAAACTTCTCACAGCTTGCCGGTATGCGTGGTCTGATGGCGGCTCCGAACGGACGTATCATGGAATTGCCAATCCTTTCAAACTTCCGCGAAGGTCTGTCAGTACTCGAAATGTTCTTCTCAACTCACGGTGCGCGTAAAGGTATGACCGATACGGCCCTTAAGACAGCTGACTCAGGTTATTTGACTCGTCGTTTGGTTGACGTTGCCCAAGATGTTATCATCCGTGAGGACGACTGTGGAACTGACCGTGGTCTCTTGATCCGCTCTATTGCAGAAGGAAAGGAGATGATCGAGTCTCTCGAAGAGCGTCTCAATGGTCGTTACACTAAGAAAACTGTTAAACATCCAGAAACTGGTGCAGTGATTATCGGTCCAAATGAATTGATTACAGAAGACAAGGCGCGTGAAATTGTGAATGCTGGTGTGGAAGAAGTGACTATCCGCTCTGTATTTACATGTAACACTCGTCATGGTGTCTGCCGTCACTGTTATGGTATCAACTTGGCGACTGGTGATGCGGTTGAAGTTGGTGAAGCAGTCGGTACAATCGCTGCCCAATCTATCGGGGAACCTGGTACACAGCTTACAATGCGTACCTTCCACACGGGTGGGGTTGCCTCAAATACCGATATCACTCAGGGTCTTCCTCGTGTCCAAGAAATCTTTGAAGCCCGCAATCCTAAAGGGGAAGCGGTTATCACAGAGGTTAAAGGACAAGTTACCGCTATCGAAGAAGATGCCTCAACTCGTACTAAGAAAGTCTTTGTTAAGGGTGAAACTGGCGAAGGTGAATATGTTGTTCCATTTACAGCTCGTATGCGTGTTGAAGTTGGAGACCAAGTAGCGCGTGGTGCTGCTCTGACAGAAGGCTCTATCCAACCAAAACGTCTCCTTGCAGTTCGTGATGTCTTGTCAGTTGAAACTTACCTTCTCGGTGAAGTACAAAAAGTTTACCGTAGCCAAGGGGTAGAAATCGGTGACAAACACATCGAGGTAATGGTTCGTCAAATGATCCGTAAAGTCCGTGTCATGGATCCAGGAGATACAGACCTTCTCATGGGTACCCTTATGGATATCAATGACTTTACAGATGCTAACAAAGATGTCCTTATCGCAGGTGGAGTTCCAGCGACAGGTCGCCCAGTTCTTATGGGAATTACCAAAGCCTCACTTGAAACCAACAGTTTCTTGTCAGCGGCTTCCTTCCAGGAAACAACTCGTGTCCTTACTGACGCGGCTATCCGTGGTAAGAAAGACCATCTCCTTGGACTTAAAGAAAATGTTATCATCGGTAAGATCATCCCAGCAGGTACTGGTATGGCCCGTTACCGTAACCTTGAACCACAAGCTATCAACGAAGAAGAATACCTTAATCCTCCAGTAGAGGAAGAAGGAAATGAAGAAACAGCAGAAGTAGTTGTGGATGCTACCGTTGAAACTGTGGAAGAAACAGTAGAATAAAAGAGAATGAGAGAGCCCTCGGGCTCTCTCATTTTTCTGAAAACTTTCTCCGTTTTTCCATGAAATGTGGTAAAATAAAAGAAAGAAGCTGACAAAGGAGACGAGTATGGAACAAACATTTTTTATCATTAAACCAGATGGTGTGAAAAGAGGGCTAGTTGGTGAAGTGTTGAAACGCATCGAACAACGTGGATTTATAATTGAAAAATTGGAGTTGCGTTCACAGGTTTCAGAAGAGTTGATTGATCAGCACTATCAGGACTTGGTTGGTCAAAGTTTTTACCCACCGATTCGTGAATTTATGACTTCAGGCCCAGTTCTTGTAGGTATCATTTCTGGTCCCAAAGTAATTGAAACTTGGCGGACCATGATGGGTGCTACTCGTCCAGAAGAAGCTTTACCAGGAACTATTCGAGGTGATTTTGCAAAAGCTGCTGGAGAAAACCAAGCTATTCAAAATGTTGTGCATGGTTCAGATTCAGAAGAGTCAGCTAAGCGAGAAATTACTCTTTGGTTTGACGGAAAGTAGTAAAAGTTTGATGTAAGGGTTACTTGCATCAAACTTTTTTGCATTTTAGAGTAGAAAACTGACAGTTGAGAAATATTCTAGCAATGGGGAGGATTTCTAGCCTATAATAAGAGCAAGTAAGGGAGGAAGAATGATGGAAAAAATGAAAAAGCAAATTCGTATTTTGTTATTGCTGACAGTTTTTGGTATTAGTAGCTGTTCTTGTTTAAGTTTATCGACTTGGGCCTTGATGTTAAATCAAAACTGCTTCTATTATTTAGTAGGTATGTTGCTCCTTGCCAGTATTGGGGCAGGGATAAACTACTATAGAGGGCAGGGAAATCAATCTTATTCAGTTTTTAAGGAAGATAAGCAACAATTCTTGTATAGTCTCTTGCTATTAGTAAATATTTTGGGTTTAGCTTTAATTGTCATAGAACATATCCTTGCAGGAAATACATCCGTAGAAGGATTTGCGGAAGCCTTTCTACCGAGTTTCTTTTTCTTATTTGGTATTGATTTGTTAGTTTTTCTACCAATTCAGAAGTATGTAAATGGATTGAAAAAGATTTTGGGAAAGAAGGAAATCTGTTTTATTAGTGGACTAGCTATTCTAATCCTTCTCAGAAATCCTTGGATGCTATTGTCCATGACCTTTTATATTGCCTTGGGAATGCTATTTCTAGGACTGTTGGTGCCAAAAGTCATTCGCTGGGAAGTTTCATTTTACAGTCATTTGATGAGAGATATCTTGTTAGTTGTCTTTTTACTGTTCCTATTTTAAGATCATAACAAGGACTGGCTCAAGTTTTTAATTCATAATATAGAATTCATAGATAATACCTAGACAAAGAACAAGTTTTTGGTATAATAGAAACATGTACACTAAAAACGAAGAAGACTTACAATCCTTAGGTGAGCGTTTGGGCTGTTTATTAGAAAAGAATGATGTTTTAATTCTAACTGGAGAACTTGGAGCAGGCAAAACGACCTTTACAAAAGGCCTTGCTAAAGGGTTACAGATTACTCAGATGATTAAGAGTCCAACCTACACTATCGTAAGAGAGTATGAAGGTCGTCTTCCTCTTTATCATTTAGATGTTTACCGCATTGAGGGAGATGCTGATTCTATTGATTTAGATGAGTTTCTCTTTGGTGGCGGGGTGACTGTCATCGAGTGGGGACATCTTTTAGGTGATGCCTTACCAGATACTTATTTAGAATTGGAAATTCTAAAAGAAGAAGACGGTCGCAGGCTGAATTTCCAAGCAAAGGGTTTACGTGCAGAAAAACTCTTAGAGGAGCTTCAACATGGAGTATGAGTTGCTCATTAGGGAAGCAGAAGTTGAAGATGCGGCTGAGTTAGTATCATTTTTAAATCGTGTCAGTGTAGAAACAGATTTTACCAGTCTGGACAGGGATGGCATTTTGATGACAGATACTGAGATGGAGTTGTTTTTGGATAAACAGGCTCATTCAGAAAATCAAATCACTTTACTAGCCTTGCTGAATGATGAAATTGCTGGTATTGTAAATATTACAGCTGACCAGCGCAAGAGAGTTCGGCATATTGGAGATCTCTTCATTGTGATTGGTAAGAAGTATTGGAATAATGGACTGGGGAGTTTGTTACTTGAAGAAGTCGTAGAATGGGCGCAGGCTAGTGGCATTCTTCGTAGACTTCAACTCACTGTCCAAACTCGTAATCAGGCTGCAGTTCATTTATATCAAAAGAATGGTTTTGTCATTGAAGGTAGACAAGATCGCGGTGCGTACATAGAAGAAGGGAAATTTATAGATGTTTACCTGATGGGTAGACTGATAGATTGATAGAAATATGGTTAAAAAAATTATTGGAATGGTGCTAGCTTTTCTAGCTGTGACAGTTTTGGGTGTCGGTGTTTTTGCTTATACCATTTATCAGCAAGGCACACAAACCTTATCAAAGACCTATAAAAAAATAGGGGAAGAAACCAATGTTATTGAGGCGACTGAACCCTTAACGATCCTTTTAATGGGGGTTGATACTGGAAACGTAGAACGAACTGACCCTTGGGAGGGAAATAGTGATTCCATGATTCTCTTAACGGTTAATCCGCACACGAAAAAGACAACGATGTTAAGTTTGGAACGTGATATCTTGACTAAAATTCAGCATAAAGATGGTAGTGTTGAGGAAGCTAAACTAAATGCCGCCTACGCTGGTGGTGGTGCGGAATTAGCTATCTCAACTATCCAGAAAATGATGAATATTCATATCGATCGTTACGTTATGGTGAATATGCAGGGGCTGCAACAATTGGTTGATGCAGTTGGCGGGGTGACTGTAAATAATACACTCGGTTTTCCAATTTCGATTACTGACCAGGAAGAATTTAATAAAATTTCCATTGGTGTTGGGCAACAAACTCTAAATGGAGATGAAGCTCTTGTTTATTCTCGCATGCGCTACCAGGACCCAGAAGGGGACTACGGACGTCAGAAACGTCAGCGTGAAGTCATTCAAAAGGTTGTTGAAAAAGTTCTTAGTTTGAATAGTGTTAGTCACTATCAATCTATCTTAAAAGCCCTAAGTACTAATATGCAAACAAACGTTGATTTGTCAGCGAAAAGTATTCCACAATTACTTGGTTATCAAGATTCCTTCAAGAATATTGAAACACATCAATTGCGAGGAGAAGATGCGGAACTGCAGGGCATTTCTTACCAGATTGTTACAACTGAGCATATGTTAGAAATGCAAAATCTCTTACGTCGTTCACTAGGTAAAGAGGAAGTAACTGAAGTAGAAACCAATGCTGTTTTATACGAAGTGGCCCTTGGAAGAACCGCTACATCAACGAATGCTTCAAGTGTAGAAATAGAACAAAATTAATAATGAAATCGTGGGAAATTTCCTGCGATTTTTTCAAAAAAATACGAATAGATAGGTAGGAGGAAACATGAAAGCAGAAATCATTGCTGTTGGAACAGAGATATTGACAGGACAGATTGTCAATACTAATGCTCAATTTTTATCGGAAAAACTAGCAGAGATTGGGGTAGATGTTTATTTTCAGACGGCTGTAGGAGACAATGAAGCTCGTCTCTTGTCTTTGCTTGAGATTGCCAGTCAACGTAGTAGTCTGCTGATTTTGACAGGCGGTTTGGGGCCAACTGAGGACGATTTGACCAAACAAACTCTAGCTAAATTTTTAGGGAAAGAATTAGTTTTTGATCCTCAGGCACAAGAGAAGTTGGATGTCTTTTTTGACCAGAGACCAGACTATGCCCGAACACCGAATAATGAAAGACAAGCTCAAATTGTAGAAGGAGCGACTCCACTACCAAACGAAACAGGACTGGCTGTTGGAGGAATGTTAGAAGTGGACGGAGTGACCTATGTAGTCCTTCCTGGTCCACCAAGTGAATTGAAACCCATGGTCTTAAACCAACTTCTACCCAAGTTGATGACAGGGAGCAAGTTGTATTCCCGAGTTCTTCGTTTCTTTGGGATTGGCGAAAGCCAGCTGGTTACGATTTTAGCTGATTTGATTGACAATCAAACAGATCCAACCTTAGCTCCTTATGCCAAGACAGGAGAAGTCACTCTGCGCCTGTCAACAAAGGCTAGCAGTCAAGAAGAGGCAAATCAAGCGCTGGAAATCTTGGAAAATCAAATCTTAGGTCGCCAAACCTTAGAAGGTCTTTCTTTGCGAGACCTCTGTTATGGTTATGGGGAAGAGACTAGTTTGGCCAGCATTGTGGTAGAAGAACTGAAAAAGCAAGGGAAAACCATTACTGCAGCAGAGAGTTTGACGGCAGGACTTTTCCAAGCCACTGTAGCTGATTTTTCGGGTGCTTCAAGTATATTTAAGGGTGGTTTCGTGACCTATAGCTTGGAGGAAAAATCAAAGATGTTGGATATTCCTGTCAAGGATTTGGATGAACAGGGTGTAGTGTCTGAATTTACAGCTCAGAAGATGGCTGAGCAGGCACGAAGTAAGACCCAGTCTGATTTTGGTATTAGCTTGACTGGAGTGGCAGGGCCAGACAGTCTAGAAGGGCATCCAGCTGGGACAGTTTTCATAGGATTGGCTCAAGAGAAAGGAACTGAGGTCATCAAGGTCAATATTGGAGGCAGAAGCCGAGCAGACGTACGTCACATTGCGGTTATGCATGCCTTTAACCTAGTTCGCAAGGCTTTATTAAGTGACTAACTTTTGATATAATAGTAGATAGGTCTAAGGACCATTAGAATGTAGGAGAATAGAATGGCGAAAAAACCAAAAAATTAGATGAAATTTCAAAAAAATTCGGGGCTGAACGTGAAAAAGCCTTGAATGACGCTCTTAAACTGATTGAGAAAGACTTTGGTAAAGGATCCATCATGCGTTTGGGTGAACGTGCGGAGCAAAAGGTGCAAGTGATGAGTTCAGGTTCTTTGGCTCTTGATATTGCCCTTGGTTCAGGTGGTTATCCTAAGGGACGTATCATTGAAATCTATGGACCAGAATCATCTGGTAAGACGACGGTTGCTCTTCATGCAGTTGCGCAAGCGCAAAAAGAAGGTGGAATTGCAGCCTTTATCGATGCGGAACATGCCCTCGATCCAGCTTATGCTGCAGCCCTTGGTGTCAACATTGACGAATTGCTCTTGTCTCAACCAGACTCAGGAGAGCAAGGTCTTGAGATTGCAGGAAAATTGATTGACTCAGGAGCCGTGGATCTTGTCGTAGTCGACTCAGTTGCGGCCCTTGTCCCTCGTGCAGAAATTGATGGAGATATCGGAGATAGCCACGTTGGTTTGCAGGCTCGTATGATGAGCCAGGCCATGCGTAAATTGGGTGCTTCTATCAATAAAACCAAAACAATTGCCATCTTTATCAACCAATTGCGTGAAAAAGTTGGGGTCATGTTTGGAAATCCAGAAACAACTCCTGGTGGACGTGCTCTGAAATTCTACGCATCAGTCCGTTTGGATGTTCGTGGAAGTACGCAAATCAAGGGAACTGGTGACCAAAAAGATACCAATGTCGGTAAAGAAACTAAAATCAAGGTCGTGAAAAACAAGGTAGCTCCACCATTTAAGGAAGCCTTCGTTGAAATCATGTACGGAGAAGGGATTTCTAAGACTGGTGAACTCTTAAAAATCGCAAGCGATTTGGATATCATCAAAAAAGCAGGAGCTTGGTACTCTTACAAGGATGAGAAAATCGGGCAAGGTTCTGAAAATGCTAAGAAATACTTGGCAGATAACCCAGAAATCTTTGATGAAATTGACCATCAAGTCCGTGTTCAATTTGGTTTGATTGATGGAGAGGAAGCTTCTGTAGAAGGCGTTGAAACTAAAAAAGATGAAGCAGTTCAAGCAGATTCTGTGAATGAAGAAGTAACTCTTGACCTAGGCGACGAACTTGAAATCGAAATTGAAGAATAAGGTGTCAAAGTAGTGGAGGAATCCACTGCTTTTTCGATTCTTTGTTCAATATTTCAGATTGCCTATAGTTTGCTGTTTCTTGTCGCTCTTCTAGAAAGCTGATATAATAGCCTTATGAATAAAAAACGAACAGTGGACCTGATACATGGTCCGATTCTTCCCTCGCTCTTAAGCTTCGCCTTCCCAATCTTGCTATCAAATATTTTTCAACAGCTCTATAATACTGCTGATGTCTTGATTGTTGGGCGTTTTCTTGGTCAAGAATCCTTGGCTGCAGTAGGAGCGACGACAGCGATTTTTGACCTGATTGTAGGTTTTACTCTTGGTGTTGGCAATGGCATGGGAATTGTTATTGCCCGTTATTATGGTGCTCGGAATTTCACTAAAATCAAGGAGGCAGTAGCAGCCACCTGGATTTTAGGTGCTCTTTTGAGTATTGTAGTTATGCTGCTGGGATTTGTCGGTCTGTATCCACTCTTGCAATATTTAGATACTCCTGCAGAAATCCTTCCTCAGTCTTATCAATATATTTCTATGATTGTAACCTGTGTTGGTGTCAGCTTTGCTTATAATCTTTTTGCAGGCTTGTTGCGGTCTATTGGGGACAGTCTGGCTGCGCTTGTTTTTTTGATTTTCTCTGCTCTGGTCAATGTGGTTCTGGATCTCTATTTTATTACGCAATTGCATCTTGGAGTTCAATCCGCGGGACTTGCTACCATCATTTCGCAAGGCTTATCAGCGGTTCTTTGCTTTTATTATATTCGTAAGAGTGTGCCAGAACTTTTGCCTCAACTCAAGCATTTCAAATGGGATAAGGCCTTATACGCTGACCTCTTGGAGCAAGGTTTGGCTATGGGCTTGATGAGTTCAATTGTATCTATAGGCAGTGTGATTTTACAGTCTTCTGTTAATACCTTTGGTGCAGTGATTATTAGTGCCCAGACGGCAGCTCGACGCATTATGGCCTTTGCCCTTCTTCCTATGACTGCTATTTCTGCATCAATGACGACCTTTGCTTCTCAGAATCTAGGAGCTAAGCGACCAGACCGCATTGTTCAAGGTCTTCGAATCGGCAGTCGTTTTAGTATATCCTGGGCAGTTTTTGTTTGTATCTTCTTCTTTTTTGCCAGTCCAGCCTTTGTTTCCTTCTTGGCTAGTTCGACAGATGGTTACTTGATAGAAAATGGAAGTCTCTATCTACAAATCAGCTCAGCTTTTTATCCTATTTTGAGTCTCTTATTGATTTATCGCAATTGTTTGCAGGGTTTGGGGCAAAAAATCCTTCCTCTGGTTTCTAGCTTTATCGAACTAATCGGGAAAATCGCTTTTGTGGTTTTGATTATCCCTTGGGCAGGATATAAGGGAGTTATCCTTTGCGAACCCTTAATCTGGGTTGCCATGACCATTCAACTGTATTTCTCACTGTTTCGTCACCCCTTGATAAAAGAAGGCAAGGAAATTTTAGCAACTAAAGTGCTATCCTAGTTGTATTTACTGAATAAAATCCATTTCCTCTAGTGAAAATCGAAAAAACTTGTGTTATAATAAGAAAGATTAAAATGTGAAAAAAGGAGATTCCTAATGGGACGTAAATGGGCCAATATCGTAGCCAAGAAAACGGCTAAAGATGGAGCTAACTCTAAAGTATATGCAAAATTTGGTGTAGAAATCTATGTAGCAGCTAAAAAAGGTGATCCAGATCCAGAATCAAACTCAGCTTTGAAATTCGTTATCGACCGTGCTAAACAAGCTCAAGTGCCAAAACACGTTATCGATAAAGCTTTGGACAAGGCTAAAGGGAACACAGACGAAACCTTTACAGAAGGACGTTACGAAGGTTTTGGACCAAATGGTTCTATGCTGATTGTTGATACTTTGACTTCAAATGTCAACCGTACAGCGGCTAATGTCCGTGCAGCCTTTGGTAAAAATGGCGGAAACATGGGCGCTTCAGGTTCAGTTTCTTACCTCTTTGACAATAAGGGTGTTATCGTATTCGCAGGTGAAGATGCGGACGCGGTCTTTGAGCAATTGTTAGAAGCAGATGTTGATGTGGACGATGTAGAAGCAGAAGAAGGAACAATCACTGTTTACACAGCTCCAACTGACCTTCATAAGGCTATCGTTGCCCTCCGTGAGTCAGGTGTCGAAGAATTCCAAGTGACAGAATTGGAAATGATTCCTCAGTCAGAAGTGGAATTGTCAGGCGATGACCTTGAAACCTTTGAAAAACTTTACAGCGTCCTTGAAGACGATGAAGACGTACAAAAAATCTACACAAACGTAGATGGGTTCTAATTTAACCTAGAGAACATGATCCTAAGTGAAAAAATCACTTGGGATTTTTTGAATCAAGAAAATAGTTCTCTAGGAAACTTTTTCTTGACATCTCTTTTCAAAGTGGTAAAATAGTTCTCATGGAAACTTATTTAGTTCTCAGGAGAACCAAATGCAATGGTTAGAAAGGAGTAAGTATGGATAAACCGATGTTGGTTTTAAAACGTTTTGGACACCAGGTACATCTGATGGTACAAAAGGAAGCCAAACGTTGTGGTATTGAATTTATGGGTGGACCTCAAGGACAAGTCCTGCGTTTTTTAGGTTGGCGTGAGCATGAACAAGAATTAACGCTCATCAAGGATATTGAACAAGAACTCAATATTAGCAAGTCTGTTGCTAGTAATTTGGTCAAGCGTATGGTGCAAAATGCTTTGGTGGAATTGGAGGCGAGTCCTGTTGATAAGAGGGCTAAGTTTGTTCGTCTGACGGACAAATCGCGTTCTCAAGTGCAACAGGTCAAGGCCTTCTTTGAACGCATTGACAACCAGTTGATAGAAGACGTAGATGAAGATGAATTACTGATTTTTGAGAAAGTCCTCAATCAACTACAGGAAAATATCAAGGGAATAGGAGGAGAGAATGAAGAAATTAGCTAAACGAATTAGTAGAAAAGAATGGGGGATGATCTTACTAGCCATTCTCTTTACCTGCTTTTCAGTCTACCTAGAGTTGGAAGTTCCGACCTATATCTCTAAAATCACGGATTTGCTGGGAACTCAGGCTACCAACTTGGATGAGTTGTGGCAGCCAGCAAGCATGATGGTGGGAATGTCCTTTCTGGCCTTCCTATCCGCAGTTGCAGTTGGATTTTTTGCGTCCAGAGTGGCTGCTTCTTATACTAGTAGGTTGAGAAGCGACATTTTTAACCGAGTTCTAGACTACTCACAGACAGAGATTAAGAAATTCTCTATTCCCAGTCTTTTAACTCGTACCACCAATGACATTACTCAAGTTCAGATGTTGATTACCATGGGCCTACAAGTGGTTACGCGTGGTCCAATTATGGCTATCTGGGCTATCGGGAAGATTTTAGGTCATTCAGAATACTGGCTCTGGGCCGTACTTGTGGCAGTGATTGTCAATGTTTTGATGACGACCGTTTTGATGACGTTAGCCTTTCCAAAACAGTCTTTGATTCAAAGTTTGACTGATAAACTGAACAGTATTACTCGTGAAAGCTTAGCAGGTCTTCGTGTTGTTCGTGCCTACAATGCAGAGGATTACCAAAATGACAAATTTGCAGTTGCAAATGATGAATTGACACGCTTGAATTTGTTTGTCAATCGTCTCATGGCTATTTTAAATCCCATCATGATGGGGATTTCAAGTGGTTTGAGTGTGGCGATTTACTGGATTGGTGCCTATGTGATTAACGATGCTGCTCCGACAGCGCGTCTGCCTCTCTTTAGTGACATGGTTGTTTTCATGTCTTATGCCATGCAGGTTGTTATGGGCTTCCTTCTCATGGGGGCGCTCTTCATCGTTCTTCCCCGAACTATGGTTTCTGCCAAGCGGATTAATCAGGTTCTAGATTTGCATTCTTCTATCCAAAATCCTGCTCAAGTGCAGTTGGCTGATGAAAATCTCAAAGGTCAGGTCGAATTTAAGGATGTGACTTTCCGCTATGCGGCAAATTCGGAGCCAGTTATCGAGCATGTTAGCTTTAGAGCGGAAGCTGGTCAAACAGTGGCCTTTATAGGGTCAACAGGTTCTGGTAAATCAACTCTGGTCAATCTGATTCCACGTTTCTACAACGTATCAGCAGGAGAAATTCTGGTGGACGGTGTCAATGTTCAAGACTATGCCTTAGAAGATTTGCGCAACAAGGTTGGTTATATTCCTCAGAAAGCGGTTCTCTTTTCAGGTGATGTCAAGGGCAATCTAGACTTTGGACAAAGTCAAGAAACACCGCTTAGTGAGGAAGCTATGTGGCAGGCCTTGGAATTGGCCCAGTCTAAGAACTTTATCGAGGATAAGGAAGCTGGCTTGGAGTCAGAAGTAGCTCAAGGAGGAACCAACTTCTCAGGTGGACAAAGACAGCGTCTGGCCATTGCGCGTGCCTTGGCTCGTAAGCCAGAAATCCTCATCTTTGATGACTCCTTCTCAGCCTTGGATTACAAGACAGATCGTGTCCTACGCCAAGAGCTAGCAGAGAAAACAAAATCTATGACCAAGCTTATCGTAGCACAGCGTATTTCAACCATTATGGATGCAGATTTGATTTTGGTCTTGAATCAAGGGAAAGTCGTGGGGCAAGGCACCCACAAGGAACTTCTAGCTAATAACGAAGTTTACCAAGAAATTGCCTATTCACAACTATCGAAGGAGGAATTGGAACATGGAAAATAAAAAAATGTCTCTCTGGAAACAGAGTAAACCCTATCTTGCAGGTCTCCAGTTTGCCCTTCTAATCGCCTTTCTAGCAACAATAGTATCCAATATCATTACTGTTTATGGGCCGACTCGCATCAAGGAAATGACCAACATCATTGCCAGTGGTCTGGAAACCAGTGTGGATGTCGCTGCGGTTGCAGCTATTGGTGGTTTTTTGGCCGTGATTTATGTGATTGGACTCCTATCAAATTATTTGCAGGCTTTCCTGTTTACAACAGCTATTCAACGTTTTTCAGAGCGTTTGAGAAGAGCCATTGCAGAGAAAATCAATAGCCTACCATTGGGATATTTTGATGGACACTCTCAGGGGGATACTTTGTCTCGTGTAACCAATGACGTTGACACTGCAGCACAGTCCCTCAATCAAAGTCTGGGGACAGTTCTTTCATCCACTTTATTGGTCGTGGCAGTTTTGGTGACCATGTTTGGGATGAACTGGATTTTAGCCTTAGTGACGGTTGTTTCAACTCTTATCGGTTTTGCTTTCGTGTCCGTCTTTATGGGCAAATCGCAGGACTTCTTTAAGAGTCAGCAACAGGATTTGGCAGCTGTCAATGGCTATGTGGAGGAAATGTACTCTGGCCATAATGTGGTGACCAGTTACAATGCTATCGAGAACACCAAAGAAGAGTTTGCGAAATTAAACAATCGTTTGTATGATAGTATTTGGAAATCTCAATTTATTTCAGGGATTATGATGCCGATTATGATGTTTATTGGGAACTTTAGCTATGCCCTAGTGATTATCGTTGGTGCAGCCTTGGCTCTGAATGGGCAGATTAGTATCGGGATTATTGTTGCCTTTATGGCCTACGTTCGTATCTTTTCTCAGCCTCTTTCACAAATTGCCCAAGGGATTACTAGTCTTCAGCAGGCTAGTGCAGCCATGGGACGTGTCTTCGAATTCCTAGCTGAAGGGGAAATGGAAGACGAATCCCATAAAGAAAGACAATTGAGCGATATGAAAGGTCAAGTAGTCTTTGATCGAGTCTCCTTTGGTTACACACCAGAGCGAACCATTATCCATGACTTTTCTGCGACGGCTCATGCAGGTCAAAAGGTTGCCATTGTGGGACCGACCGGAGCTGGGAAGACAACCATTGTCAATCTTTTGATGAAGTTTTATGAGATTGATAAAGGAAGTATCCGCATCGATGGCGTGGATACCAAGGAGATGAAGCGTTCGGAAGTACATGATGCCTTTTCAATGGTCTTGCAGGACACTTGGCTCTTTGAAGGGACCATTCGCGACAATCTCATCTATAACCAAACAGGTATTAGTGATGAGCGTGTGATTGAAGCCAGCAAGGCTGTGGGGATTCACCACTTTATCATGACCCTGCCAGATGGTTATGATACTGTCTTGGATGATACAGTAACCTTGTCTGTCGGACAAAAACAACTCTTGACCATTGCTCGTGCTTTGCTGAAAGATGCACCACTCCTAATCCTAGATGAAGCGACATCTTCGGTTGATACACGGACGGAAGAATTAATCCAGAAAGCCATGGACCGTTTGATGGAGGGAAGAACTTCCTTTGTCATCGCCCACCGCTTGTCTACTATTCGAAATGCTGATCTTATTCTGGTTATGAAAGATGGAAATATTATCGAGCAAGGCAATCATGAGGAGCTGATGGCACAAGCTGGTTTCTACGCTGACCTCTACAACAGTCAGTTTACAGAAGATGAAGCAGAAGAATAAATCTAAGAAGGCTTGACGGCCTTCTTTTTCTGCACTATACTAGAAGACAAGTGCTTCCCTATAAGCAAAATTTGAGTAAGTGATGAGAAAATATATGAAAAATTATCAAGAATGGTATGACCATATTGCTAGTAAGATTGAAAATAAGCCTATCTTTCTGAGACTGTTAAGAACTTTCAATCGGTTCATGACGGTAGTTATGCCTATGATTTATCTAACCTTGTTAGCAACTACCTATCTTCAACAAGGACTTGGGAAACAGGTCTTGATCTATGTGTTTATCCCTGCATCAGGTTTTGTGATTTTGTCCTTTCTTCGTAAGAAAATCAATGCCCCTAGGCCTTATGAGGAATGGGATATTAAACCCTTACTTGACAGAGATAGTCCTGGTCAGTCAATGCCCAGTCGTCATGTCTTTTCAGCAACGATTATCTCCATGGCTTGCATGCATGCTAGTCTACCTATAGGGATGATTTGTTTGACATTATCAGCCTTCCTAGGTCTAGTGAGAGTCTTAGGTGGCGTGCATTATCCCAAGGATGTAGTGGTTGGCTATATTTGTGCTCTTGTATGGGGTGTGATTTTCTTTCTATGTTGACCTGTAAGTTAAGGTGGTCCCACAACCACTTACGAGTCTAAAGTAACCACTTGCTTTTTTGCTCTTGTTTTCTTATTTTCCCTTTGATATAGTAGAGTCAGAAAGGAGATGGAATGAAGTTACGAATCGAAATTGACAGCAATTTAGAGGAAACTGAAATTGTCATCAAGGCAGCGACTTTGACAGATGAGATTGCGGATTTACAACGGCTCTTGCAAGAGTCCAAGTCTCCTAGGTTGATTTTTTACAAGGGGACGGGTGAATATTATCTGGACTTGTCGGAAATTCTCTTCTTTGAGACGGAAGGTAGCAAGATTTATGCCCATACCCATAAAGATGCCTACGAAGTTCGGCTCAAACTCTATGAGTTAGAGTCTATCCTTCCTCGCTATTTTAGTCGGGTATCCAAGTCGACTATTGCAAATATCCGTCAGGTTTACTCGGTGGACAAGTCCTTTTCAGGAACGGGCACCATTTCCTTTTATCAGACCCACAAGGAGGTTCACGTGTCACGGCATTACCAATCCCTCCTAAAAGAAAATCTAAGAAACATGAGGTAAGAACATGAAAAAGAAAGCATTTGGTATTGTGTTGCTTATTTTGGCGGCATGGATTCTGTTTCAGGGACATTATGGTGTCCCATCCTTGGAGACTAAGTATTCTCCCTTCATCTTTATTGCTTTTCTCCTTTATAAGGCGGTAGAATCTTTTCTTAGGCATCATTGGACAACAGCTACTTTTTTAGCATTAATAGCGTTAAATATAGTGAATCTTTTTTATAATTGGATTCAGCTATCTCCTGTTTCACTTATTTTGGCTAGTATTTTAATCGTAATGGGTGTCAGCGCACTCACTCATTCTAACAGAACTTGGAATGGGAAAAAATGGTGGGATGATGGTGAAAAGACCATTCTTTCAGACAAGGAAGTCGCTTTTGGAAGTGGGACTTTCTACAAGCAAGAGCAAGAATTGGTAGAGGATCAAGTAGAAGTTGGTTTTGGGAATGCCAAGATTTATTATGACAATGCAGAGATGTTGGGAGATAGCGCAACCTTGAAGATAGAAGTCGGTTTTGGGAATGCAGTTATCTATGTTCCTCAACATTGGGGAGTTGATTTAAAGGTAGAAACTTTCTGTGGCGTAGCCAAGGCAGATACTCCTCTAGCCCCAACCAGCAAAACCTTGATTATCCGTGGAGATGTGGCCTTTGGGAAGTTGGGAATTGTCTACGTTAAATAAAAAATCTTCCAATTCCCTTGCAAAAATGAAGAAAGTGTGATAACATAGTACGGTATGTGGTGCTAGCACATCCGCTATATTAGATCTAATAGGAGGAAAACACAAATGGCTAAAGTATGTTACTTTACAGGTCGTAAGACTGTATCAGGAAACAACCGTTCACACGCGATGAACCAAACAAAACGTGCCGTAAAACCAAACCTTCAAAAAGTTACTGTTCTTATCGATGGTAAACCTAAAAAAGTTTGGGCTTCAGCTCGTGCTTTGAAATCAGGTAAAGTTGAACGCGTTTAATAATAAAAGTAAGGAGACCTCAGGGTCTTTTTTCTTTTACTGTAGGTATAAAATCATTTGAAAAATAGAGTAAATATCCGCTGATACAGTATTCTGCTTTTACACTTGGGCTGAAATATGATAAAATAGAGTATCAACTAGTTGAGGTAAAAAGGATGACTGTAAAAATTAATACAAAAGATGGTCAAATCGAACTAACAGATGAAGTGATTGCAACCGTCGTAGGTGGAGCAGCAACTGAGATTTTTGGTGTGGTCGGTATGGCTAGTAAAAATGCCCTCAAAGATAATTTCCAAGCCCTTCTAGGTAAGGAAAATTATTCTAAAGGTGTCGTCGTAAAGGCGGCCGAAGATGGCAGTATTGCAGTTGATGTATATACCGTGTTGAGCTACGGAACAAAGATTAGCGAAGTGTCAAAAAACATTCAAGAGCGTGTTCGTTTTAGTTTGGAAAACCAACTTGGAATTACTGCTCAGACTGTAAATGTCTACATTCAAAATATCAAAGTTGTAGGAGAATAACCGTGTCAAAAATTACTACTAGCTTATTTCAAGAAATGGTGCAGGCTGCATCAACTCGCTTGAATAAGCAAGCTGAATATGTCAATTCATTAAACGTCTTTCCAGTTCCAGATGGAGATACTGGAACAAACATGGGAATGACCATTGAAAATGGAGCTAAAGAAGTTGCAGACAAGCCAGCTTCTACAGTTGGCGAGGTAGCGAGCATTCTTGCCAAAGGTCTTTTGATGGGTGCGCGTGGAAACTCAGGCGTTATTACGTCTCAGCTCTTCCGTGGATTTTCACAAGCCATCAAGGATAAAGACGAGTTAACAGGTCAAGACTTGGCTCTTGCCTTCCAATCAGGTGTAGAAGTTGCCTATAAGGCAGTGATGAAACCAGTTGAAGGAACGATTTTGACAGTTTCTCGTGGGGCTGCTATCGGTGCTAAGAAAAAGGCTGAGCAGACAGATGATGCTGTTGAAGTCATGCGCGCAGCCTTGGAAGGTGCTAAAACAGCTCTAGCTAAAACGCCAGACATGCTTCCAGTATTGAAAGAGGTTGGTGTTGTAGACTCAGGTGGTCAAGGACTGGTCTTCATCTACGAAGGTTTCCTTTCAGCCCTTACTGGCGAATATATTGCATCTGAGGATTTTGTAGCGACTCCTGCCAACATGAGTGAGATGATCAATGCAGAGCATCATAAGTCTGTGGCTGGTCACGTAGCGACTGAGGACATCACCTTTGGTTATTGTACTGAAATCATGGTAGCTCTTAAGCAAGGTCCAACCTATGCCAAAGATTTTGACTACGACGAATTCCGTAACTACTTGAATGAACTTGGGGATTCTCTCCTCGTTGTTAACGATGATGAAATTGTCAAAGTCCATGTCCATACAGAAGATCCAGGACTTGTTATGCAAGAAGGTCTCAAATATGGTAGCTTGGTTAAGGTAAAAGTTGACAATATGCGTAACCAACACGAAGCACAGGTTGAGAAAGAAGCTGCTCAAGTTAGCAAGCCAGCTGAAGAAAAAGAGTATGCTTTGATTGCTGTCGTTGCTGGTAAAGGTCTAGCAGATATCTTCCGTTCTCAAGGTGTGGATTACGTTATCGAAGGCGGTCAAACTATGAACCCTTCAACAGAAGACTTTATCAAGGCTGTTGAACAGGTCAACGCTCGTAACATTATCTTCCTGCCAAACAACAAAAATATCTTTATGGCAGCTCAATCTGCAGCAGAAGTTTTGGAGCAACCAGCAGTAGTGGTGGAAGCTCGCACTCTTCCTCAAGGTTTGACAAGTCTTCTTGCCTTTGATCCAAGCAAGTCCATCGAAGAAAATCAAGAGCGTATGACTGCAGCTCTTAGCGATGTCGTTAGCGGAAGCGTCACAACAGCTGTGCGTGATACAACCATTGATGGCTTAGAAATCCATGAAAATGATAATCTTGGTATGGTGGATGGGAAAATTCTCGTGTCAAACCCTGATATGCACCAAACCTTGACAGAAACATTGAAACATATGTTGGATGAAGATAGTGAAATCGTAACTTTCTATGTCGGTGAAGACGGAAGCGAAGAACTTGCCAATGAAATTGCCCAAGAAATCGCAGAAGAATTCGAAGATGTTGAAGTAGAGATTCACCAAGGCCAACAACCAGTTTACCCATACCTATTTAGTGTGGAATAAAAATTTAATAGATAAAAAAGAAAGTTGATTTTGCAACTTTCTTTTTTTATGACATTTGTCATATTTCCTAGTGACAGAAGCTTCTAGTGATTCTACCTTCAAAGAATTATACTAGATGTATCAAGTGGAGGAAGAAAAAATGAAACATAAAGTAATTGTCGCAATGAGTTTAGTAGCAGCAGGAGTCATGACTTATCTCATGTTCTCAGGATTGGATGAAGGTTTCTATCATTTTCCTTGGGAGCTATTTGCAGGATTTGGAATGATGTCCTGGCTTATCCGAGAAGGTTTGAAATTAGTCTCAGATGTGAAAAAGGAGTTTGAAAAATGAAAAAAGCGTTTCTCTATCTTTTTATTGGACTATCACTAGTGGTATGGTTGGTAGAAATGTTTACAGGTTGGTTTGATCAATCCTTCCTTTACCAATTCATCCGTGGTGCATGGGGATTAGGATTTATGATTTTTATCGTCTTTCCGATGGGAAAGGAGTTGCTGAAAGGAGAATATCATGAACATGATTAAGGTTCAAGGCTTACATAAAAATATCAAGGGCAAGGGTATTTTGAAGGATATTTCCTTTGAGGTGGCAGAAGGCGAATGCATTGCCTTGATTGGACCAAATGGAGCTGGTAAGACGACACTCTTGGACTGTTTGCTTGGATATAAACTGGTCACCAGTGGGCAAGTATCTATCCAAGATTTACCGGTAACGAGCTCTAAGTTAGACTATACAAGATCCTACCTCCCTCAAGAGAATGTAATCGTTCAGAAACTAAAGGTAAAAGAGTTGATTGCTTTCTTTCAAAGAATTTATCCAAATCACTTGAGTAACCAGGAAATCGATCAACTATTACAGTTTGATAAGCAACAAAAAGAGCAATTCGCAGAAAAATTATCAGGAGGACAAAAGCGTCTTTTCTCTTTTGTCTTGACCTTGATTGGGCGACCAAAGCTTGTCTTTTTAGACGAACCAACTGCTGCCATGGATACTTCAACCCGTCAACGCTTTTGGGAAATTGTTCAGGATCTAAAAGCTCAGGGAGTAACCATTCTCTATTCGTCCCATTATATCGAAGAGGTAGAGCATACAGCGGACCGGATTTTGGTTTTGAATAAGGGAGAGTTGATTCGTGATACGACGCCTCTAGCCATGCGTAGTGAGGAGATTGAAAAGCATTTTATCCTTCCTCTGGCTTACAAGGAAGTCGTTGAGCAGTCTAACTTGGTTGAAAACTGGGTACAAAAACAAGATGCTTTGCAAGTAGTCACACGCGAAGCAGATGCTTTTTGGCAACTGTTAGTTCAAGCAGGATGTAGCATACAAGAAATTGAAGTCAATAACCGTAGTTTGCTAGATACAATCTTTGAAGAAACACAGAAGGGAGAAGACTAAGATGAAACGATGGATTGCATTAAATAAGATAGAATTTCTATTGACCAAACGGCAACTAGTCTATTATTTATTATCAGTAGGGATGCCGACAGCCTTCTATTTATTCTTTTCAGGCATGTACCAGGACACACCAGGTGGACCGGCTAATTTTATGCGCGACTACCTCATCTCCATGACGGCTTTTTCCATGATGTCTACCGCTATCTTTTCATTCCCAGTTGTTTTACATACCGACAAGATCAACAACTGGCAGAAAATATTACGTCATAGCCCTGTAAATATGGTAGAATATTATCTATCAAAGATAACAAGTATGATGGTTGATTATTTGGTCTCAATTCTGGTTGTTTTCTCAGTTGGACATTTTGTAAGAGGTGTGGACATGTCTCTTGGAAACTGGATTGGGGCTGCGCTTTTGCTGATAGTAGGAAGTGTAGCTTTTGTAGCCCTTGGTTTGGCCTTGACTCTCCTACCAACTAGTCAGTTGATGTCTGTTGTAGGCAATCTTCTTTACTTTGGCTTGGCTGTTTTAGGCGGACTCTGGATGCCCGTCTCTTTATTTCCAGACTGGATGCAAGCAATCGGGAAGCGTCTACCAAGCTATCAGTTGATGGAATTGATCAAGACCTTCTTAAATGAGGGTGGCATCAATTTATCAGCCACAGTTTATCTACTTGTTTTTTCAGCAGTTTTGTTTGGTTTGACCATTTACCTTCAAGGTCATAAGGAGAATGCTTAATGCTTGAAAGACTGAAGAGCATAGACTATATGTATTGGGCCAGTTTGATTTTTATGGTTTTTCCCATCCTTCCTGTAGTGATTGGGGAGCTTGCTGTCTGGCATTTATTGATTGATATTCTATTTGTAGTGGCGTATTTGGGTGTTTTAACAACTAAGAATCAGCGCCTATCTTGGCTTTTCTGGGGCATCATGCTGGTCTATGTAGCTGGGAACACCGCCTTTGTTGCTGTAAATTATATCTGGTTCTTCTTTTTCCTTTCCAATCTCTTAATTTATCATTTTGGTGTACGTAGTTTAAAGTCTTTACATGTCTGGACTTTTATCCTTGCTCAAGTGCTTGTGGTGGGGCAACTGTTGATTATTCAGAGAATCGAAGTTGGGTTTCTATTCTATCTACTTGTAATTCTTGCTTTTGTCGATTTGATGACTTTTGGTTTGGTTCGGATTCGGATTGTGGAGGATTTGAAAGAAGCGCAGGCCAAGCAAAATGCCCAGATAAATCTCTTGTTAGCTGAAAATGAACGCAGTCGTATCGGTCAGGATTTGCATGATAGTCTGGGACACACCTTTGCTATGCTGAGTGTCAAGACGGATCTCGCTTTGCAGTTATTTCAGATGGAGGCTTATCCACAGGTGGAGAAGGAATTAAAAGAAATTCACCAGATAAGCAAGGATTCCATGAATGAAGTACGAACCATTGTGGAAAATCTGAAATCACGGACCTTAGCTTCAGAACTTGAAACTGTCAAAAAGATGCTAGAAATTGCTGGGATTGAGGTTGAGGTTGATAATCAGTTGGACAAGGCTAGCTTGACCCAGGATATAGAGTCCACGGCTGCTATGATTTTGTTAGAACTGGCAACCAATATTATCAAGCATGCCCAAGCTCAAAAAGCTTATCTAAAACTGGAACGCACAGATCAGGAATTGCTTCTGACAGTCAGAGATGACGGGAAAGGCTTTGCAACTATAGAAGGAAATGAACTGCACACAGTACGAGATCGTGCCTCAACCTTTTCAGGTCAAGTAGAGCTGGTCAGTTTGAAAGATCCCACAGTGGTGCGCGTGCATCTGCCTTATAAGGAGAGAAAGTAGATGAAAGTATTAGTCGCAGAAGATCAAAGTATGCTGAGAGACGCCATGTGCCAGCTCTTGAGCTTTCAACCGGATGTGGAGACTGTCTTGCAGGCGAAAAATGGAGCCGAAGCTATTGAGGTTTTGGGGAAAGAAGCAGTAGATATTGCCATCCTTGACGTCGAAATGCCAGTTAAGACGGGACTAGAAGCACTCGAGTGGATCAAACAAGAAGTGCCTGAAACCAAGGTGGTTATCGTTACAACCTTTAAACGCCCAGGTTATTTTGAACGAGCGGTCAAAGCAGGAGTCGACGCCTATGTCTTGAAAGAGCGAAGCATCGCCGAACTCATGCAAACCCTGCATACGGTGTTAGAGGGACGCAAGGAATATTCTCCAGAGCTGATGGAAGTCATGATGACCCATCCCAATCCCTTGACCGAGCAAGAAATCGCTGTATTACATGGAGTAGCCCAAGGCCTGTCTAACCAAGAAATTGCGGACAAGCTCTACCTCTCAAACGGCACCGTCCGAAATTATGTAACTAATATTCTTTCTAAACTAGATGCTGCTAATCGAACAGAAGCAGCTAATATCGCGAAAGAATATGGTTGGTTGTGATGATATAATATTTCCCTGGACATTATGTGTTAAAATTGAACTGATTCAATGAAATAATTTGTAAATTGAGGAAGGGTCTTAGCTTCCTTTTTTTGTTTCGTCCAAGGTTGTAGCAAGAGCTAAAATTAACAATAAAAAAGAAAAATATCTTGACAACCAAGGGAAAATTTTGTTACAATAATAGACGGTACTTTTTACTTTTGGTCTCTCAAGAGTGTACAGGGACGTGCTGACAAATGTTGCAAAAGTACACACAGATGATAGCTGTCACCAAGTGTATCATCACCAAAAATAAAAAACACAGGAGAATGTAGATGCCTACAATTAACCAATTGGTTCGCAAACCGCGTAAATCAAAAGTAGAAAAACCTAAATCACCAGCTTTGAACGTTGGTTACAACAGTCACAAAAAAGTTCAAACAAACGTTTCTTCACCACAAAAACGTGGTGTTGCAACTCGTGTTGGAACAATGACACCTAGAAAACCTAACTCTGCCCTTCGTAAATTTGCTCGTGTACGTTTGAGCAACCTTATCGAAGTTACTGCCTACATCCCAGGTATCGGACACAACTTGCAAGAGCACAGTGTGGTGCTTCTTCGCGGTGGACGTGTAAAAGACCTTCCAGGGGTACGTTACCATATCGTCCGTGGTGCACTTGATACTGCAGGTGTTAACGATCGTAAACAAGGCCGTTCTAAATACGGTACTAAACGTCCAAAAGCATAAGGAAAGGGGATAAAGAGAAATGAGTCGTAAAAATAGAGCTCCAAAACGTGACGTATTGCCAGATCCGCTTTACAATTCACAACTAGTTACTCGTCTTATCAACCGCGTTATGCTTGATGGTAAACGTGGTACAGCTGCTTCAATCGTTTACGGTGCCTTTGAGCAAATCAAAGAAGCTACTGGAAACGATGCACTTGAAGTATTTGAAACAGCTATGGAAAACATCATGCCTGTACTTGAAGTACGTGCACGTCGTGTTGGTGGTTCTAACTACCAAGTCCCAGTTGAAGTTCGTCCAGAACGTCGTACAACACTTGGACTTCGTTGGTTGGTAACAATCGCTCGTCTTCGTGGTGAACACACAATGCAAGATCGTCTTGCAAAAGAAATCTTGGATGCTGCTAACAACACTGGTGCAGCTGTTAAGAAACGTGAAGACACTCACCGTATGGCTGAAGCTAACCGTGCATTCGCACACTTCCGTTGGTAAGATTAAGATACTAAGGGCGTTAAAAAAGCGACTGAAAATTAGGAAGCTTGACGAAGAATCAAAGATTCTAGGAGAGCTTATCTATTTTCCAAGCTTTTAGCCCGAGTTCAATTCAACTTGTAAATCTACAAGTTGAAACCAACAATAGCATGAAAACATTGAGAACGGGTAGGTCCTGCCTATCCGTTTTTATTAAAATCGTGTTATAATAGAATAGAAATCAAAAATAAATAGGAGAAACAAACCTCATGGCACGCGAATTTTCACTTGAAAAAACTCGTAATATCGGTATCATGGCTCACGTCGATGCTGGTAAAACAACAACTACTGAGCGTATTCTTTACTACACTGGTAAAATCCACAAAATCGGTGAAACTCACGAAGGTGCGTCACAAATGGACTGGATGGAGCAAGAGCAAGAGCGTGGTATCACTATCACATCTGCTGCGACAACAGCTCAATGGAACAACCACCGCGTAAACATCATCGACACACCAGGACACGTGGACTTCACAATCGAAGTACAACGTTCTCTTCGTGTATTGGATGGTGCGGTTACCGTTCTTGACTCACAATCAGGTGTTGAGCCTCAAACTGAAACAGTTTGGCGTCAAGCAACTGAGTATGGAGTTCCACGTATCGTATTTGCCAACAAAATGGACAAAATCGGTGCTGACTTCCTTTACTCTGTAAGCACACTTCACGATCGTCTTCAAGCAAATGCACACCCAATCCAATTGCCAATCGGTTCTGAAGATGACTTCCGTGGTATCATCGACTTGATCAAGATGAAAGCTGAAATCTATACTAACGATCTTGGTACAGATATCCTTGAAGAAGACATCCCAGCTGAATACCTTGACCAAGCTCAAGAATACCGTGAAAAATTGATTGAAGCAGTTGCTGAAACTGACGAAGAATTGATGATGAAATACCTCGAAGGTGAAGAAATCACTAACGAAGAATTGAAAGCTGGTATCCGTAAAGCGACTATCAACGTTGAATTCTTCCCAGTATTGTGTGGTTCAGCCTTCAAGAACAAAGGTGTTCAATTGATGCTTGATGCGGTTATTGACTACCTTCCAAGCCCACTTGACATCCCAGCAATCAAAGGTGTTAACCCAGATACAGACGAAGAAGAAACTCGTCCAGCATCTGACGAAGAGCCATTTGCAGCTCTTGCCTTCAAGATCATGACTGACCCATTCGTAGGTCGTTTGACATTCTTCCGTGTTTACTCAGGTGTGCTTCAATCAGGTTCTTACGTATTGAACACTTCTAAAGGTAAACGTGAACGTATTGGACGTATCCTTCAAATGCACGCCAACAGCCGTCAAGAAATTGACACTGTTTACTCAGGTGATATTGCTGCTGCCGTTGGTTTGAAAGATACTACAACTGGTGACTCATTGACAGATGAAAAAGCTAAAATCATCCTTGAGTCAATCAACGTTCCAGAACCAGTTATCCAATTGATGGTTGAGCCAAAATCTAAAGCAGACCAAGACAAGATGGGTATCGCCCTTCAAAAATTGGCTGAAGAAGATCCAACATTCCGCGTTGAAACAAACGTTGAAACTGGAGAAACAGTTATCTCAGGTATGGGTGAGCTTCACCTTGACGTCCTTGTTGACCGTATGCGTCGTGAGTTCAAAGTGGAAGCGAACGTAGGTGCACCTCAAGTATCTTACCGTGAAACATTCCGCGCTTCTACTCAAGCACGTGGATTCTTCAAACGTCAGTCTGGTGGTAAAGGTCAATTCGGTGATGTATGGATTGAATTTACTCCAAACGAAGAAGGTAAAGGATTCGAATTCGAAAACGCAATCGTCGGTGGTGTGGTTCCTCGTGAATTTATCCCAGCGGTTGAAAAAGGTTTGGTAGAATCTATGGCTAACGGTGTTCTTGCAGGTTACCCAATGGTTGACGTTAAAGCTAAACTTTACGATGGTTCATACCACGATGTCGACTCATCTGAAACTGCCTTCAAGATTGCGGCTTCACTTGCTCTTAAAGAAGCTGCTAAATCAGCACAACCAGCTATCCTTGAACCAATGATGCTTGTAACAATCACTGTTCCAGAAGAAAACCTTGGTGATGTTATGGGTCACGTAACTGCTCGTCGTGGACGTGTAGATGGTATGGAAGCACATGGTAACAGCCAAATCGTTCGTGCTTACGTTCCACTTGCTGAAATGTTCGGTTACGCAACAGTTCTTCGTTCTGCATCTCAAGGACGTGGTACATTCATGATGGTATTTGACCACTACGAAGATGTACCTAAGTCAGTACAAGAAGAAATCATTAAGAAAAATAAAGGTGAAGACTAATCTGTCCTCGCTCTAGAAGGAAGTCACTTAGTGGCTTCCTTTTTTGTATAGTTATTATAAATTTCATTAACTCTGCAAACGTGCAGTGCGCTCAAAAAAATTCATATAGAAATGAGTTAAAGAAATTTACAATATAAATGCAAATAAATTGCTAAAGAATGTGAATTATATTTTAAAACTTATAAAAAATAGAATAATATTCATAAATAAACGTTAAAATAGAAAATTCAGAAAATTTCTTCTTTTCTCTTGAAAAATTTTGAAAAAATGGTATGATAGTAACAAGTTATTTTTAAGAGAAGAGAAAGGGGAACAATGGAGAAAATCAGTTTAGAATCTCCTAAGACGGGGTCGGACCTAGTTTTGGAAACACTTCGTGATTTAGGAATTGATACCATCTTTGGTTATCCTGGTGGTGCAGTCTTGCCTTTTTATGATGCGATATATAATTTTAAAGGCATTCGCCACATTCTAGGGCGCCATGAGCAAGGTTGTTTGCATGAAGCTGAAGGTTATGCCAAATCAACTGGAAAGTTGGGTGTTGCCGTCGTCACTAGCGGACCGGGAGCAACAAATGCCATTACAGGGATTGCAGATGCCATGAGCGATAGTGTTCCCCTTTTGGTCTTTACAGGTCAGGTAGCGAGAGCAGGGATTGGGAAGGATGCCTTTCAGGAGGCAGACATTGTGGGAATTACCATGCCAATCACTAAGTACAATTACCAAGTTCGTGAGACAGCTGATATTCCTCGTATCATTACGGAAGCTGTCCATATCGCAACTACAGGTCGCCCAGGGCCAGTCGTAATTGACCTACCTAAAGACGTATCTGCATTAGAAACAGACTTCATTTATTCACCAGAAGTGAACCTACCAAGCTATCAGCCGACTCTTGAGCCAAATGATATGCAAATCAAGAAAATCTTGAAGCAATTATCCAAGGCTAAAAAGCCAGTCTTGCTAGCTGGAGGTGGGATTAGTTATGCTGAGGCTGCGGCAGAATTAAATGAATTTGCAGAACGCTATCAAATTCCAGTGGTAACCAGTCTTTTGGGACAAGGAACGATTGCAACGAGTCATCCATTATTCCTTGGAATGGGAGGCATGCACGGATCATTTGCAGCTAATATTGCCATGACAGAAGCTGATTTTATGATTAGTATTGGTTGCCGTTTTGATGACCGCTTGACGGGGAATCCTAAGACCTTCGCTAAGAATGCTAAGGTTGCCCACATTGATATTGACCCTGCCGAGATTGGTAAGATTATCAGTGCAGATATTCCTGTAGTTGGAGATGCTAAGAAAGCCTTGCAAATGTTGCTGGCTGAGCCGACAGTTCATAACAATACTGAAAAATGGATTGAAAAAGTCACTAAAGACAAGAACCGCGTTCGTTCTTATGATAAGAAAGAGCGTGTGGTTCAGCCGCAAGCTGTTATTGAACGCATCGGTGAATTGACGAATGGAGATGCCATTGTAGTAACAGACGTTGGTCAACACCAAATGTGGACAGCTCAGTATTATCCCTATCAAAATGAACGTCAGTTAGTGACTTCAGGTGGTTTGGGAACGATGGGATTTGGAATTCCAGCAGCAATTGGTGCTAAAATTGCTAACCCAGATAAGGAAGTAGTCTTGTTTGTTGGGGATGGCGGTTTCCAAATGACTAACCAGGAATTGGCAATTTTGAACATTTACAAGGTGCCAATCAAGGTGGTTATGCTGAACAACCACTCACTTGGAATGGTCCGCCAGTGGCAAGAATCCTTCTATGAAGGTAGAACATCTGAGTCGGTCTTTGATACCCTTCCTGATTTCCAATTGATGGCACAAGCTTATGGAATTAAAAACTATAAGTTTGACAATCCTGAGACTTTGGCTCAAGACCTTGAAGTCATCACTGAGGATGTTCCTATGCTAATCGAGGTAGATATTTCTCGTAAGGAACAGGTGTTACCAATGGTACCAGCTGGTAAGAGTAATCATGAGATGTTGGGGGTGAAGTTCCATGCGTAGAATGTTAACAGCAAAACTACAGAATCGATCAGGAGTCCTCAATCGCTTTACTGGTGTCCTGTCTCGTCGTCAGGTTAATATCGAAAGTATCTCTGTTGGAGCAACAGAAGATCCGAATGTATCGCGTATCACCATTATTATTGATGTTGCTTCACATGATGAGGTGGAGCAAATTATCAAACAGCTCAATCGTCAGATTGATGTGATTCGCATTCGTGATATTACAGACAAGCCTCATTTGGAGCGCGAGGTAATTTTGGTTAAGATGTCAGCGCCAGCCGAGAAGCGCGCTGAGATTCTAGCGATTATTCAACCTTTCCGTGCAACGGTGGTAGACGTAGCGCCAAGCTCGATTACCATTCAGATGACAGGGAATGCTGAAAAGAGTGAAGCTTTATTGCGAGTCATTCGACCATACGGTATTCGCAATATTGCTCGAACGGGTGCAACTGGATTTACCCGCGACTAAAAATCTAACTTAAATTTGTTAAACCAGCCTAAAAGGCAATAAATAATAGAAAAGAGAGAAAACTATGGCAGTTCAAATGGAATACGAAAAAGATGTTAAAGTAGCAGCACTTGACGGTAAAAAAATCGCCGTTATTGGTTATGGTTCGCAAGGACATGCGCATGCTCAAAATTTGCGTGATTCAGGTCGCGATGTCATCATCGGTGTACGTCCAGGTAAATCTTTTGACAAAGCAAAAGAAGATGGATTTGACACTTACACAGTAGCAGAAGCAACTAAATTGGCTGACGTTATCATGATTTTGGCACCAGACGAAATCCAACAAGAATTGTACGAAGCAGAAATCGCTCCAAACTTGGAAGCTGGAAATGCAGTTGGATTTGCCCATGGTTTCAATATTCACTTTGAATTTATCAAAGTTCCTGCAGATGTAGATGTCTTCATGTGTGCTCCTAAAGGACCAGGACACTTGGTACGCCGTACTTATGAAGACGGATTTGGTGTTCCAGCTCTTTACGCAGTATATCAAGATGCAACAGGAAATGCGAAAAACATTGCTATGGACTGGTGTAAAGGTGTTGGAGCAGCCCGTGTAGGTCTTCTTGAAACAACTTACAAAGAAGAAACTGAAGAAGATTTGTTTGGTGAACAAGCTGTACTTTGTGGTGGTTTGACTGCCCTTATCGAAGCAGGTTTTGAAGTCTTGACAGAAGCAGGTTACGCTCCAGAATTGGCTTACTTTGAAGTTCTTCACGAAATGAAATTGATCGTTGACTTGATATACGAAGGTGGATTCAAGAAAATGCGTCAATCTATTTCAAACACTGCTGAGTACGGTGACTATGTATCAGGTCCACGTGTAATTACTGAGCAAGTTAAAGAAAACATGAAAGCTGTCTTGGCAGACATCCAAAATGGTAAATTTGCAAATGACTTTGTAAATGACTATAAAGCTGGACGTCCAAAATTGACTGCTTACCGTGAACAAGCAGCTAATCTTGAAATTGAAAAAGTTGGTGCAGAATTGCGTAAAGCAATGCCTTTCGTTGGTAAAAACGACGACGATGCATTCAAAATCTATAACTAATTGATAGAGATTAAGGTGAAGGCGAGTTGGGGGACTAACTCGCTTTTATAATCAATTCATCTCTTTTTAAAAGATGGATTACGATAAGTATGAAATAGTCTAGGAGAAAAAGATGTTAAGTTCAAAAGATATAATTAAGGCTCATAAGGTCTTGAACGGTGTGGTTGTGAATACCCCACTGGATTATGACCATTATTTATCGGAGAAGTATGGTGCTAAGATTTATTTGAAAAAGGAAAATGCTCAACGTGTTCGCTCTTTTAAAATTCGTGGTGCCTATTATGCTATTTCCCAGCTTAGCAAGGAAGAACGTGAGCGTGGGGTAGTCTGCGCTTCTGCAGGGAATCATGCGCAGGGAGTTGCCTATACTTGTAATGAGATGGAAATTCCTGCTACTATTTTTATGCCAATTACAACTCCGCAACAAAAAATTGGTCAAGTTCGCTTTTTTGGTGGGAATTTTGTAACCATTAAACTAGTTGGGGATACCTTTGATGCCTCAGCCAAAGCAGCTCAAGAATTTACAGTCTCTGAAAATCGTACCTTTATTGATCCCTTTGATGATGCCCATGTTCAAGCTGGTCAAGGGACAGTTGCTTATGAGATTTTAGAAGAAGCTCGAAAAGAATCGATTGATTTTGATGCTGTTTTGGTTCCTGTTGGCGGCGGTGGTCTCATTGCTGGGGTTTCTACCTATATCAAGGAAACAAGTCCAGAGATTGAAGTCATTGGGGTAGAGGCTAATGGAGCGCGTTCCATGAAGGCGGCCTTTGAAGCTGGTGGACCTGTCAAACTCAAAGAAATTGACAAATTTGCGGATGGGATTGCTGTACAAAAGGTAGGTCAATTGACCTATGAAGCAACTCGTCAACATGTTCAAACCTTAGTAGGTGTCGATGAGGGATTGATTTCTGAAACCTTGATTGACCTCTACTCTAAGCAAGGGATTGTTGCAGAACCAGCTGGAGCGGCTAGTATCGCTTCTTTAGAGGTTTTGGCTGAATATATCAAGGGGAAAACTATTTGTTGTATCATTTCTGGAGGAAATAATGATATCAACCGTATGCCGGAAATGGAAGAGCGTGCCTTGATTTATGATGGGATCAAGCATTACTTTGTGGTTAATTTTCCACAGCGTCCGGGGGCTTTGCGTGAGTTTGTAAATGATATTTTGGGGCCAAATGATGATATCACACGTTTTGAGTATATCAAACGAGCTAGTAAGGGGACAGGGCCCGTATTGATCGGGATTGCCTTGGCAGATAAGCATGATTATGCAGGCTTGATTCGTCGAATGGAAGGCTTTGATCCATCTTATATTAACTTAAATGGTAATGAAACGCTCTATAATATGCTTGTCTAAGGACTAATAAAAAAATATCATATTATTTGCACAACTGATGTATAGGTGCTATAATGAGGGTGAAGAAAGGGGGCGATTCCTATGGACTTAGGAAATCGATTACGCTATTTCTATCACAAGTCATTATAGTACCTATTATTTTTTGATTCAGTTTATAGTAAGGAAGTAAAATTACTTGTTATATATAAGGAGTATTTTTAGAATCCGCTATTTTATATATGTCTAATCTGAAATTTGGTTAAATATAATAGGAATTAGAAAAAATAATCAATACTAATGAGAAACCTTATACTGAGTTGACTGAGAAGAGTGATAAGATACTAAGAAGATAAAAACAATGGAAAATGTTGGAAGATAGGATACTATTGTTTCTTAATTACTAATCTTTTTATTGGTTTAAAGAAACAAAAAGGAATCTTGATAAAGTAAATAAATAGTACCAGTTGAACAAGTGAAAAGTACTTATGCAGACAGGAAGAAAATCAAAGAAGGAGAAGAGAAATAATAGTTAGTAATAGTGTGGAGAGAAAGTCTTCTGCTATTAGAAATATCATTTTAAAGTTAGGTAAATAGAATAAAGTTGAAGATAAAACCTGTCTAATCTATCAAGAATTGGTATTTGTAAAGCATGAATATTTTTACAAATAAAAGAGTTAATAATACAATTATTTTAAAGGTATTTACTAATGGTTTATAGCAAGGGAAAACCTATATATTATCGGCTTTAATAAGATAGTAATAGAAAAATAAATCATTAATTTTATTGAATATATGTTTTTTTATTGACAAAAGTCATAAAAACGTATACAATTAAATATCGTAAAGAAGAAAATAGGAGAAGGACATGGCTAAGTCAAACTTTGAAAAAGTAGAATCAGTTGTTGGCTGGGTTCGTGATAAGAAGATCACAGGCTACCGTATCTCTAAAGAAACGAATGCGCGTGAAATGTCTATCATTGCTCTAGCGCAGGGACGTGCAAAAGTAAAAAATATTTCGTTTGAAACGGCTCTAGGTTTAATTGATTTCTATGATAAAAATCATGAAAAATTTGAAGATTAATCTTTGGATAATGGCGGATTCTTGAATAGGGTCTGCCTTTTCATTTTGATACTCAATGAAAATCAAAGAGCAAACTAGGAAGCTAGCCGTAGGTTGCTCAAAACACTGTTTTGAGGTTGCAGATAGAGCTGACGTGGTTTGAAGAGATTTTCGAAGAGTATGAGGACAGCAAAAAGACTGCACGGTTGATGCAGCCTTTTCTTTTTATTTGAGATAGCGTTGAAGGAACTCTTTTGTACGGTCTTCTTTAGGATTGGTGAAGAGGTCTTCTGGTTTGCCTTCTTCAGCAATCACGCCCTTATCCATAAAGATAACACGGTGAGAGACATCACGGGCAAATTCCATTTCGTGAGTCACTACAATCATAGTCAAGCCTTCCTGAGCTAGATCTTGCATGATTTTGAGGACTTCTCCAACCATTTCTGGATCGAGAGCTGATGTTGGTTCATCAAAGAGAATAGCGTCAGGATTCATTGAAAGAGCGCGAGCGATGGCCACACGTTGTTTTTGACCACCTGAGAGTTGTTTTGGTTTGGCTTGCCAGTAGCGTTCTCCCATGCCGACCTTTTCCAAGTTTTCTTTGGCAATCTTTTCAGCTTCTGTTCGTTCACGTTTAAGGACAGTTGTCTGAGCGACGATGGTATTTTCAAGCACGTTGAGATTTTCAAAGAGGTTAAAAGATTGGAAAACCATCCCCAACTTTTCACGGTATTGCGTGAGGTCATAGCCTTTTTCGAGGACGTTTTGTCCATGATAAAGAATTTGTCCATCAGTTGGCGTTTCAAGGAGGTTAATGGAGCGTAGGAATGTTGATTTTCCGCTTCCAGAGCTTCCGATGATAGAGATTACCTCTCCCTTGTGGACAGTTAGAGAAATGTCTTTTAGCACTTCGTTTTGTCCATAGGATTTTTTGAGATGTTTAATTTCAAGGATTGCTTGTGTCATTATTTCAAATCCTCCGTTTGCATTTGGTTAGCACCTGTAGTATAGGTATCCATGTCCATGCGGCGTTCGATGAAGCGTAGGATACGTGTTACGGTGAAGGTGAGGACAAAGTAAATCACGGCGATGATTGTAAATGTCTGGAAGTATTGATAGGTTTGAGTTGCCACGGTATTTCCTGAGAAATAAAGTTCGACAACAGAGATAACGTTCAATACAGATGTATCTTTGATATTGATGACAAATTCATTACCAGTTGCTGGTAGGATGTTACGAACTACCTGAGGGAGGACAATCTTACGCATGGTTTGATTATGGGTCATACCAAGAGCAGTCGCAGCTTCAAATTGTCCCTTGTCAACTGCTAAGATACCACCACGTACGATTTCAGTCATGTAGGCACCAGTGTTAATCGAAACGATGAAGATAGCAGCCAGTGTGCGGTCAAGGTTGATCCCGAAAGCTTGGGCAGTTCCATAGTAGATAACCATCGATTGAACGATCATTGGGGTACCACGGAAAATTTCAATGTAGACATTGAGGATCCAGCCGACTAGTTTTTGTAAGCCATAAATGGCTTTGTTTTCAGATAGAGGAGCAGTACGGAAGACACCAATGGCAAGACCGATAATGAGACCTATGATGGTTCCGACGATAGAGATTAAAAGAGTGATACCAGCACCACGCAACAGTTGTTGCCAGTTTTCAGAAAGAATTTTAGCGACTTGGCTAAAGAAACTACTGCTAGTCTCTTCAGTTGTTGTAGCTTCGGCAGGTTGCTCTTTGATCATACGATCCATCAAGGCAACTTGATCGTCTTTTGAAATGGTTTCAATGCTGGCATTGATTTGGCTAATACGATTGTCATCTTTACGAAGTCCGATGGCGATAGCTGTATCTTCTTCCCCAGTTTTGAAACCTGGTTCTACTTGGACCATCTTAAACTTAGAGTTCGCAGCTTCAGCGGTCAGAGCTTCTGGGCGTTCAGAAACATAGGCATCGATGACACCAGCTTCAAGAGCTTGGCGCATTTGAGCGAAGTCTCCCATGGCTGTTTCTTTTTTAGCACCTGGGATTTGTGCAATCAAGTCGTAAAGGTAAACACCTTGTTGAGAAGTGATTTTCGCACCGTTAAAGTCATCCAAAGATTTTGCGTTTGCATAAGTAGAATCTTTTTTGACAAGCAAAACTGGTTCGCTAGTGTAGTAACTGCTTGAAAAGGCAATTTCTTGTTTACGCTCGGCAGTAGGACTCATACCTGCGATAATCATGTCAATCTTACCAGAAGTAAGGGCAGGAACTAGGCCTTCCCACTTTGTTTTAACAACCAAAGGTTCTTTACCTAAGTCCTTAGCGATTTTCTTGGCGATTTGAACATCGTATCCGTTAGCATACTGGTTAGTCCCATCGATTTTGACAGCCCCATTGCTATCGTCGTCCTGTGTCCAGTTAAATGGGGCGTATGCGGCTTCCATCCCGATGCGTAAATATTCATCGGCTTGGGCAACATTGACAAGTCCCAGCATCAGCAAGAGACTTGTGAAAATAGATAAGTATATTTTTCTCATGATTTCTCCTATTTCTAATCTATTAAAAAATAACTGTCTCCTATTTTATCGAAAAAAAATCTATTTTTCAATACAGGTAAGCCCTTACTTATGAAAAAATGATATAATGATAGCAAAGATAAAAAAGGGGGTTTAGTTGATGAAAAAAACTTTTTTCTTGCTGTTATTTTGTTTGTTTTGTATGTTTCCACTCTCGGTTTTTGCCATTGATTATAAGATTCCGTCTTATCAGGGGGATTTGTATATTCATGCAGACAATAGGGCAGAATTTCGACAAAAGATTGTTTATCAGTTTGAAGATGATTTTAATGGTCAACTTGTAGGTCTTGGTCGTGCAGGAAAGATGCCTAGCGGCTTTCAAATTGATCCTCATCCAAAGGTTCAGGTCTTTAAAAATGGCCGTGAAATAGCAGGTGTTGAGAGTCAAGTAATAGAAGAAACAGAAGGTTATACTGTCAAAATCTTTAATCCAGGTCAGGAAGGCGACATAGTTGAAGTTGATATTACTTGGAACTTAAAGAATTTGCTTTTCCTTTATGATGACATCGCTGAATTAAATTGGCAACCTCTGACAGATAGTTCAGGAATTATTGGAAAGTTTGAATTTCATGTAAGGGGAGATAAGGGGGCTGAAAAACTCTTTTTCCATACAGGGAAACTTTTTAGAGAGGGAACGATTGAAAAGAGTAACCTTGATTATACTATCCGTTTAGACGATCTTCCGCCTAAGCGTGGAGTTGAATTGCATGCATACTGGCCTCGAACTGATTTTGCTAGCGCTAGGGATCAGGGATTGAAAGGGAATCGCTTAGAAGAGTTTAATAAGATAGAAGACTCGATTGTTAGAGAAAAAGAGCAAAGTAAACAACTCGTTACTTGGGTCTTCCCTTCGATACTTTCTATCTCCTTGTTATTGAGTGTCTGCTTCTATTTTATTTATAGAAGAAAGACCACTCCTTCGGTCAAATATGCCAAAAATCATCGTCTCTATGAACCACCAATGGAATTAGAACCTATGGTTTTATCAGAAGCAGTCTACTCGACCTCCTTGGAGGAAGTGAGTCCCTTGGTCAAGGGAGCTGGAAAATTCACCTTTGATCAACTTATTCAAGCTACCTTGCTAGATGTGATAGACCGTGGAAATGTCTCTATCATTTCAGAAGGAGATGCAGTTGGTTTGAGGCTAGTAAAAGAAGATGGTTTGTCAGGCTTTGAGAAAGACTGTCTAGATCTGGCTTTTTCAGGCAAAAAAGAAGAAACTCTTTCCAATTTGTTTGCGGATTACAAGGTATCTGATAGTCTTTATCGTAGAGCAAAAGTTTCTGATGAAAAACGGATTCAAGCAAAGGGGCATCAGCTCAAATCTTCTTTTGAAGAAGTATTGAAAGAGATGCAAGAAGGAGTGAGAAATAGAGTTACCTTCTGGGGGCTTCCGGATTACTACCGTCCTTTAACTGGTGGGGAAAAGGCCTTGCAAGTGGGTATGGGTGCTTTGACTATCCTGCCCCTATTTATCGGATTTGGCTTGTTCTTGTACAGTTTGGATGTTTATGGCTATCTTTACATCCCCTTGCCAATACTTGGTTTTCTAGGTTTGGTTTTGGCTGTTTTCTATTATTGGAAGCTTCGACTAGATAATCGTGATGGTGTCCTGAATGAAGCAGGGGCAGAAGTCTACTATCTCTGGACCAGTTTTGAAAATATGTTGCGTGAGATTGCAAGATTGGATCAGGCTGAATTGGAAAGTATTGTGGTCTGGAATCGCCTTTTGGTCTATGCGACCTTATTTGGCTATGCGGACAAGGTCAGTCATTTGATGAAGGTTCATCAGATTAAAGTGGGAAATCCAGATATCAATCTCTATGTAGCTTATGGCTGGCACGGTATGTTTTATCATTCAAGCGCGCAAATGAGCCATTATGCCAGCATCGCAAACACAGCAAGTACCTATTCCGTATCTTCTGGAAATGGAAGTTCTGGCGGTGGCTTCTCCGGAGGTGGAGGCGGTGGCAGTATTGGTGCCTTTTAAAGAGAACTGTCACAGACTAAAAAAATATGCTATAATGGAAGATAGAAAAAGGAGTAATCTATGTATCTTATTGAAATTTTAAAATCTATCTTCTTCGGTATTGTTGAAGGAATTACAGAATGGCTGCCGATTTCAAGTACAGGTCACTTGATTTTAGCAGAGGAATTTATCCAATACCAAAATCAAAATGAAGTCTTTATGTCCATGTTTAATGTCGTGATTCAGCTTGGTGCGATTTTGGCGGTTATGGTGATTTACTTTAATAAGCTCAATCCCTTTAAACCGGGTAAAGACAAGCAGGAAGTTCGTCGAACTTGGCAATTGTGGTCTAAAGTTCTTGTAGCTACTTTACCTTTGCTTGCAGTGTTTAAGTTTGATGATTGGTTTGATACTCACTTCCATAATATGGTTTCAGTTGCTCTCATGCTAATCATCTACGGGGTCGCCTTCATCTATTTGGAAAAACGTAATAAAGTGCGCGCTATTGAGCCAAGTGTGACTGAACTGGACAAGCTTCCTTATACAACGGCTTTATATATTGGGCTCTTCCAAGTTCTGGCTCTTTTACCAGGTACTAGTCGTTCTGGGGCAACGATCGTCGGTGGTTTGTTAAATGGAACCAGTCGTTCTGTTGTGACAGAATTTACCTTCTATCTTGGAATTCCAGTTATGTTTGGAGCTAGTGCCTTAAAGATTTTCAAATTTGTGAAAGCAGGACAGCTCTTGAGCTTTGGGCAATTATTCTTGCTCTTGGTTGCGATGGGAGTAGCCTTTGCAGTTAGCATGGTCGCTATTCGTTTCTTGACAAGCTATGTGAAAAAACACGACTTTACCCTTTTCGGTAAATACCGTATTGTACTCGGTAGCGTCTTGCTACTGTATAGCTTTGTCCGTTTATTTGTATAAGAAAAACCTTGAAGGGTCAACTCTTCAAGGTTTTAAAATCCAGTCACGGTAATCCCCAGCAGGCGGACACCTCTTTCTTTCTCACTTAATTCTTCATAGAGTTGCAGGGCTATTTGGCTTATCTGACTAGCATCCTGTGTTCTTTGAGTCAGACTTTTTCGTTTAGTAAGAGTTGAAAAGTCCTCGTAGCGGATTTTCAAAATGACAATTTTTCCAGCTTTTTCTTGTTGACTGAGATTGAGAGCGACTCTTTCTGATAGAAGAGTCAGCTCTTTTTTGATGTCTTCCTCGGCACGGAGAATCTTTCCATAGGTTTTCTCCTTGCCGATGGATTTACGGATACGATTGGATTTGACTGGAGAGTTGTGAATGCCACGAGCCTTTCGATAAAGGTCATAACCCAGTCTACCAAAACGGTCTATCAGAGTCACTTCAGGAACTTCAAGTAGGTCAGCGCCAGTAAAAATACCCATTTGATGAAGTCGTTCCACCGTCTTTTTTCCTACTCCATGAAACTTGGAAATATCCATTTGTTTGAGAAAGTCCTCAGCCTGGTTAGGTAGAATCACTGTCAGACCATGTGGCTTTTGATAATCACTGGCCATTTTAGCTAAGAATTTGTTGTAGGAAACGCCAGCAGAAGCAGTCAGGTGCAGTTCTTGCCAGATATCCTCTTGAATGAGGCGAGCGATTTTGACCGCTGACTTGATACCGAGTTTATTTTCTGTCACATCCAAATAGGCTTCGTCAATACTCATAGGTTCAATCAAATCTGTATAGCGCTTAAAAATAGTTCGAATTTGGAGTCCCACAGATTTGTATTTCTCATAATTCCCTGAGATAAAGACAGCCTGGGGGCAACGCTCATAAGCTTCCTTGGAACTCATGGCAGAATGGACACCAAAAGCTCTTGCCTCATAGCTACAGGTAGAAACGACTCCCCGCCCACCTGTTTGCCGAGGGTCGCTTCCAATAATGACAGGTTTTCCTCTGAGTTTAGGATTATCCCTGATTTCTACCGCAGCAAAAAAGGCATCCATGTCAATATGGATGATTTTTCTTGACAAATCATTTAATAAGGGGAAAATCAACATGCCTAGCACCTTTTTTACAGCTTATTTTCTTTTATTATACCCTTTTTTCTGAAAAAAAGAAAAAAGGACTTCGTTTTTTCAAAAATATAATACAGTTTGAGGAAAAATATAGACTGTTTTAGAAAAGAAAGTGTAAAAACAGGGATTTTTTGCTTGTTGAAATCGGTTACTGTATGGTATACTTGTCTCATGAATGTAACAGATGACTGTTACTAGAAAGAAAAAAGAGGACATTAACATGGTTGTTAAGACAGTTGTTGAAGCACAAGATATTTTTGACAAAGCTTGGGAAGGCTTCAAAGGCGTAGATTGGAAAGAAAAAGCAAGTGTATCACGCTTCGTACAAGCTAACTACACACCTTACGATGGAGACGAAAGCTTCCTTGCAGGACCAACAGAACGTTCACTTCACATCAAAAAGATTGTAGAAGAAACTAAGGCTCACTACGAAGAAACTCGTTTTCCAATGGATACTCGTCCAACATCTATTGCTGATATCCCTGCTGGATTTATCGACAAAGAAAATGAAGTTATCTTTGGTATCCAAAACGATGAACTCTTCAAATTGAACTTCATGCCAAAAGGTGGTATCCGTATGGCTGAAACTACTTTGAAAGAAAATGGATACGAACCAGACCCAGCTGTTCACGAAATCTTCACTAAATACGTAACAACAGTTAACGACGGTATCTTCCGTGCTTACACTTCAAACATCCGTCGCGCTCGTCACGCTCACACTGTAACTGGTCTTCCAGATGCATACTCACGCGGACGTATCATCGGTGTTTACGCACGTCTTGCTCTTTACGGTGCAGACTACTTGATGCAAGAAAAAGTAAACGACTGGAATGCAATCGAAGAAATCGATGAAGAAACAATCCGTCTTCGTGAAGAAATCAATCTTCAATACCAAGCATTGCAACAAGTTGTTCGCTTGGGTGATCTTTACGGAGTTGATGTTCGCAAACCAGCGATGAACGTTAAAGAAGCTATCCAATGGGTTAACATCGCCTTCATGTCTGTCTGCCGTGTTATCAACGGTGCTGCTACATCCCTAGGTCGTGTGCCAATCGTACTGGACATCTTTGCAGAACGTGACCTTGCTCGTGGTACATTTACTGAATCAGAAATCCAAGAATTCGTTGATGATTTCGTTATGAAACTTCGTACAGTTAAATTTGCTCGTACAAAAGCTTACGACCAATTGTACTCAGGCGACCCAACTTTCATCACAACTTCTATGGCTGGTATGGGTAACGACGGTCGTCACCGTGTTACTAAGATGGACTACCGTTTCTTGAACACTCTTGACAACATCGGTAACTCACCAGAACCAAACTTGACAGTTCTTTGGACTGATAAATTGCCATACAACTTCCGTCGCTACTGTATGCACATGAGCCACAAACACTCTTCTATCCAATACGAAGGTGTAACAACAATGGCTAAAGACGGATATGGTGAAATGAGCTGTATCTCATGCTGTGTGTCTCCACTTGACCCAGAAAATGAAGAACAACGTCACAACATCCAGTACTTCGGTGCGCGTGTAAACGTATTGAAAGCCCTTCTTACTGGTTTGAACGGTGGTTACGACGATGTTCACAAAGATTACAAAGTATTTGACATCGAACCAATCCGTGACGAAGTTCTTGAATTTGAATCAGTTAAAGCTAACTTTGAAAAATCTCTTGACTGGTTGACTGACACTTACGTAGATGCTTTGAACATCATCCACTACATGACTGATAAGTACAACTACGAAGCTGTTCAAATGGCATTCTTGCCAACTAAACAACGTGCCAACATGGGATTCGGTATCTGTGGATTTGCCAACACTGTTGATACATTGTCAGCTATCAAATACGCTACAGTTAAACCAATCCGCGATGAAAATGGCTACATTTACGATTACGAAACAATCGGTGAATACCCACGTTGGGGTGAAGATGACCCACGTTCAAACGAATTGGCAGAATGGTTGATTGAAGCTTACACTACTCGTCTACGTAGCCACAAACTTTACAAAGATGCAGAAGCTACAGTATCACTTTTGACAATCACATCTAACGTTGCTTACTCTAAACAAACTGGTAACTCACCAGTCCACAAAGGTGTATACCTCAACGAAGATGGTTCTGTGAACTTGTCTAAACTTGAATTCTTCTCACCAGGTGCTAACCCATCTAACAAAGCTAAAGGTGGATGGTTGCAAAACTTGAACTCACTTTCTAGCCTTGACTTTAGTTATGCAGCTGATGGTATCTCATTGACTACACAAGTTTCACCTCGTGCTCTTGGTAAGACTCGTGATGAACAAGTTGATAACTTGGTAACAATCCTTGATGGTTACTTCGAAAACGGTGGACAACACGTTAACTTGAACGTTATGGACTTGAACGATGTTTACGAAAAGATCATGTCAGGTGAAGACGTTATCGTACGTATCTCTGGATACTGTGTAAACACTAAATACCTCACTCCAGAACAAAAAACTGAATTGACACAACGTGTATTCCACGAAGTCCTTTCAATGGATGATGCCTTGGATGCGTTGAGTTAAGATTATATAAAATAATACAAAGAAGGACTAGTTAAAAGCTAGTTCTTCTTTTTGTAAAATTTATTGGTCAATTAAAGTCAAATTACTTGACCTTTTCTGACTAATGTAGTATATTATGAAAGTAAGGTAAATGAAAACCTTGCTAGAACACTTATTTAAAGTAAAATAGAAAGAGGTGGGGTCTATGTTTAATCTAGAAATCTTTAGAAGTAAAGATAGTCTACTCCTGCTTGAAAAAGAAAAACCAGAAATAGTACGTAGAGTAGCAATCTAGCTAGTCTAAATTTTTTAACACAAAGGTCAAAGATAGTCAATATCAGAGATCGCATCTAATTAAGAATAAACGAGGTAAAGAATATGAACAACAACTTTAATAACTTTAACAACATGGATGATTTATTTAACCAATTGATGGGTGGTATGCGAGGATACAGTTCTGAAAACCGTCGCTACTTGATTAATGGACGTGAAGTGACACCTGAGGAATTTGCTCACTATCGTGCAACTGGTCAATTGCCAGGAAATGCAGAATCTGATGCGCAAATGCAACAACACGCTTCAGGTATGAAACAAGACGGTGTCCTTGCTAAACTAGGTCGTAACTTGACAGCGGAAGCTCGTGAGGGCAAGTTGGATCCTGTTATCGGACGAAACAAGGAAATTCAAGAAACAGCTGAAATCCTCTCACGTCGTACCAAGAACAATCCTGTACTTGTCGGAGATGCAGGTGTTGGTAAGACAGCCGTTGTCGAAGGTCTAGCACAAGCCATTGTGAACGGAGATGTTCCAGCTGCTATTAAGAATAAGGAAATCATTTCCATTGATATCTCAGGTCTTGAGGCTGGTACTCAATACCGTGGTAGCTTTGAAGAAAACGTTCAAAACCTAGTCAATGAGGTCAAAGAAGCGGGAAATATCATTCTCTTCTTTGATGAAATTCACCAAATCCTTGGTGCTGGATCTACTGGAGGTGACAGTGGTTCTAAAGGGCTTGCGGATATCCTCAAGCCAGCTCTCTCTCGTGGAGAATTGACAGTGATTGGAGCAACAACTCAAGACGAATACCGTAACACCATCTTGAAGAATGCAGCTCTTGCTCGTCGTTTCAACGAAGTCAAGGTCAATGCTCCTTCAGCAGAGGATACATATAAAATCCTTCAAGGAATTCGTGATCTCTATCAACAACACCACAATGTTATCTTGCCAGACGAAGTTTTGAAAGCAGCGGTGGATTATTCTGTTCAGTATATTCCTCAACGTAGCTTGCCAGATAAGGCTATTGACCTTGTCGATGTTACGGCAGCTCACTTGGCGGCGCAACATCCTGTAACAGATGTGCATGCTGTTGAACGTGAAATAGAGGTAGAAAAAGACAAGCAAGAAAAAGCAGTTGAGGCAGAAGATTTTGAAGCAGCTCTAAACTATAAAACACGCATCGCAGAATTGGAAAAGAAAATCGAAAACCACACAGAAGATATGAAAGTGACTGCAAGTGTCAACGATGTGGCTGAATCTGTAGAACGAATGACCGGTATTCCTGTGTCACAAATGGGAGCATCAGACATCGAACGTCTGAAAGATATGGCTCATCGTCTGCAAGATAAGGTAATCGGTCAAGATAAGGCAGTTGAAGCTGTAGCCCGTGCTATCCGTCGTAATCGTGCCGGTTTTGATGAAGGTAATCGCCCAATTGGTAGCTTCCTCTTTGTAGGTTCAACTGGGGTTGGTAAGACTGAACTTGCTAAACAATTGGCGCTAGATATGTTTGGAACTAAGGACGCAATCATCCGTTTGGATATGTCTGAATACAGTGATCGAACAGCCGTTTCTAAGCTAATTGGTACAACAGCAGGATATGTGGGTTATGATGACAATAGCAATACCTTAACAGAACGTATTCGTCGCAATCCATACTCTATCATTCTCTTGGATGAAATTGAAAAGGCTGATCCTCAAGTGATTACTCTTCTCCTCCAAGTTCTAGATGATGGTCGTTTGACAGATGGTCAAGGAAACACGGTAAACTTCAAGAACACTGTCATTATTGCGACATCAAATGCTGGATTTGGCTATGAAGCTAACTTGACAGAAGATGCGGATAAACCAGAATTGATGGACCGTTTGAAACAATTCTTCCGTCCAGAATTCCTCAACCGCTTTAACGCAGTCATTGAGTTCTCACACTTGACTAAGGAAGACCTTTCTAAGATTGTAGACTTGATGTTGGCTGAAGTTAACCAAACCTTGGCTAAGAAAGACATTGATTTGGTAGTCAGTCAAGCGGCTAAAGACTATATCACGGAAGAAGGGTATGACGAAGTCATGGGTGTTCGTCCTCTCCGTCGCGTGGTTGAACAAGAAATTCGTGATAAGGTGACAGACTTCCATTTGGATCACCTAGATGCCAAACACCTAGAAGCAGATATGGAAGCCGGTGTTTTAGTCATTCGTGAAAAAGCCTAAGACAGAATTTTGAGAATAAAAAAGAAGGAACCGGCTGAAAAAACTGGTTCCTTTTTTATGTTTAAATCACATGACGCTCAAAGGCATCATCTGAAATTCCTTGTTCTAGGATGAGTTTTGCCCATTCTTTAGCAGAGAAGAGGCTGTGATCCTTGTAGTTTCCGCAAGATTCGATGGTTGTTCCAGGGACATCTTCCCAAGTAGTAGTCTCAGCGATTTCTTTGAGCGAATCCTTGATAACAGCCGCGATTTCAGCACTGGTGTGACGTCCCCACATAATCATGTGGAAGCCTGTACGGCACCCAAATGGTGAACAGTCAATCATACCGTCAATACGGGTACGGATGAGTTTGGCTAAGAGGTGCTCGATAGTGTGAAGGCCAGCAGTAGGGATAGAGTCTTCATTGGGTTGCACTAAACGAATATCATAATTGGAGATGACATCTCCCTTTGGCCCTTTTTCCTCCCCAATCAAGCGAACATAGGGTGCTTTAACAATGGTGTGGTCAAGTTCAAAACTTTCAACAATAACTTCTTTTGACATGGTAAATCCTTTCAGTTTTCTTCTTTCATTATAACACAAAGCTGGCTCCTGAGACAGAGAGAAAACCTCTCCGAGAGTGGAGAGGTTGAAATCTTTATTTACGATACAAGCGGTCGTATTGGTAGTAAGGGTCAAAGGTTACATTGATACCCAATTTGCGAAGGACATTCTTGTCTTCATCTGTCAAGATGATGGTTGAGTGAGCTTCGCTTCCTTTGAGGTTACCAAGTTCTTCCATGGCGCGGGCAGCATCAGGATTTTCTGTAGCTGTGATAGCAAGTGCAATCAGGATTTCATTTGAATGAAGGCGCGGATTGCGACTGCCGAGATGATCGATTTTAAGACCTTGGATTGGCTTAACAACTTCAGGTTCGATTAGTTTCACTTCTTTAGCAATATCAGCTGATTTCTTGATAGCGTTGATAAGAGCAGCGGCTGTAGGGCCAAAGAGTTCTGAGTTTTTACCTGTGACGATTTCCCCATTTGGCAATTCAAGGGCTAGGGCTGGTCCGCTAGTTTCTTCTGCTTTTTGACGGGCAATAACTGCAACCTTGCGGTCTGCAGGTGTGATACCCAGGTCGTTCATGAGCAACTCGATTTTCTTGACAGCTGCTTCACCAACTTTTTCGGCTTTGAAATCGAGGACTGTTTGATAGTAGCGACGAATGATTTCTTGCTTAGAAGCTTCGACAGCAGCCTCATTATCTGTAATAGCAAAACCAACCATATTGACACCCATGTCTGTCGGAGAAGCGTATGGAGACTCTCCTAGAATGCGTTCCAACATGCGCTTGAGCACTGGGAAAATCTCGATATCACGGTTGTAGTTGACAGTGGTCTCTCCGTAGGTTTGGAGATGGAAGGGGTCAATCATGTTGACATCATCAAGGTCAGCTGTGGCAGCCTCGTAGGCCAAATTGACTGGGTGATGAAGGGGAAGATTCCAGACTGGGAAGGTTTCAAATTTAGCGTAACCAGACTTGATACCATTAATTTGGTCGTGGTACATATTGGACATACAGGTTGCCAATTTTCCAGAACCAGGTCCAGGAGCGGTTACGACGATCAAGTTACGACTGGTTTTGATGTAGTCATTTTTCCCCATACCTTCTGGAGAAATGATGTGATCCATATCTGTCGGATATCCTTTGATTGGATAATGAAGATAAGAGTCAATTCCGTTTTTCTCGAGTTGATTGCGGAAGGCATCTGCAGCGGGTTGGCCAGCGTATTGTGTAATGACCACTGAGCCAACAAAAATACCTAATTCATTGAATTTATCAATCAAACGAAGAACTTCTTGGTCATAAGAAATGCCCAAGTCACCACGTGCTTTGGAATGCTCGATATTGCTAGCATTAATAGCAATCACAACCTCAACCTGCTCTTTCAATTCTTGTAAGAGCTTGATTTTGTTGTCAGGCTCATAACCGGGAAGAACGCGAGCAGCGTGGAAATCTTCTAACATTTTGCCGCCAAACTCCAAGTAGAGCTTGCCGTCAAATTGGTTAATGCGCTCCAAAATGTGGTCGCGCTGTAGATTCAAATATTGTTCAGAACTAAAAGCTTGTTTTTTCATTTTTTTACCTCTGACCTCTATTATAATAAAAAATTGGAAGTTAGGAAACTATGGAGTTAAAAAAGGAATCAAAAAGATTAGGCAAACGCTTGCATAAAACTCTGAAAAGCGCTATCATAGATTACAGATTATTAAAATAATGAGGTAAGAAGATGCAAGAAAAATGGTGGCACAATGCCGTAGTCTATCAAGTCTATCCTAAGAGCTTTATGGATAGCAACGGAGATGGAATTGGTGATTTGCCAGGAATTACCAGTAAGTTAGACTATCTAGCCAAGTTAGGAATTACAGCGATTTGGCTTTCTCCAGTTTATGACAGTCCTATGGATGATAATGGCTATGATATTGCTGATTATCAAGCGATTGCAGCTATTTTCGGAACCATGGAGGATATGGACCAACTGATCGCGGAAGCTAAGAAGCGTGATATTCGTATCATCATGGACTTAGTGGTCAATCATACCTCAGATGAGCATGCTTGGTTTGTCGAGGCCTGTGAAAATCCTGATAGCCCTGAACGAGACTACTATATCTGGCGGGATGAACCCAACGATTTAGATTCTATCTTTAGTGGTTCTGCTTGGGAATACGATGAAAAGTCAGGTCAATACTATCTTCACTTTTTCAGTAAGAAACAGCCGGATCTCAACTGGGAAAATGAAAAACTTCGCCAGAAAATTTATGAGATGATGAACTTCTGGATTGATAAAGGCATTGGCGGCTTCCGTATGGATGTCATCGACATGATTGGCAAAATTCCTGATGAGAAGGTAGTCAATAATGGACCTATGCTCCATCCTTATCTCAAGGAGATGAATCAGGCGACCTTTGGCGATAAGAATCTCTTGACAGTAGGGGAGACTTGGGGAGCAACTCCAGAGATTGCCAAGCTCTACTCTGATCCAAAGGGACAAGAATTGTCTATGGTCTTCCAGTTTGAGCACATCTGTCTTCAGTATCAGGAAGGTCAACCTAAATGGCACTACCAAAAAGAGTTAAATATCGCTAAGTTAAAAGAAATCTTCAACAAATGGCAGACAGAATTAGGAGTTGAGGACGGCTGGAATTCGCTCTTCTGGAACAATCATGACCTCCCTCGTATCGTTTCTATCTGGGGAAATGACCAAGAATACCGCGAAAAATCTGCTAAAGCCTTTGCCATTTTGCTTCATTTGATGAGAGGGACACCTTATATCTACCAAGGTGAGGAGATTGGGATGACCAACTATCCGTTTGAGACGCTTGACCAAGTAGAAGATATTGAATCCCTCAACTATGCGCGTGAAGCTCTTGAAAAAGGTGTTCCGATGGAAGAAATCATGGACAGTATCCGTGTCATTGGACGTGACAATGCTCGTACGCCTATGCAATGGGATGAGAGTAAAAACGCTGGTTTCTCAACAGGTCAACCATGGTTGGCAGTAAATCCAAACTATCAAGCAATCAACGTTCAAGAAGCGCTGGCAAATCCAGATTCTATTTTCTATACTTATCAGAAACTGGTCCAAATTCGTAAGGAAAACAGCTGGCTGATTCGAGCTGACTTTGAATTGTTTGATACAGCTGACAAGGTCTTTGCTTATATCCGTAAAGATGGTGACCGTCGATTCCTAGTCGTAGCTAACTTGTCCAATGAAGAACAAGACTTGAACATAGAAGGAAACGTCAAATCTGTCTTGATTGAAAACACCGTGGTTCAAGAAGTCTTTGAAAAACAAATCTTGGCTCCATGGGATGCTTTCTGTGTAGAATTACTATAAACATTTTTTACAGAAAAATCTAAAAATCGAAATCGTATAAAAACAAGGGAGGACTGTATGAAAGGCAGAAATCCTTTGTTTTTTTATGGCAAAGATTTATAAACTTTCATTCTAGAAATTCAATTAACTTTACAAATTTCCACTATTTTGATAAAATAAACCTATGTTATAAAAACTAACATAAAGGAGAAAGAAGATGACTACAAAAAAGCGTATCCTTAGTGCAGGCCTGACTGTTGCAGCTGCTTTGCTTTTAGCTGCTTGCGGACAATCAGGTTCAGATACAAAAACTTACTCATCAACCTTTAGTGGAAACCCAACTACATTTAATTATTTATTAGACTACTATGCTGATAATACAGCCATCATTACCAACCTAGTTGATGGTTTGCTTGAAAATGACAACTACGGGAACTTAGTTCCGTCTTTGGCGGAAGACTGGTCTGTTTCAAGCGATGGTCTGACTTATACCTACAAACTGAGAAAAGATGCCAAATGGTTCACGGCTGACGGTGAAGAGTACGCCCCAGTCAAAGCACAAGATTTTGTGACAGGTATCAAGTACGCAGTGGATAATAAATCACAGGCCATTGACTTGATTCAAAACTCTATCAAGGGCTTGAATGATTATATTACAGGAGCGGATTCTGATTTCTCTAAGGTTGGGGTGAAAGCTGTTGACGACCAGACTGTTGAGTATACTTTGGCACGTCCAGAGCCTTACTGGAATTCAAAAACAACAAATAGTATTCTTTTCCCGGTAAATGAAGAGTTTTTAAACTCAAAAGGGAAAGATTTTGGGACCCTATCTCCAGATAGCATTCTCTACAGCGGACCTTATTTGTTAAAAGATTTTACATCAAAATCATCTATCGAGTATGTGAAAAATCCCCATTACTATGATCATGACAAAGTATCAATTGAACACGTGAAATTGGCCTATTTTGATGGTTCAGACCAAGAATTGACCATCCGTAACTTTGAAAGTGGAGCTTATTCTATCGCGGGGGTTTATCCAAATAGTTCTAACTTCGCCAAGACCAAGGAGAAATATAAGGATAATATCGTCTATAGCTTGCAAGACAAGACTTCTTGGTATTTTAATTTCAACGTCAACCGGAAGGCTTACAATCACACTGCTAAAACGACAGATGAGCAGAAGAAGTCAACTGAGACAGCTGTCTTGAACAAAAACTTCCGGCAAGCAATGAACTTTGCCTTGGATCGTGGAGCCTACTCTGCTCAGTCAAATGGGGAAGAAGCAGCTAGTAAAACTCTTCGTAATACCCTAGTGCCTCCTACATTTGTCCAAGTTGGGGACAAGACCTTTGGAGAAGTAGTGGCTTCTAAATTGGTCAACTATGGTACAGAATGGTCAGGTATTAACTTGGCAGATGCTCAAGATGCTTATTTCAACAAAGAAAAAGCACAAGCAAAATTTGCAGAAGCTAAAAAAGAATTGGCAAGTCAAGGTGTGACTTTCCCAATTCACTTGGATGTGGCAGTTGATCAGACAAGTAAAAACGCTGTGACAGGCATGAACTCAGTTAAGCAGACCCTTGAGTCAGTTTTAGGTGCTGATAACATTGTCATTGATGTTCAGCAACTTTCAACAGATGATTTTAATAATGTAGCCTTCTTGGCACCGACACCAGCTGATCGTGACTATGATTTGAACTTTGATGGTTGGGTAGGTGACTACCAAGATCCGTCAACTTATCTCAATCCTTTCAATGCTGAGGATGGGTTCTACCTCAAGATTTTTGGTCTAGATGCTCAGGAAGATAAAGCTAAAATTGCTAGCTTGGGTCTTGATACCTACACCAAGATGCTCAAAGATGCAGATAGCGAAAATAAAGATGTAGCCAAACGTTATGAAAAATATGCTGAAGCACAGGCTTGGATGATTGACAATTCTCTGATTATGTCAGCTATGTCGAGCGGTGGAACAGCATCTGTAACCAAAGTAACGCCATTTACAAGAGGTTATTCACTAGTCGGCATCAAGGGCGACGGCAATAACTACAAGTACATGAGACTGCAAAAAGACACTGTGACTACCAAGCAGTATGAAGAAGCTAAGACCAAATGGGAGCAAGAAAGCAAAAAAGCAATCGAAAAAGCTCAAAAAGAAGCAGAAAATCATGTCAAATAGATGAACGAGGTTCCGTAAGGGACCTTGTTTGTTATATTTTTGATTCGTATTCCTCTGTCTATGAAACGAGAATGTCAAAATAGGAAGCGATAGATACTATACAGGTTATAAAAAAACAATTATTCCTTCGGAGTGCATTTAGAAGATGTATTGAAAACGCTGATAAAAAAAGGAATAAATGGAAATTATTTCATGATTGTGATATAATAATTCTGATAATCAACATATAGGGGAAAACTATGAATAAACGTTCAAAAAGAGCCCGTTCGGGTAAAGTTAAGCGGAGCATTAATATAGCTTTATTAACCATTTATGTATTATTGGGTGGTTTTTTGCTGTTCTTGATTTTTAGACATAATATATTGGCGTTTAGATACCTGAATGTTATGACGGCAGCTGTAGTGATTTTGGTCGCTTTAGCGAGTCTGCTTTTGATCATTTATAGAAAAGCAGAAAAGTTTACAATTTTCTTTTTAACACTAGCTATTTTAATGAGTTCAGTTTCTTTTTTTGCACTGCAACAATTTGTCGGCTTTACTAGTCATATCAATTCTACGTCAAATTACTCAGAATACTCAATGAGTGTTGTTGTTCTGAAAGATAGTGATGTTCATAATGTCACGCAATTAGATAGTGTTACAGGACCTACGGATACTGATAATGATAATATTCAAAAATTGATAGCTGATATCAAAACTAGTCAGAGCAAAGAATTGACGGTTGAACAAAGCACCTCATACCTTGCAGCTTATAAGAGCTTGGTATCAGGTGAAGCAAAAGCGATTGTCTTAAATAGCGTCTTTGAAAATATTATAGAATCTGAATACCCTGATTACGCATCAAAAATTAGGAAAATCTACACTAAAAATATCACCAAAGAAGTAGCTGCTCCTAAAGTTTCTAAGAACAAATCCTTCAATGTCTATGTGAGTGGTATTGACACTTACGGACCAATTAGTTCAGTTTCTCGTTCAGATGTCAACATTTTGATGACTGTTAATCAAGATTCAAAAAAAATTCTATTGACAACAACCCCTCGAGATTCTTATGTTCCGATTGCTGACGGCGGGAATAATCAAAAAGATAAGTTGACTCATGCAGGTATTTATGGAGTTGACTCCTCTATTCATACTTTGGAAAATCTTTATGGAGTTGATATTAATTACTATGTTCGTCTAAACTTCACTTCGTTCTTGAAATTGATTGACCTTTTAGGTGGTGTAGATGTATACAATGATCAGGAGTTTACATCTCGTCACGGGAAGTTCCACTTCCCAGTAGGAAATGTCCATTTAGATTCTGAACAAGCTCTTGGGTTTGTTCGTGAACGCTATTCGTTGGCTGATGGAGATCGTGACCGTGGTCGTAATCAACAAAAGGTTATTGTCGCAATTATTCAGAAATTAACTTCTACTGAAGCCTTAAAAAATTATAGTGATATTATTCAAGGTTTGCAAGATTCCCTTCAAACAAATATGCCTATCGAAACGATGATAGATTTGATTAATACTCAATTGGAGAGTGGTGGTAGTTATAAAGTCAACTCTCAAGACCTCAAAGGTACAGGTCGAATGGGACTTCCTTCTTATGCTATGCCAGATAGTAACCTCTATATGATGGAAATCGATGATAGTAGTTTAGCAACTGCTAAAAGTGCGATACAAGATGTGATGGAGGGAAGATGATATGATTGATATCCACTCTCACATTGTCTTTGATGTAGATGACGGGCCAAAGTCTATAGAAGATAGTAAATCTCTTTTAAGAGAAGCATATAATCAAGGAGTTCGGATGATTGTTTCGACTTCACATCGTCGAAAAGGGATGTTTGAAACTCCAGAAGAAAAAATAGCGACGAATTTTTTAAAGGTTCGTGAAATTGCTAAAGAAGTGGCAGATGATTTGGTCATTGCTTACGGAGCAGAGATATACTATACTCCGGATGTTCTAGAAAAATTAGAAAACAAGCGCATTCCTACTCTCAATAACAGTCGTTATGCTTTGATTGAATTTAGTATGAATACACCCTATCGCGATATTCATAAAGGGTTAAGCAATATTTTGATGTTAGGGATTACCCCAGTGATTGCTCATATTGAACGTTATGATGCGTTGGAAAACAATGAAAAACGTGTTAGGGAACTGATTGATATGGGATGCTATACGCAAGTAAATAGTTCTCATGTTCTAAAACCTAAGCTCTTTGGTGAAACCTATAAATTTATGAAAAAGAGAGCCCAATATTTTTTGGAGAGAGACCTGGTTCATGTCATTGCAAGTGACATGCATAACTTAGATAGTAGACCTCCCTACATGGAGGATGCTCGTCAGATTATTTCTAAAAAGTATGGTAGAGACAAGGCAGAAGAGCTATTTGTAGAGAACCCTAGGAAAATTATAATGGATCAAATAATTTAGGAGAAAATATGAAAGAACAAAATACTATGGAAATCGATGTATTTCACCTGTTTAAAATTCTTTGGAAAAGAAAAATTCTAATTGCATTGGTAGCAATTGTAGCTGGAGCCTTAGCTTTTGCCTATAGTGCGTTTGTCGTTAAACCGGAGTTCACTAGTACTACACGGATTTATGTAGTCAACCGTAATCAGGGAGATAAGCCTGGTTTGACAAACCAAGACTTGCAAGCTGGATCATACTTAGTTAAAGACTATCGTGAAATTATTTTGTCTCAAGATGTTTTGGAGAAAGTTACATCTAATTTGAAATTAGATCTATCACCAAAAGCTTTGGCTAGTAAAGTCAAGGTAACTGTACCAGTCGATACTCGTATCGTATCTATTTCCGTTAATGATAAAGTACCTGAGGAAGCTAGTCGTATTGCTAACTCATTGAGAGAAGTGGCAGCTGAAAAGATTATCAGTATCACACGCGTTTCTGATGTCACAACACTTGAAGAAGCTCGTCCTGCTGCAGCACCATCTTCTCCAAATATTCGTAGAAATACAATTATTGGACTACTTGGAGGAACAGTCTTTACGGTTATCGCTGTTCTTATCGTTGAACTGGTTGATACACGAGTGAAACGTCCAGAGGATATTGAAGATGTTATGCAAATTGCATTGTTGGGAGTTGTTCCAAATCTGGATAAATTGAAATAGGAGAGAGATATGCCGACATTAGAAATAGCACAGAAAAAATTAGATCTGGCCAAAAAAGCGGAAGAATACTATAATGCCTTGCGTACGAATATACAATTGAGTGGAAATAATTTACAAGTAATTTCTATCACTTCTGTAAAACCGGGTGAAGGAAAGTCAACGACTTCTACAAATATTGCTTGGGCATTCGCGCGTGCAGGTTACAAGACCCTGTTAGTAGATGCTGATATTCGTAATTCTGTCATGTCAGGTGTCTTCAAGTCACGTGAAAAAATTACTGGATTGACAGAATTTTTATCTGGAACAACAGACCTATCTCATGGTTTATGTGATACCAATGTTGAGAATCTATTTGTGGTTCAAGCTGGGTCTATCTCACCCAACCCAACTGCTTTATTGCAAAGTGAAAATTTTAGCACTATGATTGACACACTTCGCAAGTATTTTGATTATATTATTGTTGATACAGCGCCTATTGGCATCGTTATCGACGCAGCTATTATTACACAGAAATGTGATGCATCTGTTTTAGTTACTGCGGCAGGAGAAGCTAACAGAAAAGATGTTCAGAAGGCTAAAGGTCAATTGGAACAAACGAATAAACCATTTTTAGGAGTTGTATTAAATAAATTCAATACTTCAGCTGAGAAATATGGTTCTTACGGTGAGTATGGTTCTTACGGTAAAAAATAGGGGATAGAATAAGGGATAGACTAAGGAAGTAGTTATGGAAGAGAAAGGGATAAAAATATCTCTGGCAGTAATCCAGAGTTTTATAGTAGTGTTACTGGGGTATTCTCTTAGTTTTGTTAAAGAGACAGATATTCTTTCAACAACAATGATTGTCCTATATATTCTCCACTACATCGTATTTTATTTTAGCGATTACGGTCAAGATTTTTTTAGACGAGGGAGTTTGATTGAACTTGTTCGCTTGACAAAATATATCATTTTCTTTGCATTGGCAATTAGTCTTTCTAATTTCTTTTTAGAAGAACGCTTTAGTATCTCTAGACGAGGCATGGTGTATTTCCTAACCTTACACTCGATTCTAATGTATCTAGTCAATATTTGTATCAAGTATTATTCGAAACGGATATTTCCTAATTTGAAATGGAGTAAAAAACTATTCTTGATTACAGCAACATCTAGAGTTGAGAAAGTGATGGATAAATTACTTGATGCGGGTGATTTCTTTGGAGAACTGGTGGCAGTTAGTGTATTAGATAAACCTAATTTCCAACATGATACTATTACAGTCGTACCAGTCGAAGATATTTTAAATTTTGCAACTCACGAAGTTGTGGACGAAGTGTTTATCAATCTTCCTAGTGAAGAATATGATATTGGTGAATTTATTTCTCGTTTTGAAACGATGGGAATTGATGTAACGGTTAATCTAAATGCTTTTGACCATAATCTAGGGCGTGACAAAAAAATCCGTGGGATGGCTGGTTTAAATGTCATTACTTTTTCGACGAAATTTTATAAGAATAGTCATGTAATTGCTAAGCGTGTCATAGATATTATTGGTTCTATTTTTGGTTTAATGATTTGTGGTCTAGTTAGTATAGTTCTTGTTCCAGCTATTCGAAAAGATGGTGGACCTGCTATTTTTGCCCAGACTCGCATAGGAAAAAACGGCCGACATTTTACTTTTTATAAATTTAGATCAATGTGTATTGATGCTGAGGATAAAAAGAGAGAATTGTTGGAGAAAAATACCATGCAGGGTGGTATGTTTAAGATGGACAATGATCCTCGCATTACAAAAATTGGTCGCTTTATCCGTAAAACTAGCTTGGATGAACTTCCCCAGTTTTGGAATGTTCTGAAAGGAGACATGAGTCTAGTTGGAACAAGACCGCCAACAGTTGATGAATACGAGACATACACACCTGAACAAAAACGTCGATTGAGTTTTAAACCGGGTATCACTGGACTTTGGCAAGTTAGTGGTAGAAGTGAGATTAAGAATTTTGATGAAGTTGTTAAATTAGATGTCGCCTATATAGATGGGTGGACAATTTGGAAAGACATTGAAATTTTGTTGAAAACAATTAAAGTTGTATTAATGAAGGATGGGGCGAAGTGATTTTATGAATAAAGTGAGGGAAATTCAACTAGGAGAATTATCTTTATTGCAAAACTTTATTGCTATTTGTAGTAAACATGATTTAAGATATTATGCTTTGGGAGGAACATTGCTAGGAGCAATTCGTCATAAAGGATTTATTCCTTGGGATGATGATATGGATTTAGGGATGCCTCGAAAAGATTATGAAAAATTTTTGTCAATTTGCAAAAAGGAACTTCCAGAACATGTTATTTTGAGGCTTCATGATGACAATTTAGGTAATACTTCTATTATGGATACATCCTTACAAATTCCATTTGGAGATGAACTATGTAGTCCATTCATAGATATTTTCCCTTTGGATGGTTATCCAGATGATCGTTTTCATTATTTTATTCATACAAACAAAATCAAATTCTATCGTGCACTTTCTAAAATTTCGGTAATCGATCGTCTACATGACAGAGATAGGGGAAGTTTTGAAAATGCAATTGTGAGTATATCAAAAGTTTTGAAATTAAATAAACTTCTAAAAACAGCCACTATTAACAACAAATTACAAAATCTAATTAAACAATATGATTTTGAAACTAGTTCAATAGTTGGTAATGTATTAGGTTCCTATAGAGAACGTGAGCTTGCTAGAAAAGAAGTATTCGGTGAACCACAATTACTAGAGTTTGAGAACTTAGAAATAAGTTGCCATGCAAACCCAGATGAATATTTAACAAAAATATATGGTGATTACATGAAGTTACCAAAAGAAGCCGAGCGTAAGGGTCATTTTGAGTCTACATGGGGAGATTAATTTGAATAGTTTTAATTTAATGGGGGTCAGAATTGACCCTTTAACAATGGATGAAACAGTACAAGCGGTTGAGAAATTTGTAATTGAACAACGTCCTCTTCATTTAATGGGCGTAAACGCTGATAAAATTAACCAATGTCAATCAGATGAAGCTATTAAGAAGATAGTTAACGAGTCTGAGATCATCAATGCAGATGGTGCATCAGTAGTTCTAGCTTCTCGATTTTTGGGCTACCAAGTTCCAGAACGAGTTGCTGGAATTGATTTAATGCAAAGATTATTAAAATTAGCCGATGAAAAATCTTATTCAGTGTATTTTTTTGGTGCTAAAGAAGAAGTTTTGCAAGATATGTTACAAAATTTTAAAGAAGAGTATCCAAATCTACGAGTTGTTGGACATCGTAATGGTTATTTTTCTGAGGAAGATGAGCAAGATATTCAGGAAGATATTCGTGAAAAGAATCCCGACTTTGTATTTGTTGGAATTACTTCACCTAAAAAAGAATACATCATCCAAAAATTTATGGATAATGGAGTGAATTCTATTTTTATGGGTGTAGGTGGTAGTTTTGATGTATTGTCTGGTCACATTCAGCGTGCCCCACTTTGGATGCAGAAATTAAACTTGGAGTGGTTGTTCCGAGTTGCTAATGAACCAAAGCGTCTCTTTAAACGATACTTTGTAGGGAATGTTACCTTTATTAAGCGAGTTTTAGATGAGAAACGAAAAAAGAAAAAATAATATTTTACATATTTCACGAACGATGGATATTGGTGGTGCTGAGAGAATCGTGTACCAGTTGAGTTCTGATTTGCAAGATGAGTTTGATAGTGTACATGTAGCTTCTACAGGAGGCCTTTGGGAACCAGAATTAGAGACCCAAGGAATTATCCATCATAAAATTCAAGATATAGACAGCAAAAATCCCCTTACTGTGTTGAAGCTGCTTCTTACTATTTATCGAATTATTCAGATAAATGATATTACTCTGGTTCATACGCATCATCGAATGGCAGCTTTTTATATTCGTGTATTAAAACTGATTAATCCCAAGCTAGTCCACGTTTACACTGCTCATAATGTCTTTAAAGATAAGTTGTCTTTATATAGATTTTCACTGAGAAATGCCTATAGTATTGCAGTTGGTCAAGCAGTTAATCAAAATTTGAAAGATGATGTGGGAGTTGCAAATAGCACTGTTATCTATAACGGAGTGATTTTGAAACAGTCAAATAGACAAGTTGATGAGATTATGAAGTTTGATGGAATCAAGCTAGGCTGTATTGCAAGATTATCTGAACAAAAAGGTTTGACCTATTTGATTGATGCTATTTCTTTGATTTCAGATGAAAACCTTCGTTTATTTATCGTTGGGGATGGAGAGCTTAGAGCCGAATTAGAAAACAAGGTTAAAGAACTAAATCTGGAAGATAAAGTATCTTTTTTAGGGTATAGACAGGATATAGTGGAATGCATTAATAGTTTTGATTTCCTAGTGTCTTCGTCATTATTTGAGGGCTTGGCTCTAAATGTTATCGAAGCATTTATGAATGGAAAAACCATGGTTGCGACAGATATTCCTGGCATTAATGAAGTTGTTACAAAAGAAAATGGAGTCTTGGTTCCTGCTAAAGATGCTAGGGCCTTAGCTTCTGCTATTGAGAGTCTAGCGACTGATTCAACTCTTAGAACTAGATTAGCTCATCAAGCTAAAAAAGATTATGAAGAGAAGTTTAGTTATCCTTTATTTTTAGAGAATTATCGTAAATTTTATCAAAAACTAATGGGAGTTTCCAAATGAAAAAAGTAATGTTAGTTTTTGGGACGCGTCCAGAAGCAATAAAAATGTGTCCCTTAGTGAATGAATTGAAGAAAAATGATTCAATTAAAACACTTGTGTGTGTAACGGGTCAACATAAAGAAATGTTAGAACAAGTTTTAGATGTCTTTAAAGTTGTTCCTGATTACGATTTAGGAATCATGAAGGCAAATCAAACACTATTTACAATCACGACAAGTATTTTAGATAAAATTCAAGCCGTTTTAGAGCAGGAAAAACCAGATATTGTTCTTGTTCATGGGGATACTACAACCACTTTTGCGACAGCTTTAGCTGCATTTTACATGGGAATTAAAGTTGGACATGTAGAGGCAGGATTGAGAACTTATAATCTTCAAAGCCCATTTCCTGAAGAGTTCAATCGTCAGACTACTTCCATTATTGCGGATTTTAATTTTGCTCCGACAGAAGTGGCTAAAGAGAATCTTCTAAAAGAGGGAAGAGAGAATATCTATGTTACTGGAAATACTGTCATCGACGCCTTGAAGACAACCGTTCAAGAGCATTATGACCATCCTATTTTAGAGTGGGCTAAGGACAGTAAACTAATCATGTTGACAGCCCATAGACGTGAAAATCTTGGTCAACCTATGGAAAATATGTTTAATGCAGTTAATCGTATCCTGAGTGAATTTGAAGATGTTAAAGTTGTATATCCTATTCATAAGAATCCTAAGGTTCGTGAGTTAGCAAGTAAGGTGTTTGGCGACAATGAACGTATGAAAATCATTGAACCTCTAGAAGTCATTGATTTCCATAATTTTATGAATCAAAGCTACATGATTTTAACAGATTCTGGTGGTGTGCAAGAAGAAGCACCTTCTTTAGGTAAACCAGTATTGGTAATGCGTGATACAACAGAACGTCCAGAGGGGATTGCTGCAGGAACCTTGAAATTGGTAGGAACAGAAGAAGAAAATATTTATACTAATTTCAAACTGCTTCTAGAAGATGAAACAGAGTACAGCAAGATGAGTAAAGCAAGTAATCCATATGGAGATGGAAAAGCTTGTGAGCGTATTGTTGATATCATTTTGGAAGGATTATCATAATGGATCAGATTTCTATTGTTGTACCAGTGTACAATGTTGAGAACTGTTTGAGTTATTGTGTAGAAAGTCTAAGACAACAAACATATAAAAATATTGAAATAATCCTAGTAGATGATGGTTCGACGGATAGTTCTGGAGAAACTTGTGACCAATATGCTCGAGAAGATAATAGAATAAAAGTTCTGCATATTGAAAATGGGGGATTGTCCAATGCCCGCAATACTGGGGTAAAAGAATCTTCAACAGATTGGATTGTTTTCATTGATTCAGACGATTATTATGACCATAGAGCCATTGAATATTTAGTAGAACTTAGAGATAAGTATAGAGTTGATCTTGTAGCAACTCCAGTGATTGAAGTTAGAAACTATGAAAATAGTGATTTTTTAGGAGATTTCAGAGAGAAATATTCTGGAAAATTAGATCGTAGAACAGCTTTAGAACAAATGTTTTATGGAAATTATGTTGGGACACATTCAGGTGGTAAACTATATAAGAAAGAAATCTTATTAAGGTTTCCATATCCTAAAGGGATGTTATATGAAGATTTAGCTCTTGCTTATGAGCATATTGCTTCCTGTGAAAATATTGCTGTTAGTGATCTAAATCTTTATAAATACTATCGAAGACCAGGAAGTATTGTAAATTCTAAGTATAGTGATCGTCTCTTAGATTTTTACAAGGCAATGGAATGGAATAGAAGTTATGTTGAACGAGACTATTCAGGTGATAGGGATATGAGAAGAGCCTTGAATGTTCGCTATGTTTTTAATGGTCTGCATATTGTACATGCTATGCTTAGTTCAGATATGTATGCTGAAGTTAATAAAATTAGAAAAGAATACATTCAATATTTCAAAGATGTTATTCCGAATTCAAATGTTACAAGGAAAAATAAATTGAAATATATATTGTTTCTCGTATCTGCAAAATTGTATAACACTATTCGAAATAAGATTGGATAATTTAAACAAACTTAGGTAAAAATATGAAAATAAAAATAAAATTATCAGAGTTATTATATTTTTCAGCTTTCTTTATTTGGTTGCTTTTTAATTTTATAGCTCAAACAAACTTAGTCTATAAATACCCTGAAATTTATCGTTTTCGAATAGTTGCTATGATAGTGTCTATTGTCATACTTCTGTTTAAACTACTATTAGAGAGACACTCGAGTAAGTTTCTGATATTCTTCTTTTCAGCTTTCTGCTTGGCTATAATTATCGGGATTACAACACATAAGCTTTTTGATGCCCTCACAATAATTTCAACAATCTTATTTATTATTTCTATAAACAATGTGAATTTTAGAAAAGTTTTGATTCTCTGGACAGTTTCGATAGTACTATTAATGATTTCTATATATGGTCTATTAAAGTTTGGCATTATTGAAAATACGCTGAGGGTTCAATTAGGAGGGCGATTCCGTTTTAGCCAAGGATACCAATATGTTACTCTCGGTGCTAATTATTTATTTCATCTGACTTTGGTATATCTATATTTAAGAAAAAGTAAAATCAGATTGTCAGAAATTTTATTGTTTGGAATACTGAATTATTATTTTTACGTTAATACTGATACGAAATCAGCTTTCTTTCTTTCAATTCTAGCATTAGTATTGGTGTACATATTCAAAAATAAAGTAGTTAGTCAAAAAATCCTGAATGCCATTGGTAAAATTACGTTGACTGCAGGGATTCTTATTCCTATCATTTTGACTTATTTTTATAACGCAAACAGTAAACTCTTTCAAATTTTAAACGTAGCTTTGACAGGAAGACTAAGTTTAGGACATAAGACACTATCTTTATATGGTGTACATATGTTTGGTCAAAGAATTGATTGGGAATTGCAACAAAGGGCTACGTCTGTTTTTGATAATTATTTATACGTTGATTCATCTTTTGTAAATATTTTGTTGCATTATGGAGTGATTCTACTAGTTGTTATTTGGTATAGTTTCTATCAACTAAATAAAAGAGGACACTTTAATACAGTTGAGATGCTTGTTTTTATTGTATTGATACTTCACTCAATGTTTGATCCACAATTTTTTGAATTAATGTACAATCCATTATTATTATTGATGGGTATTTCTTGGAGTAAGTATAGGTATAATTATCAAGATGTTTAAAGTTTTTGTGTTATATGTATCCTTGGTTCTAAATTGAGGCTAGTTAAGTGATTTTTGTACCAAAAAAAGTTTAATCTATTTAACATCATCATTTTTGGACAGATTAATTTTCGCCGTTTATAATAGTAGTTAAGTGAGGAATATGCTCCCTATGAAGGTTCTTAAAAATTATGCATACAATCTTTCATATCAATTATTAGTAATTATTTTACCGATTATTACGACTCCATATGTTACCAGAGTATTTAGTTCTGATGATTTAGGAACTTATGGTTATTATAATTCTATTGTTACCTACTTTATCCTGTTGGCTACCTTGGGGGTAGCCAATTATGGTACAAAGGAAATTTCTGGTAATCGAAAAACAATTCGTAAAAATTTCTGGGGAATTTATACTTTACAACTTGGAGCAACCATCTTATCACTGACTCTCTATATTTTGCTTTGTCTCACTTTTTCGTTAATGCAAAACCCAGTAGCTTATATTTTAGGATTAAGTTTACTTTCTAAAGGTTTAGATATTTCTTGGCTATTCCAAGGTTTAGAGGATTTTCGAAAAATTACAGTCAGAAATATTACAGTGAAACTAGTTGGCGTCATTGCTATTTTTCTATTTATAAAATCAGCTAGCGACCTATATTTATATGTGTTCTTGCTTACCATTTTTGAATTGTTGGGACAATTAAGTATGTGGTTGCCGGCAAGAGAGTTTATTGGGAAACCGCACTTTGATTGGGAATATGCTAAGCAGCATTTGAAGCCAGTTATCTTATTGTTTTTACCTCAGATTGCTATATCGCTCTATGTTACTTTGGATCGTACAATGCTAGGTGCTTTGGCTTCAACAAAAGATGTAGGAATCTATGATCAAGCATTGAAGCTTGTCAATATTTTATTGACCCTAGTAACTTCATTGGGAAGTGTCATGTTACCACGAGTTTCAAATCTTTTATCATCAGGGGATCATAAAGCAGTTAATAAAATGCATAAGATGTCATTTCTAATTTATAATTTGGTTATTTTCCCCATTATGGCAGGTATGTTAATTATAAACGATGATTTTGTTAACTTTTTTCTGGGAAAAGATTTTCAAGATGCACGCTATGCAATAGCTATTATGATTCTAAGAATGTTCTTTATTGGTTGGACAAATATTATGGGGATTCAAATTTTGATTCCCCATAATAAAAATAGAGAGTTCATGCTTTCAACCACAATTCCTGCCATTGTTAGTGTCGGATTAAATCTTCTCTTTCTTCCCAAATTGGGCTATATAGGGGCAGCAATTGTATCTGTTTTAACAGAGTCTCTGGTTTGGGCTATACAGTTATTCTTTACTCGCTCTTATCTAAGAGATGTTCCGATTATAGGATCTATGATAAAAATTATGATTTCATCAGGATTGATGTATGGAATTCTGTTTTTTGTAAAAGACTTATTGAATTTACCGTCTGTATTAAATGTAGGACTTTCTACTATTTTGGGGACAATAATTTATATCAGTTTAATTTTGATTTTTAAAGTTATAAATCTACGAGATATAAAACAACAGTTATTCAGAAATAAAGGGGTGTAATATGTACGATTATCTAATCGTTGGTGCTGGGTTGTCTGGAGCAATTTTTGCTTATGAAGCAACCAAGCGTGGAAAAAAAGTAAAAGTTATTGATAAACGTGACCACATTGGTGGGAATATCTATTGTGAGAATGTAGAAGGTGTTAATGTTCATAAATATGGCGCTCATATCTTCCATACTTCTAATAAGAAAGTCTGGGATTATGTTAATCAATTTGCTGAGTTTAACAACTACATCAACTCGCCTGTAGCAAATTACAAGGGTAGCCTTTATAATCTACCTTTCAATATGAATACTTTCTATGCTATGTGGGGGACAAAAACTCCTCAAGAAGTGAAAAATAAGATTGCTGAGCAAACGGCTCATATGAAGGATGTTGAACCGAAAAACTTGGAAGAACAGGCTATCAAGTTGATCGGCCCAGATATTTATGAAAAATTGATTAAGGGATATACTGAAAAACAGTGGGGACGCTCTGCGACAGACCTCCCACCGTTTATCATCAAACGTCTACCAGTTCGTTTGACTTTTGATAATAACTACTTCAATGACCGTTACCAAGGCATTCCAATCGGTGGCTATAATGTCATTATCGAAAATATGCTGAAAGATGTTGAAGTAGAACTTGGAGTTGACTTTTTTGCCAATCGTCAGGAATTAGAAGCTTCTGCTGAAAAAGTTGTCTTTACAGGGATGATTGACCAATATTTCGATTATAAACATGGTGAGTTAGAATACCGTAGTCTTCGTTTTGAGCATGAAGTTCTAGATGAGGAAAATTATCAAGGAAATGCCGTTGTTAATTATACAGAACGAGAAATTCCTTATACTCGCATTATTGAGCATAAACACTTTGAGTATGGTACTCAGGACAAAACGGTTATTACTCGTGAATATCCAGCTGATTGGAAACGTGGAGATGAACCTTATTATCCAATCAATGATGAGAGAAACAATGCCATGTTTGCTAAATATCAAGAAGAAGCAGCACAGAATGATAAGGTAATTTTCTGTGGACGTTTGGCTGATTATAAATACTACGACATGCATGTGGTCATTGAACGTGCCCTAAATGTTGTAGAGGGAGAGTTTAAATAAGATAACGAAGGATAAAATTGATAGATGAAATATTATCTAAAAGAAGAATTTCTGAAGGATTCTGGTGCACGAAATGCGGGAAATAAAGCTCGAAACGATGTTGAAGAAATAGTAGTTCGTGAGGGCTATAGTCCTTTGTTATTGATGGTAGATGATTGGTATCAAATGGGGACTATTAGAGCCCAACGCCACAAGGCCAAAGCCCTATCCAAAGCTATCTCTAAGTTGAAGGAAGGGGATCAGCTACTGATTCAATTTCCTATGCTTCATCATAGTTTCTTTACGATCCATTTAGTAAAAAGAATGCAACGTAAAGGAGTGAAGGTTCACTTTATTATCCATGATTTAGAAGTTTTGCGCTATGCTAATTTGGATACAGTACCCTTGAAGCATAAGATTCGTGTTCATCTTCAAGAGTCTAGTCTTTTGAAACAAGCTGATGGTCTTATTGCTCATAATCCAGTTATGAAATCAGTGCTTGTTGATAAGGGGATTTCTGAGAAGAAAATAGTTAGTTTAGGCATTTTTGACTATCTGATCCCGAATTATCAGGACAAAGAAGATTTATCGAAGGAAGGGGCTATTATTGTAGCTGGAAATTTAGCCCAAGAAAAAGCAGGTTACTTATATGAGTTGCCTACAAGACCGGCATATAACCTCTATGGTGTTGGTTTTGATGAGGCTAGAAAGCTATCCAATGAAACCTATTTTGGTTCATTTCTTCCAGATGAACTACCGTCAGCGTTAGAAGGAAGCTTTGGTTTAGTTTGGGATGGTGATAGTTCTAAAACTTGTAGCGGAGTGTTTGGTGAGTATTTGAGATACAATAATTCCCACAAGGCTTCCCTTTATTTGGCTTCTGGTTTCCCTATTATTGTTTGGAAACAATCTGCATTGGCTAATTTCGTCTTAGAAAAAGAGTGTGGAATTAGTGTTGAGAGTTTACTTGACTTGGAAGAAGTATTGGACAATTTGTCTCAAGAAGAGTATCAGGATTTGGTCAAAAATGCTAAGGCCGTAGGTCAAAAAATTCGTGAGGGTTCTTATCTTCTTTCCGCATTGCAAGCTTTAAATTAATAAATCTAAAAATGACTTAAATAGATGGATGAGGGAGTTACTGGATTCCCTCTTTTCTTATGGTTAAAGAGAGATTAAAAAATGAAATAAGATTCGATAGTTGTCAGAAAATAACAACTAAACATGAAAATTCAGAAAATTATATTGACAGGACTTTAAAAAGGGTATATAATGGATAGAAAAACAAAGGAGAATACTATGAAAACAAGGAAAGTATTGGCTCTTGCGGGAGTCACTTTATTAGCAGCTGGTGTCTTAGCAGCTTGTTCTGGCTCAGGGTCTAGTGCAAAAGGTGAGAAAACTTTTTCTTATGTTTACGAAACAGATCCAGATAACCTGAACTACTTGACAACTGGTAAGGCAGCAACTACTGACATTACTAGTAATGTGATTGATGGATTGCTTGAAAATGACCGCTATGGTAACTTTGTGCCATCTATGGCTGAGGATTGGTCTGTATCTAAGGACGGCTTGACTTACACTTATACAATCCGTAAAGATGCCAAGTGGTACACATCTGAAGGAGAAGAGTATGCGTCTGTGAAAGCTCAAGACTTTGTAACAGGACTTAAGTATGCGACAGATAAGAAATCAGAAGCCCTTTACTTGGTACAGGATTCAATTAAAGGTTTGGATGCATACGCTAAAGGGGAAACTAAAGATTTCTCTCAAGTTGGGATTAAAGCGATTGACGATCAAACAGTTCAATACACTTTGAACAAACCTGAAAGTTTTTGGAATTCTAAAACAACAATGGGTGTCTTAGCACCAGTTAATGAAGAGTTTTTAAACTCTAAGGGAGATGATTTTGGGAAAGCAACAGATCCAAGCAGTATCCTTTATAACGGACCTTTCTTGTTGAAATCATTGGTCGCTAAATCTTCAGTAGAATTTGAAAAGAATCCAAACTACTGGGATAAGGACAATGTTCACATTGATAAGGTAAAACTTTCATTCTGGGATGGTCAAGATACAGGAAAACTTGCAGAAAACTTCAAAGATGGAAGCTTTACAATGGCTCGTCTCTTCCCGACAAGCGCAAGTTATCCTGAACTTGAAAAAGAGTTTAAAGACAACATCGTTTATACACCACAAGATTCTACTACTTATTTAGTAGGTACTAATATTGATCGCCAGTCTTATAAGTACACTTCTAAGACGACAGATGAACAAAAGACTTCAACCAAGAAAGCTCTTCTAAACAAAGATTTCCGTCAAGCTCTTGCCTTTGGTTTTGATAGAAAAGCCTATGCTTCTCAAGTGAATGGTGCGAATGGGGCAACTAAACTGCTTCGTAACTTGTTTGTTCCTCCTACATTTGTACAGGCAGATGGAAAGAACTTTGGCGAAATGGTCAAAGACAAATTGGTGACTTATGGGGATGAATGGAAGGATGTGAACCTTGCTGATGCCCAAGATGGACTATATAATCCTGAAAAAGCGAAAGCAGAGTTTGCTAAAGCTAAGACAGCTCTCCAAGCAGAAGGCGTTCAATTCCCAATCCACTTGGATATGCCAGTTGACCAAACCAATACAACAAAAGTTCAACGTGTCCAATCTTTTAAACAATCACTTGAAGAAACATTAGGAACTGACAATGTCGTCATTGATATCCAACAACTTCAAAAAGATGAAGTTCTCAATGTTACCTACTTTGCTGAAACGGCTGCTGGACAAGATTGGGATGTCTCAGATAACGTTGGATGGGGACCAGACTACATTGACCCATCTACCTACCTTGATATTCTCAAACCATCTGTAGGGGAAAGTACAAAGACTTACCTAGGATTTGACTCTGGAACAAACAACGCTGCGGCTAAGCAAGTTGGTTTGGAAGACTACGAAAAAATGGTTGTGGAAGCTGGTGAAGAAGTGAATGACATTTCAAAACGTTATGAAAAATATGCTGCTGCCCAAGCTTGGTTGACCGACAGTGCCTTGCTAATCCCAACAACTTCTAAAACTGGTCGTCCAATGTTGTCTAAGATGGTACCATTCACACTTCCATTTGCTTATTCTGGAAACAAAGGAACAAGTGAAGCTCACTTGTATAAATACCTTGATGTACAAGATAAACCAGTAACAACAGAAGAATACCAAAAAGCCCAAGAAAAATGGATGAAAGAAAAAGAAGAGTCTAATAAAAAAGCTCAAGAAGAACTCGCAAAACATGTGAAGTAGATTTTAAACATCTATAGAAACTGATTGATAAAGGGTTTGGCATTCGATAGGAATGCTAAATCCTTTTTATTATGTTACAATTTTCCCCTTAATTTCAGAGTATGGTTTTGTCAGAATGAAGAAAAAAATTAGCAATTTTCCTAGCTTTTCTATTGCTTTATCTATTAAAAATTGTTATATTAAAAGTGTAATTATTTTTATAAACGTTAAGCATTGCACTTTTCAGATAGAAAGGAGTATTTTTCGAATAAGAAATGTAAACGCTTACGAAGATTGGTGAAAGGAATCAGGAGTTAATGGATAAACAATTTTTTGAAAAACGATGTACATACAGCATTCGTAAATTTGCACTAGGTGCTGCTTCAGTTATGATTGGGGCTAGTTTTTTTGCTACTGCTCCAGTATTGGCTAACACACCAACAGTTGGCTCAACAGATAATTTGCCAAGTGAGCTGGCTGATTTGGATAAAAAAGCGAGCGATAATGGACGGGAGTTCGATAAAGAAGCTGCAGCAGCAAATCCAGGTTCTGCTGAAACAACGGATGGACCAAAAACTGAAGAAGAGTTACTAGCTCTTGAAAAGGAAAACAAAGAAACTACTGACAAGTTGCCGAAAGAATTAGAAGGTAAAGTTGAAAAAGCTACTGATAATGGTAAAGAGGTAAATAAAGATCAATTAGCACAAGATACTGGTAGTCTAGTTCCTGAAGATGTTGCCAAAACAAAAAATGGAGAATTGAACTATGGCGCTACTGTTAAGATTAAGACTCCATCAGGAGAAGGTAGTGGTATTGTCATTGGTAAGGATCTTGTTTTGACTGTTTCTCACAACTTTATCAAGGATCAACAAGATGGAAATATCCGTAAAGTTGTGGATAATGATAAAGGGGATGGCGATATTTTTAGTATATCCTACCCTGGTTTAGATGATGTAAAATTTAGTAAAAAAGATGTGATTCACTGGGATAGAGATGGTTATCTAAAGGGCTATAAGAACGATTTGGCTCTTGTGAGATTGCGTACAGTTCTTGAAAATGCTCCTGTTGAAGTTACTGAAAAGCCAGTTGTTAAGAAAGTTGGGGATAAAGTCAATATGTTTGGCTATCCTGCTGGTAAGTTGGCGCCAGTTATTAACACTGCTGTGGATTTTGCTGAATCTTATGGTGAAGGTGTTCAAGGAGTTGGTTATCAAGGTGGACAACCAGGTGCTAGCGGTGGCGGTATCTTTGACACGGATGGTAAATTGATTGGCGTTCATCAAAATGGTGTGGTCGGTGTCCGTAGTGGAGGGATCCTTTTCTCTCCAGCTCAATTAAAATGGATTCAAGATCATATTAAGGGAATCTCTAGTTCAAAACCAGCGAATTTAGAGGAAACTGAAAAACCAGTTGAAGAAAAGCCAAAAGCAGATAAGCCGAAAGAAGAAAAACCAGCGACAGCTAAGCCAGAGACACCAAAGGAAGTCACTCCTGAATGGCAAACTGTAGCAAGAAAAGAACAGCAAGGGACTGTTGCTATTCGAGAAGAAAATGGTGTTCGTTACAATAAGTTGTCTTCAACAGATCAAAATGACAATGCTAGCAAACCAGCCTTGTTTGAAAAACAAGGATTGACTGTGGATACAAATGGTAATGCGAATGTAGATCTCACTTTCAAAGAAGAATCTGAAACAGGCAAATCACGTTTTGGTGTTTTCTTGAAATTTAAAGATACAAACAATAATGTCTTTGTTGGATATGATAAATCAGGTTGGTTCTGGGAATACAAGACACCAGGTAATAGCACATGGTATCAGGGTGGTCGTGTTGCAGCTCCAGTAAATGGCTCAGTGAATCATCTGACTATTAGCCTAAAATCAGATGGTCAGCTAAATGCAACAAATAATGATGTAAAACTTTTTGATACGGTTACTTTGCCAGCTGCTGTTAATGAAAATCTTAAAAATGAAAAGAAAATCCTACTTAAAGCTGGTACATATGGTACTGAAAAGACAGTTGTAAATATTAAGACTGACAATCAAGACGGAGTTCAAGCTACTGAAGCTACTGCTGAAAAAGAAACTGGTGCGGTGGTAGATGATAGTAAAGTGACTTATGATACCATCCAGTCCAAAGTCCTAAAAGCAGTGATTGACCAAGCCTTTCCACGTGTCAAGGAATATACGCTAAATGGCCATACTTTACCTGGACAGGTTCAACAGTTCAATAAAGTATTTATCAATAACCATAAAATCACTCCTGAGGTTACTTATAAGAAAATTAATGAAACAACTGCAGAATATGAAATGAAACTCCGTGATGAGGCTAATCTTATCAATGCGGATATGACAGTTCGTCTGCAAGTTGTGGACAATCAATTGCATTTTGATGTAACTAAGATTGTCAACCACAATCAAGTCACTCCAGGTCAAAAGATTGATGATGAGAGAAAATTAATTTCGACAATTAGTTTCCTTGGTAACGCCCTCGTATCTGTTTCTAGTGAGCAAGCTGGTGCTAAGTTTGATGGGGCAACTATGTCAAACAATACGCATGTCAGCGGGGATGATCATATTGAAGTAACCAATCCAATGAAGGACTTGGCTAAGGGTTACATGTATGGATTCGTTTCTACAGATAAGCTTGCTGCAGGTGTCTGGAGTAATTCTCAAAACAGCTACGGTGGTGGTTCTAATGACTGGACTCGTTTGACAGCCTATAAAGAAACAGTCGGAAATGCTAACTATGTCGGAATTCATAGTTCTGAATGGCAATTGGAAAAAGCTTATAAGGGCATTGTCTTCCCAGAATATACCAAAGAACTTCCAAGTGCCAAGGTTGTTATCACTGAAGATGCTAATGCGGATAAGAAAGTGGACTGGCAAGATGGTGCCATTGCTTATCGTAGCATCATGAACAACCCTCAAGGTTGGGAAAAAGTCAAGGATATCACAGCATACCGTATTGCGATGAACTTTGGTTCTCAAGCACAAAACCCATTCCTTATGACCTTGGATGGTATCAAGAAGATCAATCTCCATACAGATGGTCTTGGACAAGGTGTCCTTCTTAAAGGTTATGGTAGTGAAGGTCATGACTCAGGCCACTTGAACTATGCTGATATTGGTAAACGTATTGGTGGTGTCGAAGACTTCAAGGCTTTGATTGAGAAAGCGAAGAAATATGGAGCTCATCTAGGTATCCACGTCAACGCTTCTGAAACTTATCCTGAGTCTAAATACTTTAACGAAAATATTCTTCGTAAGAATCCAGATGGAAGCTACAGCTATGGTTGGAACTGGCTAGATCAAGGTATTAACATTGATGCTGCTTACGACTTGGCACATGGTCGCTTAGCTCGTTGGGAAGAATTGAAGAAAAAACTTGGTGAAGGTCTCGACTTTATCTATGTGGACGTTTGGGGCAATGGCCAATCAGGTGATAATGGTGCATGGGCTACCCACGTTCTTGCTAAAGAAATTAACAAACAAGGCTGGCGCTTTGCAATCGAGTGGGGCCATGGTGGTGAATACGACTCTACCTTCCAACACTGGGCAGCTGACTTGACCTATGGTGGCTATACTAATAAAGGTATCAACAGTGCCATCACGCGCTTTATCCGTAACCACCAAAAAGATTCTTGGGTTGGGGACTACAGAAGTTACGGTGGTGCAGCCAACTATCCACTTCTAGGTGGTTACAGCATGAAAGACTTTGAAGGTTGGCAAGGAAGAAGTGACTACAATGGCTATGTAACTAACTTGTTTGCTCACGATGTCATGACCAAGTACTTCCAACACTTCACTGTAAGTAAATGGGAAAATGGTACACCAGTCACCATGTCTGATAACGGTAGCACCTATAAATGGACTCCAGAAATGCGAGTGGAATTGGTAGATGCTGACAACAATAAAGTAGTTGTGACTCGTAAGTCAAACGATGTCAATAGTCCACAATACCGTGAACGTACAGTAACTCTCAACGGACGTGTCATCCAAGATGGTTCAGCTTACTTGACTCCTTGGAACTGGGATGCGAATGGTAAGAAACTTCCTACTGATAAGGAAAAAATGTACTACTTCAATACGCAAGCTGGTGCAACAACTTGGACGCTTCCTAGCGACTGGGCGAATAGTAAGGTTTACCTTTATAAACTAACTGACCAAGGTAAGACTGAAGAACAGGAAGTAGCTGTGAAAGATGGTAAGATTACCCTTGATCTTACTGCAAATCAACCATACGTTCTCTACCGTTCAAAACAAACCAATCCTGAAATGTCATGGAGCGAAGGCATGCACATCTATGACCAAGGATTTAACAGTGGAACTTTGAAACACTGGACTATTTCTGGTGATGCTTCTAAGGCAGAAATTGTCAAATCACAAGGCGCAAATGAAATGCTTCGTATCCAAGGCAATAAGAGCACAGTCAGCCTTACTCAGAAACTGACTGGCTTGAAACCAAATACTAAGTATGCCGTTTATGTCGGTGTTGATAATCGTAGTAATGCTAAGGCAAGTATCACAGTAAATACTGGTGAAAAAGAAGTGACTAGCTATACCAATAAGTCACTAGCTCTTAACTATGTCAAGGCCTATGCCCATAATACTCGTCGTGACAATGCTACAGTTGATGATACAAGTTACTTCCAAAACATGTATGCCTTCTTTACAACGGGTTCAGATGTATCAAATGTCACTCTTACTTTGAGTCGTGAAGCTGGCGATGAAGCAACTTACTTTGATGAAATTCGTACCTTTGAAAACAATTCAAGTATGTACGGAGATAATCATGATACAGGTAAAGGAACATTTAAACAAGACTTTGAAAATGTTGCTCAAGGGATTTTCCCATTTGTAATTGGTGGTATCGAAGGAGTTGAGGATAATCGCACTCACTTATCTGAAAAACATGATCCATATACACAACGTGATTGGAATGGTAAGAAAGTCGATGATGTTATCGAAGGAAATTGGTCATTGAAGACAAATGGACTAGTGAGCCGTCGTAACTTGGTTTACCAAACAATTCCTCAAAACTTCCGTTTTGAAGCTGGTAAGACTTATCGTGTAACCTTTGAATACGAAGCAGGATCTGACAATACCTACGCCTTTGTAGTCGGTAAGGGAGAATTCCAATCAGGACGTCGCGGTAATCAAGCAAGTAATTTGGAAATGCATGAACTACCAAATACTTGGACAGATTCTAAGAAAGCTAAGAAGGTAACCTTCCTCGTAACAGGTGCAGAAACAGGCGATACTTGGGTAGGTATCTACTCAACTGGTAACGCAAGCAATACTCGTGGAGATTCTGGTGGAAATGCGAACTTCCGTGGTTACAACGACTTCATCATGGATAAACTTCAAATCGAGGAAGTCACTCTAACTGGTAAGATGTTGACAGAAAATGCTCTGAAGAACTACTTACCAACGGTTGCCATGACCAACTATACTAAGGAATCTATGGATGCCTTGAAGGAAGCTGTCTTTAACCTCAGTCAAGCAGATGATGACATTAGCGTGGAAGAAGCGCGTGCTGAGATTGCTAAGATTGACGCTCTGAAGAATGCCTTGGTACAAAAGAAAACAGCCTTGGTAGCAGAAGACTTTGAAAGTCTAAATGCTCCAGCGCAAGCGGGAGAAGATTTAGCAAATGCCTTTGATGGTAACTTATCAAGTCTATGGCATACGTCTTGGAATGGTGGAGATGTTGGTAAACCTGCAACTATGGTCTTGAAAGAAGCGACAGAAATCACTGGATTCCGTTATGTGCCACGTGGATCAGGATCAAATGGTAACTTGCGTGATGTGAAACTGGTTGTGACAGATGAGTCTGGTAAAGAATATACTTTCACTGCAACTGATTGGCCAGATAACAATAAACCAAAAGACATTGACTTTGGTAAGACAATCAAGGCTAAGAAAATTGTTTTGACAGGTACTAAGACTTATGGAGACGGTGGTGATAGATATCAAGCCGCTGCTGAGTTGATATTTAGTCGTCCACAGGTTGCAGAAACAACTCTTGATTTGTCAGGTTATGAAACAGCTTTATCAAAAGCTCAAAAATTAACCAGCAAAGAGAATCAAGAGGAGGTAGCAAGTGTAGTAGCTAGCATGAAATATGCTATGGATAATCATCTATTGACTGAAAGAATGGTTGCCTACTTTGCAGAATATCTCAACCAACTACAAGATCAGACTGTGAAACCAGATGCTCCTACAAGTAGCAAAGGTGAGGAGGCAGCACCAATTCTTGAAGTGCCTGAGTATAAAGGTCCGCTTGGAACAGCAGGTGAAGAAGTAGCACCAATTCTTGATGTACCTGAGTATAAAGGGCCACTTGGAACAGCAGGTGAAGAAGCAGTAGTTAATGAAGTTCCAGAATACAAAGGTGGAGCCAATGCGGCAGAAGCAGCTGTCAATGAAGTTCCAGAATACAAAGGTGGAGCGAATGCAGTAGAGGCCTTGGTTCATGAATTACCAGAATATAAAGGTGGTGCTAATGCAGTAGAAGCAGCTGTCAATGAAGTTCCAGAATACAAAGGTGGAGTCAATGCGGTAGAAGCTTTGGTAAACGAAAAGCCAGCCTACACAGGACTATTGGCTACAGCAGGCGATCAAGCAGCACCAACTATTGAAAAACCTGAGTATCAGGTTAGTCAATTGGGCCAAGGAAAACTTGCAGAATCTAAAACTTCAGTTTCAACAGAAGATCAGAAGAGATTGCCAGAAACAGGAGAAAGCCAATCTGATACAGCTATCTTCCTAGCAGGCGTTAGTCTTGCCTTATCTGCTGCTGTCCTTGCAACAAAACGTAAAGAAAATTAAAGAAGACTGGATTTTAGAGTTTACCGGAACTAGAATTCAGACAGAAATAACTTAGTTGGAGAGAACCTCTAGGTTCTCTCCATTTTCAAATGGAAAATGAGACCGCTTACTGTAATAAGTGGGAGAAAGGAATAGGAGAAAGATGGATAGACATTTTTTTGAAAGACGTTGTCACTATAGTATTCGAAAATTTGCAATTGGTGCAGCCTCTGTATTGATAGGTGCTAGTATCTTTGGTGCAAATGTAGTGCAAGCTGCAGAGACAGTTGGAACACCTGAGAAAGAAGGAACAATTACACAAGCTCAGCCACTAGATAAGTTGCCGGACGATTTAGCAGCTGTTTTAAAGAAAGCAGAATCAGAGGCAACGGCAGATGCAGGTCATGAAGAAAATCATGAAAATACTGCAGGAACAAGTCCTGCAGCAACTGAAGCAACAAGCCCAGCAACAAGTCCAACAGCTCCCAAACCAGCTGAGACTCTGAAGCCGGTTGAAACACCAAAAGCAGATTCTAAACCTGTAGAACCAGCTACACCTACAATCAAACCGGTTGAAAATCAAATTGAAGATAGAGAAGATCGTAACCACTTAGAAGGTGTCACTGTCCAAGCAAACGACTCAGAAACTGGAACTCCTTTTACTGCTGACAAGGCAGTAGATGGGGATTCTGATACTCGTTGGGCAACAAATCCAAATATTAACAAACCAACTTTCGAATTAACTCTTCCAAAAACTACACTTATTAGGCATGTAGAGATTGATTGGGATCGCCGTGTCCGCAAGGGACAAAATGATCCAAATATCAAATCTTGGAGCCTCTACTATGCAGGTCAAGATGATGTAAATGCTAGTGGAGAAAAACAATGGAAGCTAGCTCATACCAAGACTGGAGAACCTGTTTTAGATGAGAAAGTTGACTTAGCCAATAGTATTCAAGCTAAATATCTCAAGTTAGAAATCAATGACTATCAAGCGGGCACAATGGGTTGGAGAAACGTTGGTATTCAAGAAATTCGAGCTTATTCGAATATTCCTGATACAAGTAAGGTAACGGATATCCGTCAGGTTACAGAATTGACTGTAGCTAAAGACGGACAGTCTCTTGTCTTGCCAACTCTACCAGGAAAAGTCAGTCTTATCGGTAGCAACAAACAAGGTGTGATTGACCTTCAAAATCACATTTATAAGCCTCTGACTGATCAACGCGTTAAAGTTATGGTAGAGCAAATTAAAGATTCACATACCTTTACTAAAGAATTTGAAGTAGTCATCAAGGGGCTACATCAGGACGAAGGTGTGGGTATCAAACCAAAAGTAGCACCAGCTGTTCAACAATGGTATGGAAAAGAAGGTCAATCTTCTATCACTTCAGATACAGTTCTTGCGACAGGAGATTCAGACTTTGATCAGGCTGCAACCTTCTACCAGTCAGATCTTGCTAGTCGTGGATTGGAACTTGCGACAGGTGACAAGCAGGCTCAAAAACGAATTGAATTTAAAAAAGTTGAAAATAAGGGTTATGGTAAGGAAGGTTATGCCATCACTATCCAAGATGGTGTCATTACCATCGAAGCTGCAACAAACACAGGAGCCTTTTACGCAACTCGTACTCTTCTTCAAATGGGGGAAAGCAATCTCCAAAATGGAGAAATTCGTGATTTCCCAAGCTTCAGTCACCGTGGCTTTATGCTAGATACAGGTCGTAAATTTATTCCTTATGACACCCTTGTAGACATCATGCTCAATATGGCTTACTACAAGATGAACGACTTGCAGTTGCACCTCAACGATAACTATATCTTCCTAAAAGAGCACTTGGCAGGTAAGAACCTAACACAAGAAGAAGAGCTTAAGTATGTTCTAGAACATGCTAAGACAGGTTTCCGTGTAGAGACAGATATTGTCGGTAAGAATGGTCAAAAATTAACATCAGACGAGCACTATACTAAAGAAGAGATGCAAAATCTGATTAAACTTGCTAAGGCCTTGCATATCAATCTAGTTCCAGAAATTGACACGCCAGGTCATGCTCTGTCATTTGTTAAAGTCCGTCCAGACCTCATGTATCAAGGTAGCCTGAGCGATTACAGAGGTAAACATAACGTAGAACGCGTAGCCATGCTCGACCTAGATAATAAATACGATGAAACACTGGCTTTTGTCAAATCAGTTTATGATAAACTTCTTGATGGTCCAGATGCACCACTTCATGGAGTATCTACTGTTCATATCGGAACGGATGAATACTACGGAAGTAGAGAAAGCTATCGTCGTTATGTAAATGACCTTATTAAATACATTAAAGGGAAAGGCTATACACCTCGTATTTGGGGATCGCTCAGTGCGAAACGAGGTAAAACAGCGGTTGATTGGAAAGATGTAGAAGTTGATATCTGGAGTATTGGCTGGCAGCAACCAAAAGAAGCTATTGCTCAAGGAGCTAAGATTATCAACATAACAGATATTCCAACCTATAGTGTACCAAATGGTGATAATCGTCAAACAGCTTATGGTGACTATGCTAACTATGAAACACAATATAATAGGTGGACACCAAATGATTTCCGAACAGGTCATGGTCCACTTCTAGAAGCATCCAATCCAAATGTAATTGGTGGTGGCCACGCAGTTTGGAATGACAATATTGATCTTCATGAGACAGGTTTGACATCTTATGATATCTTTAAACGCTTCTTTAAGAGCATGCAAACAACTGCAGAACGCACTTGGGGATCTGACCGTGCGGCTGCGACCTTTGCAGAACGTACCCTACCAACGAGCCCTTATGCACCACAGTCAAATCCTGAAAAAGAGATTGATCAAAGTGATTTGTTTACTATCAATCCTGAAACAGTGAAGAACTATGCAAGCAAGAAGGTGAAGACAAGCGAGCAAGGATTGGCTTTTGAGAAAGATAGCAGTATTGAAGGCCTGGCAGGTGATGTTGGTCCAAGTCATGTCTTGAAGTTTGATGTAACTGTCACTGGAGACGGTGAACAAACCTTCTCAACAAGTGGAGACAACCGTATCTATCTAGCTGATAAAGACGGCTATCTTGCTTATCAATTTGAACAGTTCCATATCCAGTTCAAGAAAAAACTTGAAAAGAATAAACGTTATCAAATCTCTATCGTGACCAAACCACAATCAACGGAATTCTATGTGGATGGTGAGAAGATTGAACGTATCGCAAATCCAGCTCACCCTCGCTTTGCTCACAATAGCTTGGTTCTACCGCTTGAAAGCATCGGTGGGTTCAAAGGGATTTTACATAGTGCAGAGTTGTCAGATAAACCATTTGTAAATCCTCGTTTGATTCCAACAGATCATTTCACAGTTTCTGCAACTAGTCAAGAAACACCAGGAACAGCGACTGAAGGAGTTGTTGAAAAAGCCTTTGACAATGATCCAAATACCTTTTGGCATACTAAATGGACTGGTGATACTGCTCCGTACACTCTTTCTATGACCTTGAAAGAAGCAGAAAAAGTCAATGGTTTGACTTATCTTCCTCGGCCAGGTGGTGGAAATGGGGTCGTGACTCGCTACGAAATCTACGCACAAAAAGATGGCCAAATGGTCAAGGTTTCAGAAGGAAGCTGGGACAACAACGCTCAAGAAAAAACAGTTAACTTTGCAGCGGTTCATACCAACAAGATTGAGTTGAAAGTTCTAGCAGGTGTTGGGGGCTTTGCAAGTGCAGCTGAAGTTCATCTATTGAAACCTATCAAAGAGGGACAAGAGACACCAGAACCAGAACAACCATCTACACCTGAAACTCCAAAAGTAGAACAAACAGGTGATGGAACAGTTGAACTAGCGGATCAATTCACTGCAAGCAAACCAGCTAGCGAAGATAGCATTGCGGCTGCCAGCAAGAGCACAGATTATCTCAAGAAAGAGTACAAGGTTTTCCCAACTCCACAAAAAGTGACTTATGGAGAAGGAGTCACAGCTCTTCGTAAGCAAGTCAATCTGGTAATGGGAGATCAACTCGATGTCTATACTCGTAATCGCTTGAAGAGTGTCTTGCAGGATAATCAAGTATCCTACACTACTAGTCAATCAGCAGTTGCTGGCGCAACTAATATCTATCTTGGAGTACATGGACGAGGAACACAAGCAGAACAAAACTTATCTAACGTTTCAGCAGGTCTCTTTGATAAGATTGATGCCTATGCTCTGACCATTAAGGACAATTCAATTTCCATCGTCGGAAAAGACACAGATGCAGTCTTCTATGGTTTGACAACTTTGAAACATATGCTCAAGGAAAGTCAAGTTCCAGTTCTTCGCAATGTGACAGTGGAAGATTACGCTGAAATCAAGAATCGTGGTTTCATCGAAGGTTACTATGGAAATCCATGGTCTAATGCAGATCGTGCTGAACTCATGCGTTTTGGTGGCGATTTGAAATTGACCCAATACTTCTTCGCACCGAAAGATGATCCATACCACAACAAGAAATGGCGTGAACTTTACCCAGAAGAAAAACTAGCTGAAATTCGTGAACTTGCTCGCGTCGGAAATCAAAGTAAAACTCGCTATGTTTGGACCATCCATCCATTCATGAACAACCGTATCCGATTTGGTAATGAAGCGCATTACCAAGAAGACTTGGCAACCATCAAGGCTAAATTTACCCAGTTGATGAAAGTGGGTGTCCGTGAATTTGGTATTCTAGCCGATGATGCACCAAGCCCAGTTGGAGGCTACAATAGCTACAACCGCTTGATGCAGGATATGACCAACTGGTTGACAGAAATGCAAGGAACTTATAGCGGTCTTCGCAAAGAAATGATCTTTGTTCCAGGTCAGTATTGGGGTAATGGGCGTGAAGCAGAGTTGAAATCTCTAAATGAAAATCTCCCAAGTTCAACATCTATGACCTTGACGGGTGGTAAGATTTGGGGTGAAGTTTCTGAAGGTTTCTTGTCAACTCTCAAGAACAATCTAACTGCAGGTGGTAAAACTTATCGTCCAGTATCACTTTGGGTGAACTGGCCAGTTACAGATAACTCTAAACAACACTTGATTCTAGGTGGTGGTGAGAAATTCCTTCATCCGAATGTAGATCCAAGCTTGCTGTCTGGTATCATGTTGAACCCAATGCAACAGTCTGAACCATCTAAGATTGCCCTCTTCGCTGGAGCTCAGTATACATGGAAACAGTGGAAATCAGAAGAAGAAGCTAAGAAACTCAATGACATTGCCTTCAACTTTGTTGAAAATGGTCATTTTGAAGATAGCAAGGTGTCAGCAGCCTTCCGCGAACTCGGTAAGCATATGATCAACCAAAACATGGATGGTCGTGTCGTTAAACTAGAAGAATCAGTTGAATTGGCTCCAAAATTAACAGACTTCATGACTAAGCTCAAAGCGGGTCAGGATGTAACTGCAGAACGTGCAACCTTGCGTGCAGAATTTGCCAAGATTAAAGAAGCAGCTGAACTTTATAAAGCATCAGGTGATCAAAAGATGGTTGCACAGATCCACTATTGGTTGGATAATGCAATCGACCAAATGAATGCCCTTGATGCCTTCCTAACAGGAACAGAGGCTATGGCTACAAATGATGCTGCCAAACTTTGGGATAGCTACTATAAAGGTTTGAAATTGTACGAACAGTCTCAAACTCATACCTTCCATTATGTAGACCATCTTGAAAAGGCTGAATTGGGGGTTCAACATATCCGTCCATTTATCCTATCCTTGAAAGAAGTTCTAGCGTCTGAAGTTCAAAAATTCTTGCACCCTGACCAAATCATCAGCACCTTTATTACCAATCGAACAGGAGTAGAAGGTGGTTTGGCAGAAGTAACGGATGGTGACTTGTCAACTCATGCCTTGATTAAATCACCAAACAGTATCAAGACAGGTGATTATATCGGTATGAAATTTAACAAACCGGTAGATATCCAAACCTTGACCTTCGCTATGGGAACTCAAGCAAATCCTCGTGATACCTTTAGTAAGGCAGAAGTTCAGTATCAAGATGAAAAAGATAATTGGGTAAGTTTGAAAGAACCAACTTATGTTGGTAATGAGTCACTTGTTCAGTTTGAAAATCTTAACATCAAAACTAAAGCAGTACGTATGATTGCTACAGAAGATCGTGATGACACCTGGTTTGCAGTTCGCGAGATTGCAGTAAATCGTCCAGTTGAAAAAGCACGTGGCCAACAAGCGACGACAGTCAGTCTTAGCTCAAACTTAGTTTACAAGTTAAATACCTCAGCAAGTCAAATTACTGATGGTAAAGATAATACAGAAGCTATGATGGCAAATGCTGACGGCAGCAATACGACTCCAGTAGATGCCTGGGCACAACTTGACCTAGGTGAAGTCAAGTCAGTCACTAAAGTTCGTCTTCGCCAAGGAACTGGCGATAAACTTGCAGCAGGTGTACTTGAGTACTCTACAGATGGATCTGCATGGCAAGAGTTAGATCGCCTATCAGGAGAACAAACTAAGGAAGTGACTAGAGCTATCAATGCTCGTTACATCCGAGTACGCAATACCAAGGCAAGTGACCTTTGGTGGCGTATTCAGGACTTCTCTGTTGAGACACGCTCTGGAAATAGCGACTTAACAGATACCAACGTGGATGCCTTGAAGGAAACACCAGTAGTGGATAGCCTTGGTCGTTATGAACTTCAAATTCCAGCTGGAACTAAACTTCCTGCAAATAGCTATCTAGGCATGAAACTTGACCGAATCCATCAAGTTAATAGTATCCAGCTCCAAGGTCAAACCAACTCAGCACTCAGTCTAGAGTATTCTGTAAATGCGCAAGAATGGACACCAGCTAGCCAGTTGACAGACAGATCTGTCGCAACCCACTTGGTACGTTATGTTCGTCTTGTGAATAAAACAGACCAAGAACAGGCTGTTCCATCAACTTCTCTCCTTGTAACGACTAAAGAAGTGCAACCAACCAAACTAGAATCTACAACTATGGGCATTCATCCAACATATGGAAGCAATGATGTTCGTAAGATTAATAACCTCGATCAATTGTTTGATGGTGTCTACAACAACTTCGTTGAGTTTTCAGACTATGCCCATAAAGATGGCCATGTAACCTTAAAACTTGGCAGCGAACGCACTATCAAGAAGATCAGAGCCTACATCCAAGACGGAACTCAAAACTATCTTCGTGATGGTAAAATCCAAGTCAGCCAAGACGGTAAAACTTGGACGGATGTTGTGACAGTAGGAGATGGTGTAGCCAATAGTCCACATGATGATTCATTGACAGATGGTTGGACACATGATTCTAAGATGCCAGGAAATCGTTACATCGAGGGTGAATTGACGACACCAGTCAAAGCAAACTATCTTCGTGTCCTCTATACAGCTGACTATGATGCTCGTTTTGTAGGATTTACAGAATTGGTGATCAATGATGGCGAATTTGTCAAACCAATCAATGATCCAACTGTAGAAGGAAACGGTGGCGAAAGCCGAGGCAACTTCTATACTAATCTCGTAGACGGAAAAGTCTTGACTAGCTACAAGGCGGAAAATGATAAGGGTGAATTGGTTTACCACTTGTCAGAACCAACCAATGCCAACCATCTACGCCTTGTTTCAAGCCTTCCTGAAGGAGCGAAAGCACGAGTTCAAGCAAGAACACTTAAGGATGGTCAAGAGAGCTGGGCAGATCTTGGTGCCATTACATCTAGTCTCCAAACCTTTGCTATCCGAAATGGTGGTTCTCTTCTAGATGTTAAACTGGTCTGGGAAGGTGGCAAGGCTGAGTTTTATGAATTGGCGAGCTTCTATCAAGAATTGACAGAAGAACCTGTTCAATCGAGCAAGGGTGAAGGACCAGCACCAGTGCTTGAGGTACCAGCCTACACAGGTCCATTATCAACCGTAGGTGACCAAGTTGCACCGACAGTAGAGAAACCAGAGTTTCAGGGTGGTGTCAACTCAGTTATGGCTTTGAAACATGAACTACCAGAGTACACAGGCCCAGTAGCAACAGTAGGCGATCAAGCCGCTCCAACAGTAGAGAAACCAGAGTTCAAGGGTGGAGTCAACTCAGTTATGGCCTTGAAACACGAACTACCAGAGTACACAGGGCCATTGTCGAGCGTGGGCGATCAAACTGCACCGACGGTAGAGAAACCAGAGTTCAAGGGTGGAGTTAACTCCGTTATGGCCTTGAAACATGAGCTACCAGCCTACACAGGTCCATTATCAACCGTAGGTGACCAACCAGCTCCGACAGTAGAAAAACCAGAATTTAAGCTAAGTTCGTTAGAAAAATCTCAGACTCCAGAAGCACCAGTTCAAGTTGCTAAGGAAGACAAGAGATTGCCAGAGACTGGTGAAAAACAGTCAGAAACAGCTATTTTCTTGGCAAGCGTTGGACTAGCCTTATCTGCTATCTTTGTAGCAAAAAGTAAAAAAGATTAGTTGTGTATGACAATTAAACTCTCTCTTAACAGTATTCTAAACCAGTAGAGTGTATAGAATAAAAAAACCTGAGAAGTACAATTGACCTTCTCAGGTTTTTATTATCTAATTATTGATTGAGCAAAGAACTGATTGAAAAACCACCCAATTTTTGGGTGGTTAGTAATTTATTGTTGCGCTGGTTGAGGATTTTGGTTAGGCTGCCCTTGATTGGTACTTGGTTGTTGTGTCGCCGTATTCTCATTGGTTCCAGCATTGGGAGTAACTGTATTTGAATTTGGATTTGTGTTTGGTGTCGTTACACTTGACTGAGAGGTTGGAGTCTCTGGAGTCTGGTTCGCAGGAGCAGGTGTAGAACTTTGTTGAGTAGCAGGAGCAGTCCATATTGGGCGAGCTCCATTTTTGAATACAAATTCCCCGTTTCTGAAAAGTCCGTCTGGCATCGTCCAGTCTTCTGGATGAGTATCTTCTGATAGATACGTTATCATTGAGCGATAAACTTTAGCTGCAACTAGGAAACCATCTCCAACGATAGGAGTTAAACGATTCGAATAACCTGTCCATACAGCCATAGAATACTTACGAGTATAACCAACAAACATTTCATCTGGAGCTACATAGCCAGTGTTTTTGATGTGTTTTTCAATCTCCTCATCCGTGTAGTTAGATGTACCCGTCTTACCTGCTTGTGGGAGCCAAGATATATAAGCGCCTCGACCTGTACCAGAATATAATACTGTTTTCATCATTTCAGTCATCATGTAGGCGGTTGTTTCTTTCATGGCGCGTGTACCCTGATCAGAAAACTCTTTTGAACTACCATCACTAAAGATAACTTTATTGATATACATTGGTTTGTGGTAGATACCACCATTGGCAAAAGCAGCATAGGCAGCGGCCATTTTTTCACTGCTAGCACCATATTTTTTATTTGATTCAGTTGTATTACTTGAAATAGCGTTAGCATAGACCATAGTTGGGTAATCAATTCCTAGCCCATTTAAGAAAGTTTTAGCCTGGTCTAATCCGACCCTTTCAAGCGTTTCAACTGCTGTAACGTTACGGGATTGTTGGATGGCATATTGAAGGGTAATGTTTCCGAAATATGATTTATCCCAGTTGTAAAGAGGAATATTTGTACCTGGATAGTTGTAAGGAGCATCTTTAAGCATGTATGCTGTTGAGTCATAGATGCCATACTCAAGTGCGGGAGCATAGTCTGTGATTGGTTTCATTGATGATCCCCAGTCACGATTGGTCTCCACAGCCTGGTTGGTGCCGAATGAAACATTACTTGCTTGATGACGAGCACCAAGTTGTGCAATAACGTTACCATTAGATACATCTACAATAGTCGAAGCTACTTGCATGTCATCATCAGGATAAGTGACATATTGGTCGGTGTTATAAACATCCCAGAGTCGTTGTTGGACATCTTTGTCCACATTTGTATAGACATCCATACCTGTAGTAAGAAGGTTGTAACCAGTTTCTTGTTCAACTTGGTCGATTACTTCTTTAAGGTAGTTGTCCATGTATGCAGGATAGCTGTTACCGGATTTCAGGCTTTGTAGACCATCGGTAACAGGGGTATTAATAGCTTTTTCATAATCTTCTGCACTAATGTATTTTTGCCCTTTCATTTCTGAAAGTACCAAGTTACGACGCTCTAGAGCAGCTTCTGGATGGGAATAAGGATCATATTGGTTTGGCGCTTGAGGCATTCCAGCCAAGAGTGCTAACTGTGGCAAGCTTAAGTCCTTCAAGTCTTTTCCATAGTAATTTTGGGCTGCGGTTTGCATTCCATAGTTACCGTTGGACATGTAGACTTTATTGATGTAATAGGTCAGGATTTCTTGCTTGGTTGCTTTTTGCTCTAGTTGAACGGCTAGCCAAGCTTCTTGAGCTTTACGTGACAAGGTTTGATCAGCAGTTGAAGTAGAAAAATAAGTCAATTTAATTAATTGTTGTGTCAAGGTTGAGGCACCTTGTAGACCTCCTCCTTGTAGATTTCTCAATGCTGCTCCCATGATACGAATAGTATCAACACCTCTATGATCAAAAAAACGGTGGTCTTCGATAGACACAATTGCCTTGACTAAGTCAGTAGGAATTTCATTTGCTTGAGCATTTACGCGACGTTCAGATCCAAGGTCAGCAATCAGTTCGTTTTTGTTGTCATAAATCTTGCTAGAGGTTGTCGCAACTAATTTACTTTCAGATAAGGCTGGAGCCTTGCTAACAAAGTAGAGGAAGACACCTCCACCTAATAGAAATAATGCGATAAATAATGTAAGGAACGTAATTCCGATATACTTTAAGAATCGCAGAATAGTTTGTTTGTTCATCTTGTTTTACCACCTAGTAAATGTTCTTTGATAATGTCGAGATAGGGAATTTGAGGGAAAGCCCCTTGCTTTACTAAATATCCATATTCTTGAATATATCCAAGTGGCATAGATTTTTGCCCCTTATCTTGATGATAAAAGCGAATCAAATCAAATGCCGGCAACAAATAAGTTTCTTGTCGAGAAGAAAAATGAAGCAGTACGAAGCAAATGCCCTGCTGTTCTAGGACTTGTTCCATATGTTGAATCTGGTGAAGATGGAAGTTCTTCATTGGAATAGCATTCTTTTGTCGTGTTTCCTTGGCCTCAAAGTCAATGTAATGTCCTCTATACACGCCAGAGTAATCTGTAGTGGAAGCTTGTCTAAAATAGGCTTCTACAATTTTGGCTCGACTACGTTGAGGATAGTCTACTCGAACGATCTGAACAGGCGTTGGCTTTTTATGGATAACTGCCATACCATGCGTCAGATAGTAGTCGTTTGTAGCGTTAATAATCTTTTCAAAAGTCATTCCTCGATTTGCGAAATTTTTTGGTTGAGAAATGGATGTTTGGCTTTTTTTGATGAAATTTTATGAGGATAGTTGACCATATTTCTCCTTATTGGTACAATAACATCACTCTATTATACCATAAAAATAGAAAGAAAGGTGTAAAAATGACTACAGCTTTAATTATGGGATATTCTAATTTTGACTTGGGTGTCTTTAACGAAAAAGATATCAGGTTAAAAATTATAAAGAAAGCCATTCACCGTGATTTAGAAAGTTTGGCAGAAGAAGGGATTAACTGGCTGGTCTTTACAGGGAACTTGGGATTTGAATCTTGGGTGCTTGATGTCGCAAATGAAATGAAAGAAGAATATGATTTCAACCTAGCGACCATTTTTGATTTTGAAACACACGGGGAAAATTGGAATGAAGCGAATCAGCTTAAACTTAGCCAATTTAAGCAGGTAGATTTTGTCAAATATGCCTATCCTAAATATGAACATATGGGGCAACTACGAGACTACCAACGGTTTTTACTGGAAAATACTGATTTAGCTTATTTTTTCTATGATCCAGAAAATGAGACCAAATTAAAATTTATGGATACCTTGATGAAAAATCAGGAAGGGTATCGCATAAAAAGGCTAACGTTTGAAGACCTAAATGAGCTAGCAGAAAATTTTTCTGAAAAGTAAGCCTTTGACCTTGATTTTTGTTTGCCTTTTTTTATATAATAATACTATTAGAAACCGAGAATGGAGAGAGAGATGGCAAGTATTATTTTTTCAGCAAAAGATATTTTTGAGCAAGAGTTTGGACGTGAAGTCCGTGGATATAGTAAGGTTGAAGTTGATGAATTTTTGGACGATGTCATCAAGGACTACGAAACTTATGCTGCCTTAGTCAAGTCTCTCCGTCAAGAAATTGCAGAGTTGAAGGAAGAATTGTCTCGCAAACCTGAATCTGCACCGGTTCAAGCAGAACCACTTGAAATGACGGCTACAACTTCTATGACGAATTTTGATATTTTAAAACGTCTAAATCGTCTTGAGAAAGAAGTATTTGGTAAACAAATTTTGGATAACTCTGATTTATAAGAGCTTATTTGAAAAGTGCAATTTTTGGATAATCGCGTGAGGAGAATTTCTTTTCATGAGGAAAGTCCATGCTAGCACAGGCTGTGATGCCTGTAGTGTTTGTGCTAGGCGAAACCATAAGCCTAGGGACGAGAAATCGTTACGGCAGTTGAAATGGCTAAGTCCTTGGATAGGCCAGAGTAGGCTTGAAAGTGCCACAGTGACGAAGTCTTTCTGGAAACGGAGAGAGTGGAACGCGGTAAACCCCTCAAGCTAGCAACCCAAATTTTGGTCGGGGCATGGAGTACACGGAAACGAACGTAGTACTCTGACTACTTTCAGCTGTAGGCTGTTAGCGGTAGACAGATGATTATCGAAGGAAGTGGTCCTAGTCACTTCTGGAACAAAACATGGCTTATAGAAAATTGCATATAGGTTGGGGCTGAGAAAACTTTCTCAACCTCATTTTTTAAAGTGGACATATAGAAAGGTCTTATAAGACTGAAAATGAAAAAAGAATTTAATTTAATCGCTACTGCTGCAGCGGGTCTTGAGGCTGTTGTGGGACGTGAATTGCGAGAGTTGGGCTACGATTGTCAGGTTGAAAATGGACGTGTTCGTTTTCAAGGAGATGCGAAAGCCATCATCGAAACCAACCTCTGGCTTCGAGCGGCAGACCGTATCAAGATTATCGTAGGAACGTTCCCAGCTAAGACTTTTGAGGAGCTCTTTCAAGGAGTTTTCGCTCTAGATTGGGAAAATTATTTACCACTTGGAGCTCGATTTCCGATTTCAAAAGCCAAATGTGTTAAGTCTAAACTACACAATGAACCCAGTGTTCAGGCTATTTCAAAGAAAGCTGTTGTTAAAAAGTTGCAAAAACACTATGCCCGTCCAGAAGGTGTTCCTCTTATGGAGAATGGTCCTGAGTTTAAGATTGAGGTTTCTATTCTGAAAGACATAGCAACTGTCATGATTGATACGACAGGCTCCAGTCTCTTTAAACGTGGCTATCGTACCGAAAAGGGTGGGGCTCCTATCAAGGAAAACATGGCAGCAGCTATTTTGCAACTCTCTAACTGGTATCCAGACAAGCCCTTGATTGATCCGACCTGTGGTTCAGGAACTTTCTGTATCGAGGCAGTTATGATTGCTAGAAAGATGGCTCCTGGTCTTCGTCGCTCCTTTGCCTTTGAGGAGTGGAACTGGATTAGTGATCGCTTGATTCAAGAAGTGCGTACAGAAGCGGCTAAGAAAGTGGATCGTGAGCTTGAGCTAGATATCATGGGCTGTGATATCGATGCACGTATGGTGGAAATTGCTAAGGCCAATGCTCAAGCAGCAGGTGTTGCAGGAGATATTACCTTTAAGCAGATGCGCGTGCAGGATTTGCGTTCCGATAAAATCAATGGAGTGATTATCTCTAACCCACCTTATGGGGAACGCTTGTCAGATGATGCAGGAGTTACCAAACTCTATGCTGAGATGGGGCAAGTATTTGCACCGCTGAAAACGTGGAGCAAATTTATCCTAACTAGTGATGAAGCCTTTGAGACCAAGTACGGCAGTCAGGCGGACAAGAAGCGCAAGTTGTACAATGGAACTTTAAAAGTTGATTTGTATCAATATTTCGGTCAGCGTGTTAAACGTCAGGAAGTAAAGTAGGAAGGAAAACTCATGAGTAAGAAAAGACATGATCGTCATATAACAGAACATCAAGAAGCGCAATTTGATTTTGATGATGCCAAAGAGCTAACGGTTGGAGAAGCCATGCTAAAAAATGAAGAGGTGGAAGCAGGTGTATTGCCTGGAGATTCTATCTTGGACAAGTATGTGAAACAACATAAAGATGAAATTGAGGCAGATAAGTTTGAAACGCGTCAGTTTAGCAAGGATGATTTAGTTGAAAAAGAAGGGATAGAAGAGATAGAGGAGACTCAGACTCTGGATAATTTACTTCAAGAGCTTCGTGAGGAAACAGGAGTAACTTCTCCAGCTTCAGAAGATGAATTGAGTCAGTTTGATGATTTAGAATTAACACGAGTTTCAGAAACTCCTCTTGTTGAAGCCTCTGAGACTGAAGATATTCCAACACTTTATCGAGTCACAGATAGTGAAGATGGAAAAAGTAAGAAGAAATGGGTGCTTTACGGTATTCTAGCAGCCTTAGTGGTTCTTATCCTTGGAACTGGTTATTATATTTATCGTCAGGTGGCTCGTTCGACCAAGGAAATCCAAACTTCTCAATCAACTACAAATACGCAGTCAGATGTGGAAGAATTCAATAATTTATATGATGCCTTCTATACAGATAGCAACAAAACGGCTTTGAAGAATAGCCAGTTTGATAAACTGAGTCAACTGAAAACCTTGCTTGATAAGCTAGAAGGTAGTCGTGAATATACGCTAGCAAAATCTAAGTATGATAGTCTAGCGACTCAAATAAAGGCCATTCAAGATGTCAATGCTCAATTTGAGAAGCCAGCTATTGTAGATGGAGTTTTGGACACTAACGCTAAAGCTAAATCAGATGCTAAATTTACAGATATTAAAACTGGAAATACGGAGATTGATAAAGTGCTAGATAAGGCTATCAGCCTTGGTAAAAGCCAACAAACAAGTGCTTCAAGTTCTAGCTCAAGCTCAAGTCAAGAAAGTTCAAGTTCATCAACAGAGAGGGCTGCAGACAACACAAGTCCATCTTCAAGCGCCTCAACAAATAGTTCGGTTTCTGCACGTGATGATAGCCATGGCGGTTTATCAAGTTCTGGAGTTGACCTCCAGAGAGCTTCGAGTCGTGTGCCGTTCAATCAATCAGCTGTTGATGATAGCAATAATTCTGCCTGGGATTTCGCGGATGGTGTCTTGGAAAAAATCCTAGCGACTTCACGCTCACGTGGTTATATCACTGGTAACCAATATATCCTTGAACGTGTTAATATCGTTAATGGCAATGGTTATTACAACCTCTACAAGCCAGATGGAACCTATCTCTTTACCCTTAACTGTAAGACAGGATACTTTGTTGGAAATGGTTCTGGACATGCGGATGCTTTGGACTACTAAGCAGTCGTTACAAAATTCTTTCTTTTCAAAAGTAAAAATGATAAAATAAAACAAATTAAACAAGAGGAGTGTCAAATGACAAAAGCTAACTTTGGTGTCGTAGGTATGGCCGTAATGGGTCGTAACCTTGCCCTTAATATTGAATCTCGTGGTTACACAGTTGCTATTTACAACCGTAGTAAAGAAAAAACTGAAGATGTAATTGCTTGCCATCCTGAAAAGAACTTTGTACCAAGCTATGACGTTGAAAGTTTTGTAAACTCAATCGAAAAACCTCGTCGTATCATGCTCATGGTTCAAGCTGGACCTGGTACAGATGCTACAATTCAAGCCCTTCTTCCACACCTTGACAAGGGTGATATCTTGATCGACGGAGGAAACACTTTCTACAAAGATACAATCCGTCGTAATGAAGAATTGGCAAACTCAGGTATCAACTTTATCGGTACTGGGGTTTCTGGTGGTGAAAAAGGTGCCCTTGAAGGTCCTTCTATCATGCCTGGTGGACAAAAAGAAGCCTACGAATTGGTTGCGGATGTTCTTGAAGAAATCTCAGCTAAAGCACCAGAAGATGGCAAACCATGTGTGACTTACATTGGTCCTGATGGAGCTGGTCACTATGTGAAAATGGTTCACAACGGTATTGAGTATGGTGATATGCAATTGATCGCAGAAAGTTATGACTTGATGCAACACTTGCTAGGCCTTTCTGCAGAAGATATGGCTGAAATCTTTACTGAGTGGAATAAGGGTGAATTGGACAGCTACTTGATCGAAATCACAGCTGATATCTTGAGCCGTAAAGACGATGAAGGCCAAGATGGACCAATCGTAGACTACATCCTTGATGCTGCAGGTAACAAGGGAACTGGTAAATGGACTAGCCAATCATCACTTGATCTTGGTGTGCCTTTGTCACTCATCACTGAGTCAGTATTTGCACGTTACATCTCTACTTACAAAGAAGAACGTGTGCATGCTAGCAAGGTTCTTCCAAAACCAGCTGCCTTCAAATTTGAAGGAGACAAGGCTGAGTTGATTGAAAAAATCCGTCAAGCTCTTTACTTCTCAAAAATCATTTCATACGCACAAGGTTTTGCGCAATTGCGTGTAGCTTCTAAAGAAAACAACTGGAACTTACCATTTGCGGACATCGCATCTATCTGGCGTGATGGCTGTATCATCCGTTCTCGTTTCTTGCAAAAGATTACAGATGCTTACAACCGTGATGCAGACCTGGCTAACCTTCTTTTGGATGAGTACTTCTTGGATGTCACTGCTAAGTACCAACAAGCAGTGCGTGATATCGTAGCTCTTGCTGTTCAAGCTGGTGTGCCAGTGCCAACTTTCTCAGCAGCTATTACTTACTTTGATAGCTACCGTTCAGCTGACCTTCCAGCTAACTTGATCCAAGCACAACGTGACTACTTTGGTGCCCACACTTACCAACGTAAAGACAAAGAAGGAACATTCCACTACTCTTGGTATGACGAAAAATAAGTAGGTCTGCCATGGGGAAACGGATTTTATTACTTGAGAAAGAAAGAAATCTAGCTCATTTTTTAAGTTTGGAACTCCAAAAAGAGCAATACCGAGTTGATCAGGTTGAGGAGGGGCAAAAAGCCCTCTCCATGGCTCTTCAGACAGACTATGACTTGATTTTATTGAATGCTCATCTGGGGGATATGACAGCCCAGGATTTTGCAGCCAAGCTGAGTCGGACTAAGCCAGCCTCAGTCATTATGGTCTTGGACCATCGCGAAGACTTGCAAGATCAGATTGAGACAATCCAACGCTTTGCCGTTTCTTACATCTATAAGCCGGTTATTATTGACAATTTGGTGGCTCGTATTTCAGCGATTTTCCGAGGTCGGGACTTCATCGACCAACACTGTAGTCAGATGAAGGTTCCAACGTCTTACCGCAATCTGCGTATGGATGTAGAGCATCATACCGTTTATCGTGGCGAGGAAATGATTGCTCTGACGCGTCGTGAGTATGACCTCTTGGCTACTCTTATGGGAAGCAAGAAAGTTCTGACTCGTGAGCAGTTGTTGGAAAGTGTCTGGAAGTATGAAAGTGCGACCGAAACAAATATCGTGGATGTCTATATCCGTTATCTACGTAGCAAGCTTGATGTAAAAGGTCAAAAAAGTTACATTAAAACCGTTCGTGGTGTCGGTTACACCATGCAAGAATAGAAAAGCAGTTGCAGTTATGTAACTGCTTTTTTTGAGGGGGTTCTCTATATATTGACATACAGTTGGGGCTTTGCTATAATCAGTTATGGAGGATACGTCTAATGAAAACAATAAAAAAATTGATGCAAATTGCATTAGCAGTCTTTTTCTTTGGTTTGCTAGCAACAAGTGCAGTATTGGCGGATGATGCTGATTCAGAAGGTTGGCAATTTGTCCAAGAAAATGGTAGAACCTACTACAAGAAGGGGGACCTAAAAGAAACCTACTGGCGAGTGATTGATGGTAAGACCTATTATTTTGATTACAATGGTGAAATGGTTGTTGGTTGGCAATATATTCCAATGCCAGTTAAAGGATATACAATTGGTCCTTACCCTAATGGTATAAGATTAGAAGGTTCCCCAATGCCAGAATGGTATTACTTTGACAAAAATGGAGTGCTACAAGAGTTTGTTGGTAAGCAAGTTTTAGAAGCAAAAACTGCTACAAATACCAACAAACATCATGGGGAACAATATGATAGTCCAGCAGAGAAACGAGTCTATTATTTTGAAGATCAGCGTAGATATCACACTTTAAAAACTGGTTGGGTTCATGATGAGGGACACTGGTATTATTTACTGAAGGATGGTGGCTTCGATGCTCGTATCGACAGTTTAACTGTTGGAGAGCTAGTGCGTGGTTGGATAAACGATGATTCAACTTGGTACTATCTAGATCCAACAACTGGTATCATGCAAACTGGTTGGAAACAACTTGGCAATAAGTGGTACTATCTCCGTTCATCAGGAGCAATGGCAACTGGCTGGTATCAGGAAGGCTCAACTTGGTATTATTTAGACCAGCAAAATGGCGATATGAAAACTGGTTGGCAATATCTTGGTAACAAGTGGTACTACCTCCGTTCATCAGGAACCATGGCAACTGGTTGGGTGAAAGATAGTTCAACTTGGTACTACCTAAATGCAAGTAATGGAGATATGAAGACAGGTTGGACAAAAGTAAATGGAAACTGGTATTATCTCAATTCAAATGGAGCAATGGTTACAGGTAGCCAAACTATCGATGGTAAAGTCTATAACTTTGCTTCATCTGGTGAGTGGATTTAATCTTGGAGGAGATACAAATGAAGCTTTTGAAAAAAATGATGCAAGTCGCACTAGCAACATTTTTCTTTGGTTTGCTAGCTACAAATACTGTATTTGCGGATACCACAGGTGGCCAATTTGTTGATAAGGATAATAGAAAATATTATGTAAAAGATGATCATAAAGCAATCTATTGGCATAAAATAGACGGTAAAACTTACTATTTTGGTGATAAAGGAGAAATGGTAGTTGGATGGCAATACGTAGAAATTCATGGAACAGGTTATCGTGATAATTTATTTAATAATCGTCCAGTCTTAGAAATTGGCCTTCAGGAGAAGTGGTACTATTTTGGACAAGATGGTGCTTTGCTAGAACAAACAGATAAACAAGTACTAGAGGCAAAAACGTCTGAAAATACAGGAAAAGTATACGGTGAACAATATGCTCCATCTGCTGAAAAGAGAACTTATTATTTTGATAATAATTATGCTGTAAAGACAGGTTGGACTTATGAAGACGGCAATTGGTATTATTTAAATAAGCTAGGAATTTCTGGCGATGATTCTTACAATCCACTACCAATTGGTGAAGTTGCTAAGGGTTGGACTCAAGATTTCCATGTTACTTTTGGCATTGATAGAAGCAAACCTGCTCCGTGGTATTACCTAGATTCAGAAACTGGTATCATGCAAACTGGTTGGAAACAACTTGGCAATAAGTGGTACTATCTCCGTTCATCAGGAGCTATGGCGACTGGCTGGTATCAAGAAGGCTCAACTTGGTACTATTTAGATGCTGAAAATGGTGATATGAAAACGGGCTGGCAATACCTTGGTAACAAGTGGTACTATCTCCGTTCATCAGGAGCTATGGCAACTGGTTGGTATCAAGATGGTTCAACTTGGTACTACCTAAATGCAAGTAATGGAGATATGAAGATAGGCTGGTTCCAGGTCAATGGCAAATGGTACTATGCTTACAACTCAGGTGCTTTGGCAGTGAATACGACCGTAGATGGCTATTCTGTCAATTATAATGGCGAATGGGTTCAATAATGAAAGAGGCGATTGTGAAGGAAACAATCGCTTTTTTTGTGAAAATATAATAAAATAGATAGGAGAGAATAAATACTTGTAGGAAAAAATAATACTCTTCGAAAATTAAATTCAAACCACGTCAGCGTTGCCTTACCGTATATATGTGACTGACTTCGTCAGTCTTATCTACAACCTCAAAACAGTGTTTTGAGCAACCTGCGGCTAGTTTCCTAGTTTGCTTTTTGATTTTCATTGAGTATGAGACGGCTTTTTCGTCTAGCAAAAGGAAAAAATGACAAAAAAAGTTGGTGTCGGTCAGGCACATAGTAAGATTATTTTAATAGGGGAGCATGCGGTCGTTTACGGTTATCCTGCTATTTCCTTGCCCCTTTTGGAGGTGGAGGTGACTTGTAAGGTAGTTCCTGCAGCGAGTCCTTGGCGTCTCTATGAGGAGGATACCTTGTCCATGGCGGTCTATGCCTCACTGGAGTATTTGGATATCAAAGAAGCCTGCATTCGTTGTGAGATTGACTCGGCTATCCCTGAGAAGCGGGGAATGGGTTCGTCAGCTGCTATTAGCATAGCAGCCATTCGTGCAGTATTTGACTACTATCAGGCAGAACTGCCTCATGATGTATTAGAAATCTTGGTCAATCGGGCGGAGATGATTGCCCATATGAATCCAAGTGGTTTGGATGCCAAGACCTGTCTCAGTGACCAGCCTATTCGCTTTATTAAGAACGTAGGATTTACAGAACTTGAGATGGATTTATCCGCCTATTTGGTGATTGCTGACACGGGCGTTTATGGTCATACCCGTGAAGCCATCCAAGTGGTTCAAAGTAAGGGCAAGGATGCTCTACCGTTTTTGCATGCTTTGGGAGAATTGACCCAGCAGGCAGAGGATGCGATTTCACAAAAAGATGCTGAAGGGCTGGGACAAATCCTCAGTCAAGCGCATTTGCATTTAAAAGAAATTGGTGTCAGTAGCCCTGAGGCGGATTCTCTAGTTGAAACGGCTCTTAGCCATGGTGCTCTGGGTGCCAAGATGAGCGGTGGTGGGCTAGGAGGCTGTATCATAGCCTTGGCAACCAATTTGACTCAAGCTCAAGAACTAGCAGAAAGATTAGAAGAGAAAGGAGCTGTTCAGACATGGATAGAGAGCCTGTAACAGTACGTTCTTACGCAAATATTGCTATTATCAAATATTGGGGAAAGAAAAAAGAGAAAGAGATGGTGCCTGCTACTAGCAGTATCTCTCTGACTTTGGAGAATATGCATACGGAGACGACTTTGTCGCCTTTACCAGCCAATGTAACGGCTGATGAATTTTACATCAATGGTCAGCTACAAAATGAGGCGGAGCATGCTAAGATGAGCAAAATAATCGACCGCTACCGTCCAGTTGGAGAAGGCTTTGTCCGTATCGATACTCGAAACAATATGCCTACGGCAGCGGGCCTATCCTCAAGTTCTAGCGGTTTGTCTGCCTTGGTCAAGGCTTGTAATGCTTATTTCAAGCTTGGATTGACTCGGATCCAGTTGGCACAGGAGGCTAAGTTTGCCTCAGGCTCTTCCTCTCGGAGTTTTTATGGACCGCTAGGTGCCTGGGATAAGGATAGTGGGGAAATTTACCCTGTAGAGACGGACTTGAAACTAGCTATGATTATGTTGGTGCTAGAAGACAAGAAAAAACCAATCTCTAGCCGTGACGGGATGAAACTTTGTGTGGAAACCTCGACGACCTTTGATGACTGGGTGCGTCAGTCTGAGAAGGACTATCAGGATATGCTGGTTTACCTCAAGGAAAATGACTTTGCCAAGGTTGGGGAGTTAACGGAGAAAAATGCCCTGGCTATGCACGCTACGACCAAAACAGCATCACCAGCCTTTTCTTATCTGACGGATGCCTCTTATGAAGCTATGGACTTTGTCCGTCAGCTTCGCGAGCAAGGAGAATCCTGCTACTTTACCATGGATGCTGGTCCCAATGTCAAAGTCCTCTGTCAAGAGAAAGACTTGGATCATTTATCAGAAATCTTCGGTCAACGTTATCGCTTGATTGTGTCAAAAACAAAGGATTTGAGCCAAGATGATTGCTGTTAAAACTTGCGGAAAACTCTATTGGGCAGGTGAATATGCTATTTTAGAGCCAGGGCAGTTGGCCTTGATAAAGGCCATTCCCATCTATATGAAGGGCGAGATTGCTTTTTCTGATAGTTACCGTATCTACTCAGATATGTTTGATTTCGCAGTGGATTTGACACCGAATCCTGACTATAGTTTGATTCAAGAAACGATTGCTTTAGTGGAAGATTTCCTCGTTTATCGTGGGCAGGCTTTGCAACCTTTTTCTTTGGAAATCCGAGGAAAAATGGAAAGAGAAGGGAAAAAGTTTGGTCTAGGTTCTAGCGGTAGCGTCGTTGTCTTGGTTGTCAAGGCTTTACTGGCTCTGTATAAGCTTTTGGTTGATCAGGAGCTCTTGTTCAAGCTGGCTAGCGCGGTCTTGCTCAAGCGCGGAGACAATGGTTCTATGGGGGACCTTGCCTGTATTGTGGCAGAGGAATTGGTTCTTTACCAGTCATTTGATCGCCAGAAGGTTGCTGCTTGGTTGGAAGAAGAAAACTTAGCGACTGTTTTAGAGCGTGATTGGGGCTTTTCAATCTCACACGTACAACCTGCCCTAGAATGTGATTTCCTAGTGGGATGGACCAAGGAAGTGGCTGTATCGAGTCACATGGTCCAGCAAATCAAGCAAAATATCAATCAGAATTTTTTAAGTTCCTCAAAAGAAACGGTGGTTTCTTTGGTAGAAGCCTTGGAACAGGGGAAATCAGAAAAAATTATCGAGCAAGTAGAAGTAGCCAGCCGGCTTTTAGAAGGCTTGAGCACAGATATTTACACACCTTCGCTCAGACAGTTGAAAGAAGCCAGTCAAGATTTGCAAGCTGTTGCCAAGAGTAGCGGCGCTGGTGGTGGTGATTGTGGTATTGCCTTGAGTTTTGATGAGCAATCAACTGAAACTCTAAAAAACCGTTGGGCCGATCTGGGGATTGAGCTCTTATACCAAGAAAGGATAGGACATGACGACAAATCGTAAGGATGAGCACATCCGCTATGCCCTTGAGCAGAAAAGTTCCTATAATAGCTTTGATGAGGTGGAGTTGATTCATTCTTCCTTGCCTCTTTACGACCTGGATGAAGTCGATCTGTCGACAGAGTTTGCTGGTCGAAAATGGGACTTTCCTTTTTATATCAATGCTATGACGGGTGGAAGCGATAAGGGAAGAGAAATCAATCAAAAGCTGGCTCAGGTGGCGGAAGCATGTGGTATTTTATTTGTAACGGGTTCTTATAGCGCAGCCCTCAAAGATCCAGCAGATGACTCTTTTTCTGTCAAGTCTGATCATCCAAATCTCCTTCTTGGAACCAATATTGGATTGGACAAGCCTGTTGAGTTCGGTCTTCAAACTGTAGAAGAGATGAATCCTCTCCTCTTGCAAGTGCATGTCAATGTTATGCAGGAATTGCTCATGCCCGAAGGGGAACGAAAGTTCAGAAGCTGGCAATCGCATCTGGCAGACTACAGCAAGCAAATCTCCGTTCCCATTGTCCTAAAGGAAGTGGGCTTTGGAATGGATGTGAAGACCATCGAAAGAGCCTATGAACTAGGGGTTCGGACAGTGGACCTTTCGGGGCGTGGTGGTACCAGTTTTGCCTATATTGAAAACCGTCGCAGTGGCCAACGTGATTACCTCAATCAATGGGGCCAGTCTACCATGCAGGCCCTTCTCAATGCCCAAGACTGGATAGGCAAGGTCGAACTCTTGGTTAGTGGAGGGGTTCGCAATCCGCTGGATATGATTAAGTGCCTAGTCTTTGGTGCCAAGGCTGTAGGCCTGTCACGTACCGTTCTAGAATTGGTTGAAAGCTACACGGTTGAAGAAGTGATTGGCATTGTTCAATGCTGGAAAGAAGATCTGTGTTTGATTATGTGTTCCCTTAATTGTGCCACCATAGCAGATTTACAAAAAGTAGACTATCTTCTTTATGGAAAATTAAAAGAAGCAAAGGATCAGATGAAAAAGGCGTAACCACCGCCTTTTTTCCATCTTTAGACTGAGGTGACTTTTTTGAATTGTGATAAAATAGAAGGGAGAGGATATGTGTATGAGAAAATTTAAAATCTTTTTATTTATCGAAGCCTGTCTGTTGACGGGAGCTCTGATGTTGATGGTTTCAGAGCATTTTTCACGTTTTCTGCTGATTCTATTCCTCTTTTTGCTTTTGATTCGCTATTATACTGGTAAAGAGGGCAATAATCTTCTTTTAGTGGTGGCAAGCATTCTCTTCTTTTTCATCGTCATGCTCAATCCTTTTGTGATTCTAGCTATTTTTGTTGCGGTCATCTATAGCCTCTTTCTTCTTTATCCGATGATGAATCAGGAAAAAGAGCAGACCAATTTGGTTTTTGAAGAGGTGGTAACGGTTAAGAAGGAGAAAAATCGTTGGTTTGGAAATCTCCATCATTTTTCAAGCTACCAGACTTGCCAGTTTGATGATATCAATCTCTTTCGCCTCATGGGCAAGGATACTATTCATCTGGAGAGGGTTATCCTAACCAATCATGACAATGTCATTATCCTCAGAAAGATGGTAGGAACGACCAAAATCATTGTACCTGTAGATGTGGAAGTCAGTCTCAGTGTTAACTGTCTCTATGGTGATTTGACTTTTTTCAACCAGCCCAAGCGAGCCCTCCGCAATGAACACTATCATCAAGAAACAAGAGACTATCTCAAGAGTAACAAGAGTGTCAAGATTTTTTTGACCACTATGATTGGGGATGTGGAGGTGGTCAGAGGATGAAAAAACAAGCTTATGTAATCATTGCTCTCACCTCCATCCTGTTTGTCTTATTTTTCTCCCACAGCTTGCTGGAAATCCTTGACTTTGACTGGACTATTTTCTTGCATGATGTCGAAAAAACAGAAAAGTTTGTCTTTTTATTGTTGGTATTCAGCCTGTCCATGACCTTTCTCTTGGGCCTGTTTTGGCGAGGTATCGAAGAGCTTTCTCTAAGAAAAATGCAGGCTAATTTCAAGCGTTTGTTGGCAGGGAAAGAAGTGGTTCAGGTTGCAGATCCAGATTTGGATGCCAGTTTCAAGTCCTTGTCAGGTAAACTTAACCTCTTGACAGAAGCGCTTCAAAAGGCTGAAAATCACAGTCTTGCTCAGGAAGAGGAAATCATCGAGAAAGAACGGAAGCGGATTGCTCGGGATTTGCACGATACAGTCAGTCAGGAGTTGTTTGCGGCCCACATGATTTTGTCAGGTGTCAGCCAGCAGGCTTTGAAATTGGATAGAGAAAAGATTCAGACCCAGTTGCAGAGTGTCACAGCTATTTTAGAAACCGCCCAGAAGGATTTGCGGGTCTTGCTCTTGCATTTGCGACCAGTTGAACTGGAGCAGAAGAGTCTGGTTGAGGGAATCCAAATCCTCTTAAAAGAGCTTGAGGACAAGAGTGATCTCAAGGTTAGTTTCAAGCAAAATGTAACGAAATTGCCTAAGAAAATCGAGGAGCATATCTTCCGCATCCTGCAAGAGTTGATCAGCAATACCCTCCGTCATGCCCAGGCCTCTTGTTTGGATGTCTATCTCTATCAGACGGATGTTGAATTGCAACTGAAGGTGGTGGATAATGGGATTGGTTTCCAGTTGGGGAGTTTAGATGACCTGAGTTATGGACTCCGCAATATCAGGGAGCGGGTTGAAGATATGGCAGGGACGGTTCAGTTATTAACAGCTCCCAAGCAAGGGCTGGCAGTTGATATCCGTATTCCCTTGTTAGATAAGGAACTATAAGGAGTAAAGATGAAAATTTTACTAGTAGATGACCACGAAATGGTTCGATTGGGCTTGAAAAGCTACTTTGACCTCCAAGACGATGTAGAAGTTGTGGGTGAGGCGACAAACGGGTCTCAAGGTATTGACTTGGCATTGGAATTGCGTCCGGATGTTATTGTCATGGATATCGTCATGCCTGAGATGAATGGGATTGATGCGACCTTGGCCATCCTCAAAGAATGGCCTGAAGCCAATATTTTGATTGTGAGCTCTTACTTGGACAATGAAAAAATCATGCCTGTCTTAAATGCAGGTGCTCGGGGCTATATGCTCAAGACTTCTAGTGCAGACGAACTTCTCCATGCTGTCCGTAAGGTGGCTGCTGGCGAGTTGGCCATTGAGCAAGAGGTCAGCAAGAAGGTCGAATACCACCGAAATCACATAGAACTACATGAGGACTTGACTGCGCGTGAGCGAGATGTTCTCCAACTCATCGCCAAGGGCTACGAAAATCAGCGTATCGCAGACGAACTGTTTATTTCTCTCAAGACGGTCAAGACCCACGTGTCTAACATTCTTGCCAAACTTGAGGTCAGCGATCGTACCCAGGCTGCAGTCTATGCCTTTCAGCACCACTTGGTAGGACATGAGGAGTTTTAGATGAGTCTAACAGATTTACTTGTTGAGCTAGAAGCAGCAAAAGATTCAAAAAATGCAGGGCCCATGGAAGCCTATATGCGCCATCAATTTTTCTTCCTAGGTATTGCGGCTCCTGAAAGAAATGCACTCTATAAAAAATACTTTCCAAAAGCGAAAAAAACAAAGATTATCGACTGGAATTTTGTAGATACTTGCTGGAGAAAGGAGCCTAGAGAATACCAATATGTGGCCGCCAATTATTTGAAAGCCATGCAGTTTTATCTAAAGGACAGCGATTTGCTTAAGCTAGAGCAGTTGGTTGTTACCAAATCTTGGTGGGATACGGTGGATATCCTAGATCGAGTAGTAGGGAGTTTGGTGTATGATAAGCCGGAACTGGAAAAAATAATCCTCCAATGGAGCTTGTCAGACAATATCTGGCTGAGACGAGTCGCTATTGACCACCAGTTGTTAAGAAAAGAGAAGACCAATGTTCAATTAATGGAAAAGATTCTGCTTCATAATTTGAACCAAGCAGAGTTCTTTATCAATAAAGCCATTGGCTGGGCTCTAAGAGACTACTCCAAAACCAATCCAACTTGGGTAGCAGGCTTCATTGAGAAAAACAAGGAAAGAATCGCTGAACTTAGTATAAAAGAAGCGAGCAAGTACCTCTAGCGTCATTGAAAAGCGCATTCATTACTTGAAAGAAGTTGTCCATTTATGTTATAATAGACTGTATTTAAAAAATTTTAAGGAGAAATGACAGAATGTCTGTATCATTTGAAAACAAAGAAACAAACCGTGGTGTCTTGACTTTCACTATCTCTCAAGACCAAATCAAACCAGAATTGGACCGTGTCTTCAACTCAGTGAAGAAATCTCTTAATGTTCCAGGTTTCCGTAAAGGTCACCTTCCACGTCCTATCTTCGACAAAAAATTTGGTGAAGAGTCACTTTATCAAGACGTTATGAACGCTCTTTTGCCAAATGCTTATGAAGCAGCTGTAAAAGAAGCTGGTCTTGAAGTCGTTGCTCAACCAAAAATTGACGTAACTTCAATGGAAAAAGGTCAAGACTGGGTTATCACTGCTGAAGTTGTTACAAAACCTGAAGTTAAATTGGGTGACTACAAAAACCTTGAAGTATCAGTAGATGTAGAAAAAGAAGTAACAGACGCTGACGTTGAAGAGCGTATCGAACGCGAACGCAACAACTTGGCTGAATTGGTTATCAAAGAAGCTGCTGCTGAAAACGGTGACACTGTTGTCATCGACTTTGTTGGTTCTATCGATGGTGTTGAATTTGACGGCGGAAAAGGTGAAAACTTCTCACTTGGACTTGGTTCAGGTCAATTCATCCCAGGTTTCGAAGACCAATTGGTAGGTCACTCAGCTGGCGAAACTGTTGACGTTATCGTAACATTCCCAGAAGACTACCAAGCAGAAGACCTTGCAGGTAAAGAAGCTAAATTCGTGACAACTATCCACGAAGTTAAAGCTAAAGAAGTTCCAGCTCTTGACGATGAACTTGCAAAAGATATCGACGAAGAAGTTGAAACACTTGCTGAATTGAAAGAAAAATACCGCAAAGAATTAGCTGCTGCTAAAGAAGAAGCTTACAAAGATGCAGTAGAAGGTGCAGCAATTGATAAAGCTGTAGAAAACGCTGAAATCGTAGAACTTCCAGAAGAAATGATCCACGAAGAAGTTCACCGTTCAGTTAATGAATTCCTTGGAAACTTGCAACGTCAAGGTATCAACCCTGACATGTACTTCCAAATCACTGGAACTACTCAAGAAGACCTTCACAAACAATACGAGGGAGAAGCTGAGTCACGTACGAAGACTAACCTTGTTATCGAAGCAGTTGCGAAAGCTGAAGGATTTGACGCTTCAGAAGAAGAAATCCAAAAAGAAGTTGAGCAATTGGCAACAGACTACAACATGGAAGTGGCTCAAGTACAAAGCTTGCTTTCAGCTGATATGTTGAAACACGATATCACAATCAAAAAAGCTGTTGAATTGATTACAAGCACAGCAACAGTTAAATAATCTTATACTCTTCGAAAATCAAATTCAAACCACGTCAGCGTCGCCTTACCGTACTAAAGTACAGCTTGCGGCTAGCTTCCTAGTTTGCTCTTTGATTTTCATTGAGTATTAATAAACAAAAATCCCACCTGAATTGGTGGGTTTTCTTGTGTACTATTTTCCAAAAATCTCTTTGAGATCTGCGTCTGTAATCCCAATCATGGCTGGGATGCTATCCCAGTTTTCTTCGGTTAGGATGTAGGATTGTTCAGAGGTACTTGATGTGATTATTTCAGAGACAGCTGGTTGCTTTTCTTCAACATTCTCCAATAAATCACTGAAGCGTTCGATCAGATAGGTTTTTCGGGCAGTTCCGATGTGTTGGGTAGCATAATCAAAGGCCTGTAATTCGCCTAGTAAGATAAGCTTGCTTTTGGCGCGTGTAATGGCTGTGTAGATGAGATTGCGCTCTAGCATACGCCTACTAGCACTGGTAATCGGTAGGATGACAACAGGGAACTCACTTCCCTGAGACTTATGGATACTCATGGCATAGGCCAAACGAATCTTGTACCATTCGTTACGTGGGTAAGAGACCTCGTTGCCATCAAAATCAATGACAATCTCGTCTTGTTTCGACTCAGTGTATTTTCCAGGAATCAGGTCTGTGATAGCCCCTAAATCTCCATTAAAGACATTGATTTCAGCATCGTTGACCAGGTGAATGACCTTATCTCCCTTACGATAGTGGCACTGGGGAGCTTCAAAACTGAGTTGGTCTTTTTGTGGTGGATTAAGGAGGTCTTGCATGAGTTGGTTGATGGCATCAATCCCTGCTGTTCCTCGGTACATGGGCGCCAGAACTTGGATATCACGGGCAGGGATACCACTTCTTAGGGCAGCGCCTAAGATTTTCTCAATCGTAGCAGGAATATGGCCACTAGCAATTTCAAAGTAGGAACGATCTGCTTTTTTCTGGGTGAAATCGGCTGGCAGGATGCCCTGTCGAATTTGACTAGCTAGGGTAACGATAGTTGATTCTTCGCTTTGTCGGTAAATTTTTTCCAAACGAGTCTGAGGAATCAAGGGAATATGAAGCAGATCCGCTAGAACCTGTCCAGGGCTGACAGACGGTAGTTGGTCGCTGTCACCCACGATGAGGATCTTACTGTTCGAAGAGATGTTGGAGAAGAGTTGGTTGGCCAGCCAAGTATCCACCATGGAAAATTCATCCACGATGATAAAGTCAGCATCCAGATAATCTTCCAGATGACTGGTATCATCGTCCCCTGTCATTCCCAAATGGCGGTGTATGGTCGCGCTAGGCAAACCTGTCAATTCATTCATGCGCCGAGCGGCTCGTCCAGTTGGAGCAGCAAGAAGAATAGGTAGGTTGCTTTTTTTCCTGAGGTCAAGTCCTTCTAAAAGGGCATAAACAGCTATGATCCCATTGATAACCGTTGTCTTACCAGTACCAGGTCCACCTGTTAGGATAAAGACCTTGTTCTGGATAGCATCACAAATAGCTTGTTTTTGAATGTTATCATACTCAATCTCCAAATCTTCTTCGACAGTAGCGATATGTTTTTGAATGGTTTTTAAATCCTGGCTCTTCTGTTTTCCTTTTTCAAGGATACGAACCAAGTGACTGCGGATGCCTTCCTCGGCGAAAAAGAGGCTGTTGTCAAAAATCTTGGTATCAATCTGCTGAACCTTGTCTTCTTCGATCAGGTAGGAGAGTTCTTGGGCCACTTGGCTGGGATCCAGTTCCACGGGGCGGGAAGACTCAAGTAGGGTTAGAGTTTGTTCTAGCAGATCTCGTGCTTCAACATAGGTGTCCCCTGTTTCCATACAGGCCTGAAAAAGACTGTGAACTAGACCGGCGCGGAAGCGTTCAGGAGCCTGACTTTCTATGCCTAGTTCTTCCGCTAATTGGTCAGCAATGGTAAAGCCCAAGCCCTTGATATCCTCGACTAACTGGTAGGGATAATTTTCAACCACATCAAGGGTTTCTTCCTTGTAAAAGTCTTGAATCTGAAAGGCTAGTTTGTTGGGAATGCCGTAGTTGGCTAGCTTGGCCAAGACCATCTCTGTTCCGTAGTTGAGGCGGAGAGTAGAGACGAAGGCCTCGCGATTTTTAGCAGAGAGTCCTGAGATACCTTCTAGCTTTTCTGGGTGTTGCAGAATTTCGTCAATGGTATTGTCGCCATAGGTATCTACAATTTTCTGAGCTGTCTTGAGACCAATCCCCTTGAAATGGCTACTTGAAAAGTACTTGACCAAGCCCTTGCTAGTTGGTTTTGCTCTTTCATACCGGCTGATTTGCAGTTGTTCCCCATACTTGGAGTGCTGGACAATTTGTCCCCAAAAAGTATAGTCTTCTCCCTCAATCACATCAGCCATAGTGCCCGTGACAATGATTTCAAAATCATCAAAATCCTCTGCGTCTGTATCGTCGATTTCTAGGAGGAGGATACGATAAAAATTGCTGGGATTTTCAAAAATAATCCGTTCAATGGTTCCTGAAAAATAAACTTCCATAAGATTCCTTTGCATAAATAGGTGAGAGTTAATACTCTTCGAAAATCAAATTCAAACTACGTCAGCTTCGCCTTGCCGTACTCAAGTACAGCCTGCGGCTAGCTTCCTAGTTTGCTCTTTGATTTTCATTGAGTATAACTTTGTTTCTATCTTAATCAAACTGGATAGTGAATAATCACTTCTCACGATAGAAGAAGAGGCTGAGATTCTTGATTCTCGGCCTCTTAGGTTTCTTAAAATGTTCCGATACGGGTGATTGGCCAGAAGCGGAATTTAGCTTCCCCTGTGATATCTTTTGCTTTGAAGGTACCTACGTGGCGGCTGTCGCTAGAAACCAGGCGGTCGTCTCCGAGGAGAAGGTATTCTCCTTCTGGGACAGTAAAGCTAAAGTTGGTGTTGTAGTTGACATCAACTGTGAAGGCTTGGGCTTTTTCAGCGATACTTCTAAAGAAAGTTCCTTTATTTCCTTCAAAGCCCTTGCCTGAGTAAGTGCTTTGGAGTTTGTCATCCTTGAAGCGTTTGATGTAGTCAGCTAGGTAAGGCTCATCTGTCTCTTTATCATTGATGTAAAGTTTATCGTTTTCGTAACGGATGGTGTCGCCAGGCATTCCGATGACACGTTTGACGATGTCCTTATTTCCATCTTCCTCATGGGCAACCACGATATCAAAACGGTCAATAGGTAGGTGTTTGACAACAAAGAGAATTTCGCCATCCGCTAGGGTAGGATCCATGGAATGCCCTTCTACGCGAACATTGCTCCAAAAAAAGATACGACTTAAAGCTAGTAATGACAGAATTAGGAGGAACAATCCCCACTCTTTTAAGAAATTTTTAAATGAATTCATAACTTACCTTTCTAAGCGTTTTTTCGCTTTTTCAGTATTTTTAAAGTGCAATTTGGCGCAGAAATTGAGTCCTTGCATACCATAGGCTTGCAAAATCTGGCTAGCCACCTTATCAGAAGCCGTTCCAGCTCCACTTGGAAGTTGATAGCCCAGCTCTCGTCCCAGATTTTCAAGATTTTCTAGAAAGAGATCACGCGCAATGATAGAAGAAACTGCGACAGCCAAGTATTTGCCCTCAGCCTTTTCTTCTAAGCTGATAGGATTGCTGAAACGATTGGCCTCTTGTGCCAAGTACTTGTCATAATTTTTAGCACTGGTAAAGGCATCAATCACAATTTTCTCAGTCTGAATGCCTTTTTGAAGAAGGAGATAGATAGCCTGGTTATGGAGGGCAACTTTAACCGAAACAGCGTTGTAGCGGTCTCCGATGACCTCGTTGTACTTGCTTGGTGAGAGAAGCAGTGCCTGATGTTGGATTTTTTCCTTGAGGATAGGGGCGATCTGACGGATTTTTAGGTCGGTCAGAGTCTTAGAATCCCCTACACCGAGTTTTCGTAAGAAGTCATGCTGGTCTGGAGTGACAAAGGAAGCCACAACTGCAAGTCCACCAAAGTAGGAACCATTTCCCACCTCATCTGTCCCAATCAAAGGGAGATTTTGTCCGCTGTTTTCCTCTACAACTTGATAGCCAAAGAAACTGGCGTATTTCTCAGCTCCTTCACCCTGAAGCAAGACCTTTCCAGAAGTATAGATAGAAACCGTTGCTTGAGGTAGTCTCAAAAAGTAGCGGATATAGGGATTCTTGCTGGGAGCCAGACTGGTTTGATAGTGTTCAAGAAAAGCCTGAATCTCCTTTTCACTTGGTGTGAGTGTTATACTTGCCATAGTTTCTATTGTACCATAAAAGCAGGTAAATTTGTAAAAACTGACAAAATTAGCGAATTTTGGTATAATATCGTGAGGTGAATTTTATGGCAAATCTAAATCGATTCAAATTTACATTCGGGAAAAAATCATTAACCTTGACAAGCGAGCATGATAATCTCTTTATGGAGGAAATCGCTAAGGTTGCGACAGAAAAATACCAAGCAATTAAAGAACAAATGCCTAGTGCAGACGATGAAACAATCGCTCTTTTGTTGGCAGTCAACTGTTTATCAACTCAGCTCAGCCGTGAGATTGAATTTGATGATAAGGAGCAAGAATTAAAAGAATTGCGTCACAAGCTTGTGACTTGCAAGCAAGAACAGAGCAAGATTGAGGATTCCTTATGATTTCAATCCTTCTTCTATTGGTCTTGGCTTGGGGATTTTATATCGGCTATCGGAGAGGCCTGCTCTTACAGGTTTATTACCTGATTTCAGCCATGGCATCGGCTTTTATGGCTGGCCAGTTTTATAAGGGGCTTGGAGAGCAATTCCATTTGCTGGTCCCTTATGCAAATCCGCAGGAAGGACAGGGAACTTTCTTTTTCCCATCGGATCAACTCTTTCAGTTGGATAAGGTCTTTTATGCAGGGATCGGTTACTTGCTTGTATTTGGGATTGTCTATAGTATCGGTCGTTTACTTGGTCTCCTCTTACACTTGATTCCTAGTAAAAAGCTTGGTAGTAAGTTGTTCCAAGTTTCAGCAGGTATCTTGTCCATGTTGGTGACCTTATTTGTCTTACAAATGGCCTTGACAATCTTGGCGACCATCCCCATGGCAGCTATACAAAATCCTCTTGAAAAGAGTATCGTCGCAAAACACATCATCCAGAGCATACCAGTAACAACCAGTTGGCTCAAACAAATCTGGGTGACAAATTTAATCGGATAAAAAGGGCAGGAGTTTTCCTAGCCCTTTGTTTACAGATTTGACTCGAATCTATCAGAATGTAAAAAGCTACCACACCTAATACTCAATGAAAATCAAAGAACAAACTAGGAAGCTAGCCGCAGGCTGTACTTGAGTACGGTAAGGCGACGCTGACGTGGTTTGAATTTGATTTTCGAAGAGTATAGACATTCAAAGACAAGGAAATAACGATGAACAAGAAAATATTAGAAACATTAGAGTTCAATAAGGTCAAGGCTTTGTTTGAACCCCATTTGTTGACCGAGCAGGGCTTGGAGCAATTGAGACAGTTGGCTCCGACTGCCAAAGCGGATAAAATCAAACAGGCTTTTGCTGAGATGAAGGAAATGCAGGCTCTTTTCGTCGAGCAACCGCATTTTACTATTCTTGCAACCAAGGAAATCGCAGGAGTTTGCAAGCGGTTGGAGATGGGGGCGGACCTCAATATCGAGGAGTTCCTACTCTTGAAGCGCGTGCTTCTTTCTAGCAGAGAACTGCAAAGTTTTTACGCCAATCTGGAAAATGTCAGCTTGACAGAATTAGCCCTCTGGTTTGAAAAATTACACGATTTTCCGCAATTACAAGGAAATCTCCAAGCCTTTAATGATGCAGGTTTCATTGAAAATTTTGCCAGTGAAGAATTGGCACGAATCCGCAGAAAAATCCATGATAGCGAGAGTCAGGTCCGCGATGTTTTGCAAGATTTGCTTAAGCAAAAAGCTCAGATGTTGACAGAAGGGATTGTTGCCAGCAGAAATGGCCGTCAGGTTTTACCAGTCAAAAACACCTACCGCAATAAGATTGCAGGTGTCGTTCATGATATTTCTGCTAGTGGAAATACCGTCTATATCGAACCCCGTGAGGTGGTCAAACTGAGCGAAGAAATTGCTAGTCTGCGAGCAGATGAGCGCTATGAAATGCTGCGCATTCTCCAAGAAATTTCTGAGCGTGTCCGCCCTCATGCGGTCGAGATTGCTAATGATGCTTGGATTATTGGTCATCTGGACTTGATTCGTGCCAAGGTACGCTTTATCCAAGAAAGGCAAGCAGTCGTTCCTCGGCTGTCAGAAAATCAAGAAATTCAACTGCTCCATGTCTGCCATCCTTTGGTCAAAAATGCCGTTGCAAATGATGTCCATTTTGATCAAGATTTAACAGCCATTGTCATTACAGGTCCCAATACAGGTGGGAAGACCATCATGCTTAAAACTCTAGGCTTGACGCAGGTTATGGCTCAGTCCGGTTTGCCGATTTTAGCAGATAAGGGAAGTCGCGTTGGTATTTTTGAAGAAATCTTTGCCGATATTGGCGATGAGCAGTCTATTGAACAGAGCTTGTCTACCTTCTCTAGCCACATGACCAATATTGTGGATATTCTTGGCAAGGTCAACCAACATTCACTCTTACTCTTGGATGAGTTGGGTGCTGGTACAGATCCTCAAGAGGGAGCCGCCCTTGCCATGGCTATTCTAGAGGACCTTCGTCTGCGTCAAGTCAAGACCATGGCGACGACCCACTATCCGGAACTCAAGGCTTACGGTATTGAGACAGCCTTTGTGCAAAATGCCAGCATGGAGTTTGATACTGCGACTCTTCGCCCGACCTATCGCTTTATGCAGGGTGTTCCTGGCCGAAGCAATGCCTTCGAAATCGCTAAACGTTTAGGCCTATCTGAAGTTATCGTAGGAGATGCCAGTCAGCAGGTCGATCAGGACAATGATGTCAATCGTATCATTGAGCAACTGGAAGAGCAGACGCTAGAGAGTCGCAAACGCTTGGACAATATCCGTGAGGTGGAGCAAGAAAATCTCAAGATGAACCGTGCTCTTAAAAAACTTTATAACGAGCTCAATCGTGAAAAGGAAACCGAACTTAATAAGGCGCGTGAACAGGCTGCTGAAATTGTGGACATGGCTCTCAGTGAAAGTGACCAGATTCTTAAAAATCTCCACAGTAAATCTCAACTCAAACCCCATGAAATCATTGAAGCCAAGGCCAAGTTAAAAAAATTGGCTCCTGAAAAAGTAGATTTGTCAAAAAATAAGATTCTTCAAAAGGCCAAGAAAAAACGAGCTCCAAAGGTGGGAGATGATATCGTGGTTCTCAGTTACGGTCAGCGTGGTACCTTGACCAGTCAACTCAAGGACGGTCGCTGGGAAGCCCAAGTCGGTTTGATCAAGATGACCTTGGAAGAGAAAGAATTTGACCTTGTTCAAGCCCAGCAAGAAAAGCAAGTCAAGAAGAAACAAGTCAATGTTGTGAAACGGACTTCTGGCAGAGGTCCACAAGCAAGACTGGACCTTCGAGGCAAACGTTATGAAGAAGCCATGAATGAGCTAGATGCCTTTATCGACCAAGCCTTGCTCAATAATATGGCCCAAGTCGATATCATCCATGGTATCGGAACAGGTGTCATCCGTGAAGGAGTCACCAAATATCTACAAAGAAACAAACATGTCAAGAGTTTCGGCTATGCCCCACAAAATGCTGGAGGCAGTGGTGCGACTATTGTCACTTTTAAAGGATAAGAAAAGCCTGAGGAAATACAAGATTCCTCAAGCTTTTTTATCATTTCTTTTAAACATGCTCAAATATGCTATAATAGAACTAGAAAATTGAATAAAACCGAAGGGTATACCCTTCCTTTATATATACATATAAAGGAAGGGTATACCCTTCCTTTATATATACATATAAAGGAATACTATCAGCTCTTCACAAATTTTAAGTGAGAAGGAGATTCCGTATATGAAACATGAATTAGAGCAGGTTCTCTCTAAAAATCCTAAGTTTTTAGTGGATGGTGTGCTAAATAAAAATAAGCTGGCTGAGCTGGCACGGCAGTACAGTCCTGACTTACTCAATCAGTTGAGTAGTAATGAAAAAATGACCAATCATTTCTTTTCAAAGCTACAAAATGGGGTATTGGTCTTTAAAAAAGATATCTTTTTGCAATTTCTAAATAACAAGGAGTTCTTGCCTGACAGCTTTACAGCCTACAAAACAAAAATAGGTCTTGGAATGCCAGACAGAAATTATCTTTCTGAAAATAAAGAAGTTGTGCTGAATTTTCCTTATAAAGATTGTGTGCTTGAGGGAGGGCAAACCAAGGACGATGTGAAACGTCAAGAGGTTTTCTTTAATGAAACACTCGCTCCAACAGAAATCAATCGTTTACTGGATGATAAGGTCTTGACTAACTTTAAACGTTATGACGAAACTGGCGAGCATAACGTGGAAGAGATAAAAGATACTGATAATCTTATCATCAAAGGGAATAATCTTATCGTTCTGCATAGTTTGAAAAAGCGTTTTGCTGGGAAAGTCAAACTCATTTATATTGATCCGCCTTACAATACAGGTAATGATAGCTTTAATTACAATGATAGCTTCAATCATTCAACATGGTTAATTTTTATGAAGAATCGTTTAGAGGTGGCTCGGGAGTTGCTGAGTGATGATGGCTTAATTTTTGTACAATGTGATGACAATGAACAAGCATATCTAAAAGTTTTGATGGATGAGGTGTTCAGCAGAAATAATTTTATCTCAAATATTGTCTGGAAAGGTCGAGGAGGTCGTCAAGATAGTAAATATATTGCTCAAATTCACGAAACTATAATTTTTTACGCCAAAAATAAAGAACGAGCAATCTTGAATAAAGCTTTTATCGAAGACACTTCAAACTATGCTTATGAAGATAGCCGAGGAAACTATAAAACTCAGCTTATTCGAAAATGGGGAAGCAACAGTCGAAGAGAAGACCGCCCTAACCTCTTCTATGAAGTTGAATTTGAGGGTAATAAAGTATTGCCAATCTTACCGAATGGAGATGATGGGTGCTGGAGATGGAGTAAAAATAGACTTGAAGAAGCTATAAAAAATGATATGGTAGTGTCACTTGAAAAAGATGGTAGAACAGAGCTCTACGAAAAAATATATAAAGGTGATGGGAAGAAACAAACAGTTTTTACATCTTGGATTGATGAAAGTTTTTCTGGTCAGGGAACTAAAGTTTTAGAAGAAATTTTCAAAGAAAAAGTTTTTGATTACCCTAAGCCAGAACAGCTGGTTAAAAAGTTTATTGATTTAACGACCGATGATGGAGACATCGTCCTAGATTACCACCTCGGATCAGGTACAACAGCAGCCGTTGCCCATAAAATGAACCGCCAGTACATTGGTATTGAACAAATGGACTACATTGAGACCGTGTCCGTTAAACGTTTGGAAAAAGTGATTGAGGGCGAACAAGGTGGTATTTCAAAATCTGTCGACTGGCAGGGTGGAGGTTCGTTTGTCTACTGCGAACTCAAAAATGATGCCCAGGATTTTAAAAATACAGTCTTAGAGGCAAGAGAGTCTGAAACTCTATCTCAACTATTTGAACAGGCTAAAAAGTCTTCGTTCCTATCTTATCGTGTCGACCCTAAAAAGTTGAAAAAGTCAGAGTTCGAAAAACTTTCACTAGCTGAACAAAAACAAGTCTTGCTGGAGTTGGTGGATAATAATAACCTGTATGTTAATTACTCAGAGATAGATGATAGCGACTATGGCATTTCACTAGAAGAGAAAAAACTCAATAAAGACTTCTATGGAGAGGAGTAAGTGATGGCTTTTGTGTATGAAATTTATAAGCAAGCTAGTGAAAATGGCTTCATTGACTTTAAGGCAAGCATTCCAGACTACATCACGCAAAATCTGAAATTTCCACTGCGTCCTTACCAGAAAGAGGCGTTAGGGAGGTATCTTTACTACAAAAGGGATGAGAAGAATCGAAAAAAACCAGAACAAGTCCTCTACAATATGGCGACCGGTTCAGGAAAAACTTTGCTGATGGCAGCGATTATCCTCGAAAAATTTAAACAGGGTGAACGCAATTTTATTTTTTTGTTAATAACGACAATATCCTTACCAAGACAAGGGCAAACTTCTTGCCTAATGAGATGGGAAAATACTTGTTTGCGGATAAAATAACGATTGATAATCAAGTGGTGGGAGTACGTGAAGTGACAGATTTTTCCGATAGTCAGCCTGATAGTATCAATATTGTTTTTACAACCATTCAAAAACTTCACCAAGATTTAAACACCCCAAGGGAAAATCGCCTAACTTATGAGCAATTTGAAGATTTGTCGCTTGTGTTATTGGCAGATGAGGCTCATCACTTGAATGCTGGACTCGGTAAGAAAGAAAAAGATGAGAACGACAGCTGGACGGCGACGATTGAAAACATTCAAAGTACAGCACGTAAATCTTCTTTATTTGAATTTACAGCAACCATTGACTTAGCAAATCCAGATATTGCCAAAAAATATGAAAAATCTTTGATTTTCAAGTATGACTTGAAAGAGTTCCGCTTGGATAAGTACTCTAAAGATGTTCTTTTCCACTTAGTAGATAATGAACTTCCAACTCGTATGTTGCAGGCAATCATTATCAGCCAATACCGCAAGAAAATCGCTTTGAAACATGGCATCAACCTCAAACCTTTGGTCTTGTTTAAGTCGCAAAAAATTGCTGAAAATAAAGGAAACTTAGAGGCTTTTTTGGATATGTTAGCCAATCTGTCAGTAGAACAAGTACAGTCTCAAAAAAACTTAACTGCAAATGATGAGGAGCAAAAAAATATCTTGGAAAAAGCATTTGCTTTTTTTGAGGAGTCTGGACTTTCTTTTCAAGATTTAATTGAGGAATTGCAGGAAGATTTTCGCCGTGAACGCTTACTCGTGATTGATGGGAAAAACAAGACTAGCAACAATTTAGTGGAGTTGAATACTCTGGAACTCCCTTCAAATGAAATTCGTGCTATTTTTGCAGTTGATATGCTCAACGAAGGCTGGGATGTTTTGAATCTTTTTGATATTGTTCGCCTTTACGATATTCGTGATGGTAAGACAACAAAGAACGGTTTTGTCGCAGGGAACACTACCAATGCAGAAAAGCAACTCATTGGTCGTGGTGCACGTTATTATCCCTTTGTGATTGATAATCAAATCGAGGAGAAGTTCACTCGTAAATTTGATGAAAATGAAAACAATGAACTTCGTGTCATAGAACAGCTTCATTATCATTCTGCCAATAATCCTCGCTATATTTCTGAATTAAAGCAAGTCTTGCGTGAGTCTGGAATTTTTGATGATGTCAATTTAGAAGAGCGTGAATTAAAGCTAAAAGAGTCTTTCAAACAAACACGAACCTATATAGAGGGTCTTGTTTGGATGAATAAACGTCTTTCTTATCAAGAATATGTCGAACAACGACAGGAAAGTTTGTTGGATACCTCTTTCATTCCTAGTTCCTTTGAGGTCAGTTTACCGACTTTCAACACAAGAGATTTTGAAGCTTTCTCAGAAGATGATATTTTTGCGACTGATTCGACAAACACCTTAAATTTCGAGTTTGGAAAAGAAATTACTTCCAATATTGTTCGAGCAGCTATCAATCGCAATAAACAGTATACCTTTAAAAACTTACAGAAAGCTTTCTTTGGCTTGAGTGGTGTATCTGCCTTCATCGAAATGCTTTCAAAAGTTAATATTATAGTAGAATCTTCTTTATCACAAATAAGTGAGTTAACTTCAGACCAGAAACTCTATATTGCAGAACAGCTTTTATATAGCATTGAAAAAGATATCGTTCCAACTGAAGAGCGCTTTTATGGTTCAGCTAACTTTGAATCTGTTCCTGTACGTGAAGTTTTTGAAGAGAATATTTTGAGAAAGTATACTGTTAATGTAAATGGGAATGCAGAGTTTGGACGGTCACAAAAAACCAAGTCTGAAACAGAGATTTTTGAAAATATCGATCAACTAGATTGGTATGCCTATGATGATAACTTTGGAACAAGCGAGGAGAAATATCTGGTGCGTGCTATCCGTGAATTGATGAATGATTTGCAGGAAAAGTGGTCTGATATTTATCTTTTGCGAAATGAGAAAGCAGTGAAAATCTATAGTTTTGATGAAGGGTGTGCTTTTGAGCCTGACTTTATCTTGCTTGCAAATGATAAAAAAGTTGGAAATACTTCTTGGCAGATTTTCATTGAGCCAAAAGGAAGTCAATTTTTGGATAGTAATAATACCTTCAAAAATAGTAAAGAAGGCTGGAAAGAGAAATTCTTACTGCAAATTACTGAAAGAGATGAGGCAAGAACTTTGTTGGACGATGAACGTTATCGTATCGTCGGTCTTCCTTTCTTTAATAATGAGATGAGCAGAGAAGTTGTAAATAGTAATTTAAAAGATTTATAGCGTAAATTGGGGAGTTTATGATTTCGAAAATCATTACCAAGTTTAGTTAACTGAGTCAAATAAGAATTTCCCAAAACACATTGACAAAAGCCAACATTTTTTGTAAAATAAGAATCAATTAAATACCAACACCGAATGAAGTTTAATAGAAGTGGCGAATCGTTTGATTTTCCATGACTGTAAATGGACGGAACTCTGGAGAGACCGTAAAGGCACCGAAGGGGCAAGGCAGGCAACTGCTCAAACTCTCAGGTAAAAGGACAGAGCTAGGATAGACCGCTTTTTAGCATTTATCTAAGCATTCCAGAGTACATGTATCTTGCATGTGCTCTTTCTTTTGGGGTTGAAAAGATAGGAGAAGGAAATGTTAGAATTGCTTAAATCAATCGATGCTTTTGCTTGGGGACCACCCCTCTTGATTTTATTGGTCGGGACAGGGATTTACCTAACTGCTCGTCTAGGACTCTTGCAGGTTTTGCGTCTCTCTAAGGCCTTTCAGCTTATTTTTATCAAGGATAAGGGGCATGGGGATGTATCCAGTTTTGCGGCCTTGTGTACAGCCCTGGCAGCGACAGTTGGTACGGGAAATATTATCGGGGTGGCGACAGCTATCAAGGTCGGTGGACCAGGAGCCCTCTTTTGGATGTGGATGGCGGCTTTCTTTGGAATGGCAACCAAGTATGCGGAAGGTTTATTAGCTATTAAATACAGGACTAAAGACGATAACGGTGCTGTTGCAGGGGGTCCCATGCACTATATACTTTTGGGTATGGGAGAAAAGTGGAGACCACTTGCCATCTTTTTTGCTATAGCAGGTGTCTTAGTAGCTTTGTTGGGAATCGGAACCTTCACTCAAGTCAACTCGATTACAGAATCTATCCAAAATACAACGACTATTTCGCCAGCTATCACGGCTCTCGTTTTGTCTGTCTTAGTAGCGATTGCCGTTTTTGGCGGACTCAAGTCTATTTCAAAGGTTTCAACTACTGTTGTTCCTTTTATGGCCATCATCTATATTTTGGGAACTCTTACAGTTATTTTCTTTAATATCGGGAAAATTCCTTCTACAATCGCTTTAATCTTGACATCCGCTTTTAGTCCTGTTGCTGCGATAGGTGGATTTGCTGGTGCTAGCATTCGGATGGCTATCCAAAATGGTGTTGCGCGTGGTGTCTTTTCAAACGAATCTGGTCTAGGTTCTGCTCCCATTGCAGCTGCTGCAGCTAAGACAAATGAACCAGTAGAGCAAGGTTTGATTTCCATGACAGGAACCTTTATTGATACCCTCATCATTTGTACTCTGACTGGTTTGACTATCTTGGTAACTGGAGTATGGAATAGTGACTTGAATGGAGTGGCTTTGACTCAGTCAGCCTTCTCAACAGTCTTTTCACACTTTGGACCTGCCCTCTTGACCATTTTCCTTGTACTCTTTGCCTTTACAACGATTCTAGGTTGGAACTACTATGGAGAACGCTGTTTCGAGTTCCTCTTTGGTGTTCGTTTTATCTGGCTCTACCGTGTGATTTTTGTGCTCATGGTCTTGCTGGGAGGATTTATCGAGTTGGATATGGTTTGGATTATCGCAGATATCGTCAACGCTTTGATGGCTCTGCCAAACTTGATTGCCCTCTTAGTTTTATCACCAGTTGTTATTGCTGAGACTAAAAAGTATTTTAATAAATAATAGAATCACACATCGCGTGTGATTTTTTGCTTTCATAAAAAATTTCTATCAGTGCAATTTAAAATATATATTATACACGGTATAGAATCTGTGATAGACTAGGTTTCAACAACATGAAAAGAGGTTTTATGATGACAACATTTACAATCCATACAGTAGAATCAGCACCAGCAGAAGTGAAAGAAGTTCTTGAAACAGTAGAAAAAGACAACAATGGCTTTATTCCAAATCTAATCGGACTCTTGGCTAATGCACCTACTGCTTTAGAGGCTTACCGTACTGTCGGAGCTATCAACCGTCGCAACAGCCTGACACCTGTTGAGCGCGAAGTAGTGCAAATCACGGCAGCTGTGACCAATGGTTGTGCCTTCTGCGTCGCAGGTCACACAGCCTTTTCAATTAAACAAATCCAGATGAACGATGACCTGCTTCAAGCCCTTCGCAATCGTACTCCAATTGAAACAGATCCTAAATTGGACACCCTAGCTAAGTTTACCTTGGCAGTTATCAATACCAAGGGTCGTGTAGGAGATGAAGCCTTGTCTGAGTTTCTAGAAGTTGGCTATACCCAACAAAATGCCTTGGATGTGGTTCTTGGTGTCAGCCTAGCAAGTCTCTGTAACTATGCCAACAATCTAGCCAATACACCAATTAACCCAGAATTGCAACCTTATGCTTAATTCATATCTGAGTCAAATGAAGTCTGAAATAATCGGACTTCGTTTTTTATCCCCTCATTTAAGCGCTTTTATGCTATACTGAAACTAACATGATTATTGGAGGTTAGGATGAAAAAACTCCCCTTAGTATTTTCTGGTTGTTTGCTAGGTTTGGCAGGAGCTGGAAATCTCGTTTTAGATACGTTGCCAGTTCTGTCACATATACTGAGTTTATCAGGTTTAGTTTTATGGATTTACTTTCTGCTTTTGCATCTCTTTAATTGGAAGGAAGCCAAGCAAGAATTGACCAAGCCCCCTCTTTTGTCAGGGATGGCTACCTTTCCCATGGCTGGGATGATTTTATCAACGTATGTCTTTCGCGTATTCCCTCATCTTTCTTTGGTAGCACAAGGGCTCTGGTGGTTTTCATTTCTCTTGGATGTGACCTTGATTGCTGGTTTCACCATCAAGTTTGCTTGTCCGGGTCGGAGGGTTCATGCGACTCCTAGCTGGACGGTTCTCTATGTGGGGATAGCAGTGGCAGCCTTAACCTATCCTCTTGTAGGCATCATCGAAATTGCCTATGCGACCTTGAGTTTTGGTTTTCTCTTAACGTTCTATCTCTACCCGCTTATTTATAGCGATTTAAAGAAACATCCACTCCCATTAGCCATGCTTGGACAAGAAGGGATTTACTGTGCTCCTTTCTCTCTACTCTTGGCTTCCCTGGTTCGGGTTGGAGGAGTTAGCCTACCGACTTGGGTCTTGATTGTCATGCTCTTGGCCTCCCAATCCTTCTTTTTCTTTGTTTTGACTCGCCTACCCAATATTTTAAAACAAGGTTTCCAACCAGCTTTCTCAGCCCTCACCTTCCCAACCATTATCACAGCTACCTCGCTCAAGATGGCTCAGGGAATCTTGAAACTTCCATTTCTGGATTATCTGGTATTGGCTGAAACTATTATATGCCTAACTATTTTATTCTTTGTATTAGGTGCTTATTTGATTTGGTTACGAAAAAAGGTCTAGCTAGAAATAGCTAAACCTTATTTTTTATGGTTTGATAACTTCAGCTCCACCCATGTAAGGACGAAGAGCTTCTGGGATGGTCACAGAACCATCTGCATTTTGATAGTTTTCAAGAATAGCAGCCACTGTCCGTCCAACTGCAAGTCCAGAACCGTTCAAGGTATGAAGGAGTTTTACCTTGCCATCTGCTTCATCACGGTAACGGATTTGGGCACGACGGGCTTGGAAATCTTCTGTGTTTGAACAGCTTGAGATTTCACGGTAATTGTTTTGTGCTGGAATCCAAACTTCCAAGTCGTAAGTCTTCGCAGCTGAGAAGCCCATATCTCCAGTAGAGAGAGCAACGACACGGTATGGAAGGTTAAGTTTTTGAAGGATATTTTCAGCGTTGGCTGTCATTTTTTCCAATTCTTCGTAAGATTCTTCTGGTTTGGCAAATTTGACCATTTCAACCTTGTGGAATTGGTGCAAACGAATCAAGCCACGAGTATCACGACCAGCTGAACCAGCCTCAGAACGGAATGATGGACTCATAGCAGTGAAGTAGATTGGCAGGTCTTTACCGTCCAGGATTTCATCACGGTAGTAGTTTGTTAGAGGAACTTCAGCTGTAGGAATGAGGACGTAATTGCTGTCGCTCAATTCAAAAGTATCTTCCTTGAATTTTGGATATTGACCAGTACCAAACATAGAATCGTGGTTAACCATGTAAGGTGTGATGACTTCCGTATAGCCTTCCTTGCCATGCTCGTCCAACATAAAGTTGTAGAGAGCACGTTCCAAACGAGCACCGAGCCCTTTATAGAAGAGGAAGCGAGCGCCTGTTACTTTACCACCGCGTTCCCAGTCAAGAATACCAAGGTCTTCACCAAGATCCCAGTGGGCTTTTGGCTCGAAGTCAAACTCGCGTGGAGTCCCCCAACGGCGAACTTCCACATTGTCGTCTTCGTCAACCCCAACAGGAACGCTGTCAGCTGGGATGTTTGGAAGAGTAGTGGTAAATTCTGTCAATTTAGCATCGATTTCTGCCAATTCAGCATCCAAGGCTTTGACCTCAGTAGATAGATTTTGCATGGCAGCAATTTTGTCATCTGCATTTTCCTTGTTGCGCTTGGCTTGGGCAATTTCAGCAGAAACTGTGTTTCGTTCTGCTTTGAGAGTTTCAACCTTGACCAAAATGTCACGACGTTTAGCATCGATTTCTTTCATCTCATTCAAGATAGCAGCATCTACACCACGTGTAGCCAATTTTTTTGCGACAGCATCAAAGTCTGTACGAATGCGTTTGATATCTAACATAAGAACTCCTTTATGAAAAAAGCACACCTGACAAAGCGTTGGAGTGGCAGGGCCACGGTTCCATCCAACTTCACAGGTGTGCACTTGATTGTTTATGTAATTGTTATTAACGGTAGAATTTCACTTATCTCTCCTATCTGCTCGCAGCACCCGCAGACTTTCTGAAAGAAGAAGATAACCTACTTATCCGTTGCTATGATTATACTAAAGTTTCTACTTTTTTGCAAATAGATTTTTAAATTTTTGACCAATGGTCTGAATCAGGGTCGGAAGTTTGACGACCTTGTCATTACCCAGTTTTTCGCGAGCAATTTTGAGAATGGCACCTGAGTCTTTTGATGCAAAGAGGAATTTTCCTCTGTCTGTAAAGACTTCGAAGTGGCGACTGATTTTGCGACCAGTGACATTGGCCCCAATCTGGTTGATATGGTCCCAAGGAATCTGGATAAATTGTTCGACATTAACATCTGGGTAAAATTCTAGAGCCTGATCTCCGACAAGGAATTTCCCAACTTTTCCAGCGATAGAGAGGTAGGAAGTGCCTGTCGTGCTGAGAAGCACTGTTTTGTTAAGAGATTGGGCCATGATTAGTCTTCCTTACTTTCACCGAAAAAGGCATTGTAGAGGGCTTTAATTGCTGCTTTTTCTTGGTCTTTATTGACAACAAACATGATAGAAACTTCACTAGAACCTTGAGACATCATCTGGATATTGATCTTGTTTTCAGATAGAGCACGTGTAGCAGTAGCAGTTACTCCGATATGACTCTTCATTTTTTCTCCAACAATCATAATGATTGAAAGGTCGTGTTCGATTTCTGCATGGTCTACTTCAGCTTTTTGAACCAATTGACGCAGGATTTCTTCTTCCTTGATAGGAGTTAGTTCACGAGAACGGAGAATGATTGAAAGATCGTCGATACCAGTTGGCATATGTTCCCAACCAATGTTGAGGTCTTCAAGGATTTGCAGAACCTTGCGACCAAATCCAATTTCGCGGTTCATGAGGTATTTAGACATGTTGATGCTGACAAAGTCAGAATCACCGGCAATTCCTACAACTGGAAATTCATCACTACTGTGTTTTAGAACGATACGAGTACCTGGATGGTCAGGATTGTTGGTATTCTTGATAACCAGAGGAATTTTTCCTCGGTAGGCAGGAAGAAGAGCTTCGTCATGAAGAACTGAGAATCCTGCATAGGCCAACTCACGCATTTCACGGTAGGTTAACTCAGGAATCGAGTGTGGTTGGTGGATAATACCTGGGTGGGCTGCAAAGATACCATCAACGTCTGTAAAGTTTTCATAGAGGTCGGCTTTTACACCTGCAGCAATGATAGAACCTGTAATGTCTGATCCTCCACGCGAGAAGGTACAGATTTGATTTTCCTTGGTAACTCCAAAGAAACCAGGAATGACAAGGACTTCATTTGCATTTGTCAATTCTTCAATCTTGTCATAACTTGATGGCACGATGCGAGCGTTGCCCGGCTCACTTGTTACCACAATCCCAGCTTCTCTAGGGTGAACATAGCGTGCATCGATACCGTTTTGGTTAAAATAGGCAGCAATCAATTTGGCATTGTTGTTTTCACCCGCTGCTAGGAAAGTGTCGTAGAGAAATTCGTTTTCTTCGATAGGAAGAGTTGCCAAGGCCCGAATACTTTTTGAAATTTTTTCTAGAACAGCTGGTTTCAGTTCCAATTCACTAATCATAGCGGCATAGCGTTCAATAATCCAGTTCTGACTTTTGCTAATATCGTTACCAGCAACATAGTCGCGGTAGTATTTAATCAAGGCATCCGTAACCTTAGTATCTTCAGCATTGCGTTTACCAGGCGCAGAAACGACCACAAAACGACGCTCTGAATCACTTTTGACAATGTTTAAAACTTTTTCTAATTGACTAGCAGAGGCAAGAGAACTACCTCCAAATTTAACAACCTTCATAAGGACTCCTAAAGTAAGTATTTTATACGATTATAGCAGAAAGAGAGTCTTTTTTCAAATGAAGAAAATAATCCATTTTACAGGGAAAGATAAGGAATTTAAAATCGGCTGAGACACTTATTACATTCTTATTCTTGCTTTTTTAGAATAAAAAAGATATACTTTGATAATGAAATAATTTAACTTGCTTATGAAAATAAAAAGGAGTCCAGATGGAACATATTATTTATCAGCTTGAAGAGGATTTGGCAATTATTACTTTAAACCGTCCTGATGTCGCTAACGGCTTCCACATTCCTATGTGTGAGGAAATTTTAGAAGCCTTGACTCTGGCGGAAGAGGATCCAGCTGTGCATTTTATCTTGATCAATGCGAACGGCAAAGTCTTTTCAGTTGGGGGAGATTTAGTAGAGATGAAGAGGGCAGTGGATGAGGATGATATTCCATCATTGACGAAAATCGCAGAACTAGTCAATGCTATTTCTTATAAAATCAAGCAAATTGCAAAGCCTGTTTTGATGGAGGTTGATGGGGCTGTTGCAGGTGCTGCAGCGAATATTGCTGTTGCTGCAGATTTCTGTCTGGCAACGGATAAGGCTAAATTTATCCAAGCTTTTGTTGGAGTTGGTTTGGCTCCAGATGCAGGAGGAATTCATCTCTTGAGCCGAAGTATCGGTGTGACGCGTGCTGCTCAATTAGCTATGACAGGAGAGGCTTTGACAGCAGAAAAAGCTCTAGAGTGGGGTGTGGTTTACCGTATTTCTGAAGCTGATAAGTTAGAAAAAACCAGAGAACAGCTTCTTAAAAAATTAAGACGTGGTTCAAGTAATTCCTATGCTGCCATTAAGAAGTTGGTTTGGGAGAGCCAATTTAAAGATTGGCAAGATTATGCTGTTTTAGAACTGCATCTACAGGAATCACTAGCTAAAACAGAGGATTTCAAAGAGGGAGTTCGGGCTCATTCGGAGAGAAGAAGACCTAAATTTACAGGAAAATAAAAAAATACTTGCGCCATTCTTTGAACTTTGATATAATTCTTCTGTCAAATGTTTTGATTGTAAAAGTTTTTTTGAGAAGGAGGGAAAGAAAGTTTGGACTACCAACGAATTAATGAATATTTAACGTCTATATTTAACAATGTCCTCGTTATTGAGGAAGTTAGCTTGAGGGGTAGTCGTTTCAAGGATATCTCCATCAAAGAAATGCATACGATTGATGTGATTGGAAAAGTTCCAGATGTGACACCAAGTCAAGTGTCAAAAGAGTTGATGGTGACTCTTGGGACAGTTACGACTAGTTTGAATAATCTCGAACGTAAGGGTTATATTGAACGCATTCGTTCAGAACATGATCGACGTGTAGTGCATCTGCATTTGACAAAGAAAGGTCGCTTGGTTCATAGGCTACATAAACGCTTCCACAAGGCTATGGTTGAAAAAATCATTGATGGTATGAGTAAGCAAGAGATGGAGGTTATGAGCAAAGGTTTGACCAATCTTTATCAATTTTTGGAGGATTTGAGATAATGGCTTTTGCAAAAATAAGCCAGGTTGCTCATTATGTGCCAGAGCAAGTGGTTACAAATCATGATTTGGCTCAGATTATGGATACCAATGATGAGTGGATTTCAAGTCGGACGGGAATACGTCAAAGACATATTTCAAGAACAGAATCTACTAGTGATTTAGCTACAGAGGTTGCCAAGAAACTGATGGCAAAAGCTGGAATCACAGGAGAGGAGTTGGATTTTATCATCCTAGCTACCATTACTCCAGATTCGATGATGCCCTCAACAGCTGCTCGTGTCCAAGCCAATATTGGTGCTAATAAGGCCTTTGTTTTTGACCTAACAGCAGCTTGCAGTGGATTTGTATTTGCTCTTTCAACTGCTGAAAAGTTTATCGCTTCTGGTCGCTTTCAAAAAGGCTTGGTGATTGGTAGTGAAACCCTCTCTAAAGCAGTCGATTGGTCAGACCGATCAACAGCTGTTTTGTTTGGAGATGGTGCTGGTGGAGTCTTGCTAGAAGCTAGCGAGAAAGAGCATTTTTTGGCTGAGAGTCTCAATAGTGATGGGAGTCGTAGCGAGTGTCTAACTTATGGACATTCAGGGTTACATTCTCCATTTTCAGTTCAAGAAAGTGCAGATTCATTTTTGAAGATGGATGGGCGCGCAGTCTTTGATTTTGCTATTCGGGACGTAGCCAAGTCTATCAAGCAGACTATTGATGAATCTCCTATAGAGGCGACAAACTTGGATTATCTGCTACTTCATCAGGCTAATGACCGTATTTTGGATAAGATGGCTAGAAAAATCGGTGTTAACCGAGATAAAATTCCAGCCAATATGATGGAATATGGGAACACCAGTGCAGCCAGTATCCCGATTTTACTTTCAGAGTGTGTAGAACAAGGCCTCATCCGTTTAGATGGTAGCCAGACTGTTCTACTATCAGGCTTCGGTGGAGGCTTGACATGGGGCACGCTCATTCTTACAATTTAGGTAATCATGTGGTGAACACATTGTTATAAAAAACTATTTATTTTAAAGGAGTCCTATCATGGCAGTATTTGAAAAAGTACAAGAAATTATCGTTGAAGAACTTGGAAAAGACGCATCAGAAGTAACACTTGAATCAACTTTTGATGACTTGGACGCAGATTCATTGGACTTGTTCCAAGTAATCTCAGAAATCGAAGATGCTTTTGATATCCAAATCGAAGCAGAAGATGACTTGAAAACAGTTGGTGACTTGGTTGCCTACGTTGAAGAGCAAACAAAATAAACAGAATATAGATAGAAGGAGTAGGGAAACCCGCTCCCTCTTGTTTAGGCAATAGTTTGATTGTCAAATTATGACGATATCGAACTATTACGTAAGCAAGAAACGATGGAGGCACTATGAAAACGCGTATTACAGAATTATTGAACATTGATTATCCTATCTTTCAAGGAGGAATGGCTTGGGTTGCTGATGGTGATTTGGCAGGGGCTGTTTCCAAAGCTGGAGGACTAGGGATTATCGGTGGGGGGAATGCCCCTAAAGAAGTTGTCAAGGCAAATATTGATAAAATCAAATCATTGACTGATAAACCCTTCGGTGTCAACATCATGCTTTTGTCTCCCTTTGTGGAAGATATTGTAGACCTCGTTATTGAGGAAGGTGTTAAGGTAGTGACAACAGGAGCAGGAAATCCAAGCAAATACATGGAACGTTTCCATGAAGCTGGTATTACAGTTATTCCTGTTGTACCAAGTGTTGCCCTAGCTAAACGCATGGAAAAAATAGGCGCGGACGCTGTAATTGCAGAAGGAATGGAAGCTGGGGGACATATTGGGAAATTAACAACCATGACATTGGTGCGTCAGGTTGCTGCTGCTGTATCTATTCCTGTTATTGCTGCAGGAGGGATTGCGGATGGTGAAGGTGCTGCGGCTGGCTTTATGCTAGGGGCAGAGGCTATTCAGGTTGGAACTCGTTTTGTCGTTGCAAAAGAGTCTAATGCCCATCCAAATTATAAGGCGAAAATTTTAAAAGCTAGAGATATTGATACTACGATTTCAGCTCAACACTTTGGACATGCTGTTCGCGCGATTAAAAATCAGTTGACTCGTGATTTTGAACAAGCTGAAAAAGATGCTTTTAAACAAGAAAATCCAGATTTGGAAATTTTTGAACAAATGGGAGCAGGTGCACTAGCCAAAGCGGTTGTTCACGGAGATGTGGATGGAGGCTCTGTCATGGCAGGTCAGATCGCAGGACTTGTTTCCAAAGAAGAAACAGCTGAAGAAATCCTAAAAGATTTGTATTACGGAGCAGCTAAGAAAATTCAAGAAGAAGCCTCTCGTTGGGCAGGAGTTGTAAGAAATGACTAAAACAGCCTTTTTATTTGCTGGTCAAGGTGCCCAGTATCTAGGTATGGGACGGGATCTCTATGATCACTACCCTATTGTCAAAGAAACGATTGATCAAGCAAGTCAGGTGCTTGGTTACGATTTGCGTCATCTCATTGATAGGGAAGAAGAAAAACTTAACCAGACCCGCTATACGCAACCAGCTATTTTAGCGACTTCAGTTGCTATTTACCGTTTATTGCAAGAAAAGGGCTATCAGCCTGACATGGTTGCTGGTTTGTCTCTTGGAGAATACTCTGCCTTGGTAGCCAGCGGTGCCTTGGATTTTGAAGATGCGGTAGCCTTGGTTGCTAAGCGTGGCGCCTATATGGAAGAAGCGGTTCCTGCTGGCTCTGGTAAGATGGTGGCAGTTCTCAATACGCCAGTAGAGGTCATTGAAGAAGTCTGTCAAAAAGCTTCTGAACTTGGAGTAGTTACCCCAGCCAACTATAATACACCTGCACAAATCGTGATTGGTGGAGAAGTGGTTGCAGTTGATCGAGCTGTAGAACTCTTGCAGGAAGCAGGCGCCAAACGCTTGATTCCTCTCAAGGTTTCAGGGCCTTTTCATACCGCTCTTCTTGAGTCTGCTAGTCAGAAACTAGCTGAAGCTCTAGCTCAGGTAAGTTTTTCAGATTTTACTTGTCCCCTAGTCGGCAATACAGAAGCTGCTGTTATGCAAAAAGAAGACATAGCTCGACTCTTGACGCGTCAGGTCAAGGAACCAGTTCGTTTCTATGAAAGTATTGCGGTTATGCAAGAAGCAGGCGTAACCAATTTTATCGAGATTGGACCGGGGAAAGTCTTGTCAGGCTTTGTCAAAAAAATTGATAAGACAGCTAAACTAGCCAATGTTGAAGATCAGGCGAGTTTGGAAGCCTTGCTAGAAAACGAGTAATCCCTTCTCCCATAAATACAAGAGGAAACAGGAGAAAAGAATGCAACTAAAAAATAAAAATATCTTTATTACAGGTTCGAGTCGTGGAATTGGTCTTGCCATTGCTCACAAGTTTGCTCAAGCGGGAGCCAATATTGTTTTAAACAGTCGTGGGGAAATTTCAGAAGAATTGCCCGCTGAGTTTTCAAACTATGGTGTCAAGGTGGTTCCCATTTCAGGAGATGTATCAGATTTTGCAGACGCTAAGCGTATGGTTGATCAAGCTATTGCAGAGCTGGGTTCAGTAGATGTTTTGGTCAACAATGCAGGGATTACCCAAGATACCCTAATGCTCAAGATGACAGAGACAGATTTTGAAAAAGTGCTCAAGGTTAACTTGACTGGTGCCTTTAACATGACACAATCAGTCTTGAAACCGATGATGAAAGCCAGAGAAGGTGCTATCATTAATATGTCTAGTGTTGTTGGTTTGATGGGAAATATCGGTCAAGCTAACTATGCAGCTTCTAAGGCTGGTTTGATTGGTTTTACCAAGTCTGTGGCGCGTGAAGTGGCCAATCGCAATATCAGGGTTAATGCTATTGCACCTGGAATGATTGAGTCCGATATGACAGCTGTTCTATCAGACAAGGTAAAAGATGCCATGCTGGCACAAATTCCTATGAAAGAATTTGGGCAGGCAGAGCAGGTTGCAGATTTGACAGTATTTTTAGCAGGCCAAGATTATCTAACTGGTCAAGTGGTTGCCATTGATGGTGGCCTAAGTATGTAGCGAAAGCTAGAGGTAAAAAAGATGAAACTAAATCGCGTAGTAGTAACAGGTTATGGAGTAACATCTCCAATCGGAAATACACCAGAAGAATTTTGGAATAGTTTGACAACTGGAAAAATCGGAATTGGTAAAATTACAAAATTTGACCATAGTGACTTTGATGTGCATAATGCAGCAGAAATCCAAGATTTTCCTTTTGATAAATACTTTGTTAAGAAAGATACCAATCGTTTTGATAACTACTCTTTGTATGCCTTGTACGCAGCCCAAGAAGCTGTCAATCATGCCAATTTGGATGTAGAGGCTCTTGATAAAGATCGTTTTGGTGTTATTGTGGCCTCTGGTATTGGTGGAATCAAAGAAATTGAAGATCAAGTACTTCGCCTAAATGACAAAGGGCCAAAACGTGTGAAACCATTGACCCTTCCGAAAGCCTTGCCAAATATGGCTTCAGGAAATGTTGCTATGCGTTTTGGAGCAAACGGTGTTTGTAAATCCATCAATACTGCCTGCGCTTCATCAAATGACGCGATTGGGGATGCCTTCCGCTCAATTAAGTTTGGTTTCCAAGATGTTATGTTGGTAGGTGGTTCAGAAGCCTCTATTACACCTTTTGCTATTGCTGGTTTCCAAGCCCTGACAGCTCTCTCAACTACAGAGGACTCAACTCGTGCTTCCATTCCATTTGATAAGGACCGTAATGGTTTTGTCATGGGTGAAGGTTCTGGGATGTTGGTTCTTGAAAGCCTTGAACACGCTGAAAAACGTGGGGCAACTATCCTTGCTGAAGTGGTTGGTTATGGACATACCTGTGATGCCTACCACATGACTTCACCACATCCAGAAGGTCAGGGAGCTATCAAGGCCATCAAACTAGCCTTGGAAGAAGCTGAGATTTCCCCAGAGCAAGTAGCCTATGTTAATGCTCACGGAACGTCAACTCCTGCTAATGAAAAAGGAGAAAGTGGTGCGATCGTAGCTGTTCTTGGTAAGGAAGTGCCTGTATCATCAACCAAGTCTTTCACAGGACATTTGCTGGGTGCTGCAGGTGCAGTAGAAGCTATCGTAACAATCGAGGCTATGCGTCATAACTTTGTACCAATGACAGCTGGGACAAGCGAAGTATCAGATTATATCGAAGCCAATGTCGTTTATGGACAAGGCTTGGAGCAAGAAATTCCATACGCTATTTCAAATACTTTTGGTTTTGGTGGCCACAATGCAGTTCTTGCTTTCAAACGTTGGGAGAATAAATAAGTATGAATTTAAACGATATTAAAGACTTGATGGCCCAATTTGACCAGTCAAGTTTGAGAGAGTTTTCTTATAAGAATGGGACGGATGAGTTGCAGTTTAGCAAGAATGAAGCGAGAATGGTGTCTGAAGTTGCAGCTCAAGTCGCTCCAGCGCCCGTTCTAGCAACACCGAGTCCAGTAGCTCCTACATCTGCTCCAGCAGAGACTGTAGCAGAAGAAGTTCCAGCTCTAGCTGAAACAAGTGTGACTGCTGAGGGAGATGTTGTGGAGAGTCCACTTGTTGGGGTGGCTTACTTGGCTGCTGGTCCTGATAAACCTGCATTCGTTACAGTTGGTGATAGTGTCAAAAAAGGTCAAACATTGGTGATTATCGAAGCCATGAAAGTCATGAATGAAATTCCAGCACCTAAGGATGGTGTGGTAACGGAAATTCTCGTTTCTAACGAAGAAATGGTTGAGTTTGGTAAAGGATTGGTACGTATCAAATGATTGATATTCAAGGAATCAAAGAAGCTCTTCCCCACCGTTATCCTATGCTCCTAGTAGACCGTGTCTTGGAAGTGAGCGAGGATACTATTGTTGCCATCAAAAATGTGACCATCAATGAGCCCTTCTTCAACGGTCATTTTCCTCAATACCCTGTCATGCCAGGTGTTCTGATCATGGAAGCATTGGCGCAAACAGCTGGTGTCTTGGAGTTGTCAAAACCTGAAAATAAAGGAAAACTGGTCTTTTACGCTGGTATGGACAAGGTTAAATTCAAGAAGCAAGTTGTACCAGGTGACCAATTGGTTATGACGGCAACGTTTGTAAAACGTCGCGGTACCATTGCCGTGGTTGAAGCAAAGGCTGAAGTGGATGGCAAGCTTGCAGCTAGTGGTACTCTTACCTTTGCAATAGGGAACTAAGGAGGTTCTCCATGTTTCGAAAAATTTTAATTGCCAATCGTGGTGAAATTGCGGTTCGTATTATCCGTGCTGCGCGTGAATTGGGCATTGCAACGGTGGCGGTTTATTCAACTGCTGATAAAGAAGCTCTTCATACGCTTTTGGCAGATGAAGCAGTTTGTATTGGCCCTGGTAAGCCAACAGAGTCTTATCTCAATATCAATGCGGTTCTATCAGCTGCAGTCTTGACTGAGGCAGAAGCCATTCACCCAGGTTTCGGATTTCTCAGTGAAAATTCCAAATTTGCGACCATGTGTGAAGAAGTTGGTATCAAGTTTATCGGCCCATCTGGTCATGTCATGGATATGATGGGGGATAAGATCAATGCGCGCGCTCAGATGATCAAAGCAGGTGTGCCTGTCATTCCAGGTTCGGATGGAGAAGTGCATAACTCTGAGGAAGCCTTGATTGTTGCTGAAAAAATTGGCTATCCTGTTATGCTCAAGGCTTCAGCAGGTGGAGGTGGTAAAGGGATTCGTAAGGTTGAAAAACCAGAAGACCTCGTTTCAGCCTTTGAAACTGCCTCTAGTGAAGCTAAGGCTAATTATGGCAATGGTGCCATGTACATTGAACGGGTTATCTATCCAGCTCGTCACATCGAAGTTCAAATCCTAGGAGATGAACATGGACATGTGATTCACTTGGGGGAACGGGATTGTTCTCTTCAACGGAATAATCAAAAGGTTTTAGAAGAAAGTCCTTCGATTGCAATCGGAAAAACGTTGCGCAATGAAATTGGTTCTGCTGCTGTTCGAGCTGCAGAGTCTGTTGGTTATGAGAATGCAGGGACCATTGAGTTTCTTCTTGATGAAGCCAGTGGCAAATTCTATTTCATGGAAATGAATACTCGTGTTCAGGTGGAACATCCAGTAACAGAATTTGTTTCAGGTGTGGATATCGTTAAGGAACAAATTCGCATTGCGGCAGGTCAGCCTCTGTCTGTTAAGCAAGAAGATATTGTTCTAAGAGGGCATGCTATCGAGTGTCGTATCAATGCAGAAAATCCAGCCTTTAACTTTGCTCCAAGTCCAGGTAAGATTACTAATCTCCATCTGCCAAGTGGTGGAGTTGGCTTGCGCGTAGATTCAGCAGTTTATCCAGGTTATACCATTCCGCCATATTATGATAGTATGATTGCCAAAATCATCGTTCACGGTGAAAATCGTTTTGATGCCTTGATGAAAATGCAACGTGCCCTCTATGAATTAGAGATTGAAGGGGTGCAGACCAATGCAGATTTCCAGCTTGACCTCATTTCAGATCGCAATGTCATTGCTGGAGATTACGACACTTCTTTCTTGATGGAAACATTCTTACCTAAATATCAAGAAAAAGAATAAAATGACTTCAAGAGTTTAAACCGAAAAGGGGAATCAATGGCTCTATTTAGTAAAAAAGATAAGTATATTCGAATCAATCCCAATCGTTCGGTTAGGGAAAAACCTCAAGCCAAGCCAGAGGTTCCAGATGAATTATTCTCCCAGTGTCCAGGCTGTAAGCATACCATTTATCAGAAGGATCTGGGAAGTGAGCGTATCTGTCCGCACTGTAGTTACACCTTTCGTATTTCTGCCCAAGAACGCTTGGCTTTGACGATTGATATGGGAACTTTCAAGGAATTGTTTACAGGGATTGAAAGCAAGGATCCCTTGCATTTCCCTGGTTATCAAAAGAAACTAGCAACTATGCGTGAAAAAACAGGTCTGGATGAAGCTGTTGTGACAGGAACAGCTCTTATTAAAGGTCAGACTGTGGCTCTTGGGATTATGGATTCTAACTTTATCATGGCTTCTATGGGTACGGTTGTAGGGGAAAAAATCACTCGTTTGTTTGAGTATGCGACTGTCGAAAAATTGCCAGTTGTCCTATTCACAGCCTCTGGTGGAGCCCGTATGCAGGAAGGAATCATGAGTCTCATGCAGATGGCCAAGATCTCTGCAGCAGTTAAACGGCATTCAAATGCTGGTCTCTTTTATCTGACCATTTTGACAGATCCAACGACAGGTGGTGTGACAGCTTCTTTTGCTATGGAAGGCGATATCATTCTGGCTGAACCACAGAGTTTGGTCGGTTTTGCTGGGCGTCGTGTGATTGAAAACACGGTTCGTGAAAGCTTGCCTGAGGATTTCCAAAAGGCAGAATTCCTATTGGAACATGGCTTTGTGGATGCTATTGTTAAAAGAAGAGACTTGCCAGATACGATTTCAAGCCTAGTCAGATTGCACGGAGGGGATCCTAGATGAATATTGCAAAAATAGTCAGAGAAGCGCGTGAGCAGAGTCGCTTGACAACCTTGGACTTTGCGACAGGCATTTTTGATGAATTTATCCAATTACACGGTGACCGTTCTTTTCGTGACGATGGTGCAGTTGTTGGTGGTATTGGCTGGCTTGGGGACCAAGCTGTAACAGTGGTTGGTATCCAAAAAGGCAAGAGTTTACAAGATAACCTCAAGCGGAATTTTGGTCAACCGCATCCAGAAGGCTACCGTAAGGCTCTACGGTTGATGAAACAGGCTGAAAAGTTTGGTCGTCCAGTTGTGACCTTTATTAATACTGCAGGTGCCTATCCTGGTGTCGGCGCGGAAGAACGCGGTCAAGGAGAAGCTATCGCTCGCAATCTCATGGAAATGAGTGACCTGAAAGTTCCGATTATTGCTATTATTATCGGTGAAGGTGGTTCAGGTGGAGCTCTGGCTCTAGCAGTCGCAGACCGTGTTTGGATGTTGGAAAATTCTATCTATGCCATTCTCAGTCCTGAAGGTTTTGCTTCCATTCTATGGAAGGACGGAACTCGTGCCATGGAAGCGGCAGAACTGATGAAAATCACTTCACACGAACTGTTAGAAATGGACGTGGTGGACAAGGTGATTTCTGAAGCAGGACTTTCTGGTAAGGAACTGATTAAGAGTGTCAAAAAAGAACTCCAAGATGAGCTAGCTATACTTTTACAAAAACCGTTAGAAGAGTTGTTGGAAGAACGTTACCAACGATTTAGAAAATACTAATACCTCAGAATACATAAAAACTAGAACTGGCAGTCAGTTCTAG